>CAIQOO010000191.1 GCA_903873485.1 uncultured beta proteobacterium | reverse complement strand
GATGGAAGCACCGCCGCGTTGCGCTTTTTTGGTCGCGCGCCTGACAAGCCGCTGTTCGAACATCTCTGCCAAGTCCTGCCACTTCCAACTCGACCTCGAAAACGTCTCCGGCGCCCCGTAGTTAATCTCATCATTGCAAGCACGGCTTGAGGGAATGCGTGCGCAACTTTACGATGGTGGCCGCATCGGTCAACATGGGGGGACAACTCCAAATCAAGGTGGGGGGAAACAGTGGGTTTCCCTATGGCGTGGGGGAAAAACCCGTGTTTTTTTGCCCCAAATCGCTTTTCATACCCCCCGTTTGTACCCCTGCTTTACCTTGGCTGTCAATGTATGCCCCTGTACCCCGTTGCACTGCAACTAGCTGATTTACCAATGAAAAAGGCCTTCAAAAATCACTCTTTGAAGGCCTTTGTACTGTCTGTTGGTCGGTGTGAAAGGATTCGAACCTTCGACCCCTTGCACCCCATGCAAGTGCGCTACCAGGCTGCGCCACACACCGAAGCTACAAATTATAGCCGTCACTGCGGTGATTGTCAGTCACCGGTGCCTAGCAGCAACTCCCGAATTTCAAGCAGATCAAGGCGCACTTGTTGCCAAGGGTCGGTCACTGCGTCATGCTGTGGCATCGGCGTGAATTCGACAACATCGTCAAATTGGGAGTCGCTGATTTCGGCCACCTCGTACTCTTTGAAAAACTCCTTGCCATGTCTGATTTTGTTGCGATTGACCTGCAACAACATCTGTATTTTGTTGCGGGCACCACTGATGCTAAAGCCCTGCTCGTACAGCAGATCGCGGATGCGCCGGACCATCAGCACCTCGTGGTGTTGGTAATAACGACGGTTGCCACGTCGTTTCATCGGTCGCAGTTGCGTAAACTCCTGCTCCCAGTACCGAAGCACATGAGGCTTGACACCACACAAATCGCCTACTTCACCGATTGTGAAGTAGCGCTTGGCGGGAATGGACGGGAGCGGATTTTCCATTGAAAACAATGAAGTGCTTAAAAATGCTGCAGCTTGCTCCGAATCAATGGGGTCTGCAAAGGCAAGCCATTACTCAATTTTTGACTATTGCTGACTCTCAAGGAAAAAACCCAGTTGGCGCCTAAGCCTGATCTTGAATCTGTTCTTTCAGCTTGTGACTGGCATGAAAAGTCACGACACGGCGGGCTTTGATCGGAACCGCCTCGCCGGTTCTGGGGTTGCGCCCTGGGCGGGGTGCCTTGGTGCGTATCTGAAAATTGCCAAAACCGGCGATCTTGACATCCTGACCAGCAACCAGACTGCCAGACACCAGATCAAAAAAAGCGTCAACCATGTCTTTGGATTCGCGTTTGTTCAAGCCAATTTGGTCAAACAACAGTTCCGCCAGTTGCGCCTTGGTCAGTGCGGTGGTTTCAAGAGATTCAACAGTGATGTCCATGAGTGGCTCGTTTCTTTACAACGTGATGTCTATTCAATCAGGTTCGCAGGCGCGCTGCGACCTGCGCCGACAGTGTAGCGACCACCGCAGCAACGGCGGCATCGATCTGTGCCTCTGTCAGGGCGGCGTCCTGGGCATTCAAGGTCAGGCGCACCGCCATGCTTTTGCCAGTGGCGTGGTCTGATGCCCGCCCAGATGATTTAGGCCGATAAATGTCAAATAACAGGGCATCGCGCAACACGCCATCGACAGGAGCGGACCAAATGGCCTTCATCAGCGCATCGTGCGTGACCTGTTCATCCACCAGCACGGCAATATCACGCTCAATTGCCTGAAACTTCGGCACCGGCTTGAAACGCGGAACCTGCCGGCGCAACACGACGGCTAGGTCAATTTCAAATAAAACCGGGGCCTGGGCCAGCTCATGCAACTGGCGCCACCTGGGATGCAATTCACCAACAAAACCAACTGCGGCCCCCCCGATGCAGACTTGCGCACAGCGCCCCGGATGCATGGCCGGGTGCTGGGCGGGAACAAACACCGGCTGGCCTGGTGTCAGCAGCGCCTCAAGGTCGCCCTTGACATCGAAAAAATCAACCAGACGATCCTTGCTGCCCCATTCGGGGGCATCGCAGGCACCCGCAGCAAGTCCTGCCAGGCGCATCGGCTGGTCGAACCCTTTGACCGTGGTGTCCGTGCCGGCAATCGAGTCATCGCGCAAAAACACCCGACCGATCTCGAAAACCCGCACGCGCGAGGCTTTGCGGTCTTGATTAAACTTCAAAACTTGTAACAAAGAACCCAATAGGGACGTGCGCATGACGCTCATTTGGCTTGAAATTGGGTTGAGCAGCCGGATCGGATTCGGATGGCCGGCGAGATCATGCTCCCAACGCTCTTCGACAAAGCTGAAATTGATGGTTTCCTGGTAACCCAGCGCCGCCATGGCGTGGTGTACAGCAAATGCGCCGCGCTCGGACTCCGGTCGAATCCTGGCGGTGATGGGCGCGTGCGGCGGTGTCTGCGGCAGCTTGTCGTAGCCCACCATGCGGGCCACCTCTTCGATCAGGTCTTCTTCAATCTGCAAATCAAAGCGCCAGGACGGCGGGGTAACCATGATGACCCCTTCACCCTCCTCCAGCGGCAAGCCCAGACCAGTCAATGCCCTGGAGCACTGTGCCTGCGTGACGGGCATGCCCAGCACCTTGGCCGCCCGGGCCACCCGCAGCGTGACGGTTTTCGGGATGGGCATGGCAACCTGCTGATCATCGATCGGCCCGCAAACGGTTTGCGGTGTGCCACAAATGTCGATGATGAGCTGGCTGATGCGCTCGATGTGCTCGACCGTCAGTTCCGGATCAACACCGCGCTCAAAGCGGTGCCCGGCATCGGTTGAAAAGTTGAACCGGCGTGAGCGCCCGGCAATTGCCTTGGGCCACCAGAATGCCGCCTCGACATAGACGTTTTGCGTGTCATCGCAGACAGCGGTGGCATCCCCGCCCATGATGCCGGCCAATGACTCGACCTGGAACTGATCGGCAATCACGCCAACCTGGGCATCAACGGTGACGGTATTGCCATTGAGTAATTTCAGTTGTTCACCGGGCTGGCCCCAGCGCACCTGCAGACCGCCGTGAATCTTGTCGAGATCAAAAATATGGGACGGGCGACCCAACTCAAACATCACGTAGTTGGAAATATCCACCAGCGCGGTCACGCTGCGCTGGCCACAGCGCGCCAGCCGATCCACCAGCCAGCCCGGCGTGGCGGCACGCGGATTCAAATTGCGAATGATGCGGCCAGAAAAGCGGCCACACAAATCCGCTGCGCTGACTGTTACCGGCAGCACTTCATCGAGTGTCGCCTGGACAACCGGAAACAGCGGCGGCTTCAGCGGCGCGCCGGTCAACGCCGAAAGCTCGCGCGCGACACCATAGACGCTCAGGCAATGTGCCAGGTTTGGCGTGAGCTTGAGGGTCAACAGGGTGTCGTCGAGATTAAGGTGCTGGCGAATATTCTGCCCCACTGGCGCGTCAGATGCCAATTCAAGCAGGCCACCGTGGTCATCGGACAGCTTGAGTTCACGCGCCGAACACAGCATGCCAAAGCTCTCGATGCCGCGCAGTTTGCCAATCTTGATCAAAAATGGCTGGCCATCGTCGCCCGCCGGCAATTCGGCGCCGACCAGCGCACAAGGCACCTTGATGCCAGGGCGGGCGTTGGGGGCGCCGCAGACAATGGTCAGCGGTTCGGCCTGGCCCACCTCGACCAAGCAGACCCGCAGGCGATCGGCGTTCGGGTGCTGGGTTGCCGCCTTGATTTCTCCCACTACGATGTTATTGAAGGGCGGGGCAACCGGTCTGAGTTGTTCGACCTCCAGACCGGCCATGGTCAGGGTGTCGGACAGTTGAGCGGTGCTCAAGGGCGGGTTGCAAAACTCTCGCAACCAGGATTCAGGAAATTGCATAGTCGTTCAATCAGGTCAGACAACATGGGGCCGGGTGTGGCAGATGTTTAGCGGAATTGCGACAAAAATCGGATGTCGCCGTCAAAAAACAGCCGCAAATCGTTGACGCCATAGCGCAGCATGGTCAGGCGATCCGGTCCCATGCCAAAGGCAAAGCCAATGTAACGCTCGGGGTCTAGGCCCATGTTGCGGATCACGTTGGGGTGAACCTGGCCAGAGCCTGCCACTTCGAGCCAGTTGCCCGCCAGTGGTCCGCTGGAAAACTGGATGTCGATCTCGGCACTTGGCTCGGTAAATGGAAAAAAGCTTGGGCGAAAACGCAGCACCAGGTCATTCGACTCAAAAAAGCTGCGGCAAAAATCGGTAAAGACAAACTTCAAATCCTTGAAGCTGACGTTTTCACCCACCCACAGGCCTTCGCACTGGTGAAACATGGGGGAATGGGTGGCATCGCTGTCAACACGGTAGGTGCGACCCGGAGCGATGACACGAATTTCTGGCATCACCCCGGCAAACAAGCCCTCTGCGGTGGCGTTGCCTTCGACTTGCCGGCGATGTCTCTTGACATGCTGCACGGCATGGCGAATTTGCATCGGGCTGGTGTGGGTACGCAGCAAATTGGGTGCCGTCTCGGTGCCACCTTCGACATAAAAAGTGTCGTGCATGGAGCGCGCCGGATGATCTTCGGGGGTGTTGAGTGCAGTGAAGTTGAACCAGTCCGATTCGATTTCCGGGCCTTGCGCCACTTCAAAACCCATCGAGCCGAAAATCGCCTCGATGCGCTCGAGCGTCAGCGACACCGGGTGCAAACCGCCCTGGCCACGCTGGCGGCCGGGCAAGCTGACATCAAGTGCCTCGGCCTGCAACTGCGCCTGCAACTCGGCATCCGCCAATGCCAGGCGACGAGCGTTCAACGCCGCTTCAATCGCCTGCTTGGCCAGGTTGATGGCAGCGCCACGGGTCTTTTTCTGCTCCACCGGCAAAGTGGCCATGCCCTTCATCATCTCGGTGATGCGGCCCGATTTGCCCAGGTATTGGGCCTTGGTGTTTTCCAGGTCGGCCGGGGTTGTGGCCAGCTCAAAGGCAGCACGGGCGTCATCGACAACGGTCTGTAGGTCATTCATAAGTCTGGATCTCTGTCATGGAAAAAGGGCTAGTGCTTTTCCAAGCTCTAGCCCTTGTCTCTGTTGCGCAGCTAGCTATCTATTAAATAGCAAACCAAGCCTTGCTCAAGCTGCCAGTTTAGCCTTGACCTGCGCCACGATGCCGGCAAACGCCGCCATGTCGTGCACCGCGATGTCGCTTAGCACCTTGCGGTCGATCTCGATCGAGGCTTTCTTCAGACCATTGGCAAACTGGCTGTAGGTCATGCCGCACTGACGGGCAGCGGCATTGATGCGGGCGATCCACAACTGACGGAAAACTCGTTTCTTGGTACGCCGGTCACGGTAGGCATATTGCCCGGCTTTCATGACCGCTTCTTTGGCGACCCGGAAAACATTGCCGCGGCGACCACGGAAGCCTTTTGCAAGGGCGAGAACTTTTTTGTGGCGGGCGTGAGCCGTTACACCACGTTTGACGCGAGGCATTGTGTTGCTCCTTGTTCGTCGTTAATCAAAGACCACGGCCGGGCAGCATCTGTGCCATGCGACCCATATCGGCCTCATGAACAGCGGTTGCACCGCGCAAATGGCGTTTATTTTTGGTGGTCTTCTTGGTCAGAATGTGACGTTTGAAGGCTTGACCGCGTTTCACGGTGCCACCTGGACGAACGCGAAAGCGTTTCTTCGCCGCGCTCTTGGTCTTCATTTTGGGCATTTTCATGCTCCTTTTTCATTGTGCTCGTGAGGCGTCTGCAAACAACTTGCAGCCTTGATGGCCCCGAGCCACTTTTTGACGACAGCGCTGGTTCTGCCATCATGAACGGCTCCAACCAGCACACCGCCCTTGACGCAAACCTGCATCATCACCTTCGTGACAATGCAAATCCGCTTCAACTTGTTTGTTTCGGCCCTGACCGGCTTATTGCATCCCGCCGAAGATGCTCAACCGTCTCACCAGACCGAACCGGCATTTACCCCGATGTCACAGCGTTTTCAACAACCGCCGCCTTGGGTGGCTGCTGTTGCTTCTTGCGACTGGGCGCGATCATCATGATCATCTGCCGACCTTCGAGCTTGGGAAATTGCTCCACCAGGATCGTGTCAGCCAGCTCATCGCGAATCCGGTTCAGCAGCGCCATGCCCAAATCCTGGTGGGTGATCTCGCGGCCCCGAAAGCGCAGGGTAATTTTGCACTTGTCGCCCTCTGCCAGAAAGCGCTTGATGTTGCGCATCTTAATGTTGTAGTCGCCGTCATCGGTACCAGGGCGGAACTTGATTTCCTTGATCTCGATCACGGTCTGCTTGGCCTTGGCTTCGGCAGCTTTTTTCTGTTCCTGGTACTTGAACTTGCCGTAATCCATCAAACGACAAACTGGCGGCGTTGCGGTTGCCGCGATTTCAACCAAATCAACATCCAGCTCACCTGCCATGCGCAGCGCCTCCATCAGGCTCACGACACCGAGCGGCTCGTTTTCCACACCAGAGAGACGAACCTCCGGCACCATGATTTCCCGATTCAATCGGTGTTTACGTTCTTCGCGCTGACGGCGATCACGAAATTCGGTAGCGATGACTTAATCCTTCACAAAATTGCTACAACAGTAGTAGCTAAAACTGGGCAACACGCAGCCCGGCGGTGGTTGAATGGCAAACAACTCAAGTGTTTGATTTGCGAGCGATGTCGGCTGCTATTTTTTGGGAAAAATTTTCCAGCGACATCACTCCAAGGTCTTGACCACCTCGGGCACGCACGGCAACAGCACCGGAAGCCATTTCTTTGTCGCCAATCACGATCAGATACGGCAGCTTTTGCATTGAATGCTCGCGTATTTTATACGTGATTTTCTCGTTTCTCAGGTCATTTTCAACCCTAAACCCTTGATTTTGCAGCGTTTTAGCGACAGTTCTAGCGTATTCGGCCTGCGCATCGGTAATATTGAGCACCATCACCTGCACCGGCGCCAGCCAAGTGGGCAGCGCGCCAGCGGTTTCTTCGACCATGATGCCGATAAAACGCTCCAGGCTGCCGACAATGGCGCGATGCAGCATCACCGGACGGTGGCGCGCTCCGTCTTCACCCACATACTCGGCATCAAGCCGCTCGGTCATGAAAAAATCGACCTGAATGGTGCCGCATTGCCATTGGCGGCCAATTGCGTCCTTTAGCGTGTATTCGATTTTGGGACCATAGAAAGCCCCTTCTCCGGGGGTGATGTCAAATTCGCAGCCGGATGCCCGCAGGCTTTCCATCAAGGCATGCTCGGCCTTGTCCCAACTCTCATCGGTGCCGATGCGTTTGTCTGGCCGGGTTGCAATCTTGTAAATGATTTTGTTGAAGCCAAAGTCCCGATAGACTTTTTGCAGCAGGGTCGTGTAACTCACGCATTCCTGCAGGATCTGGTCTTCGGTACAGAAAATATGCCCGTCGTCCTGGGTAAAACCGCGCACCCGCATGATGCCGTGCAAGCCACCCGAAGGCTCGTTGCGGTGGCACTGGCCAAATTCGCCATAACGCAGCGGCAGGTCGCGGTAACTCTTGATGCCTTGCTTGAAAATGAGGATATGACCGGGGCAGTTCATAGGCTTCAACGCGTACTCGCGCTTTTCCGACTCGGTGACGAACATGTTCTCACGGTACTTGTCCCAATGGCCGGTTTTTTCCCACAAACTCTTGTCGATGATCTGCGGCCCCTTGACCTCTTTGTAGCCGTTGTCGCGATAGACCTGGCGCATGTACTGCTCCACCACCTGCCACAGCGTCCAGCCCTTCGGGTGCCAAAACACCAGGCCCGGCGCATGATCGTCAATGTGAAACAAGTCCAGTTCGCGGCCCAGCTTGCGGTGATCGCGCTTTTCGGCTTCTTCCAGCATTTTCAGGTGCTGCTGCAAATCTTCTTTGGTTGCCCAGGCGGTGCCATAAATGCGCTGCAGCATTTCATTGCGATGGTCGCCGCGCCAGTAAGCGCCGGCCACTTTCATCAGCTTGAAATGCCTGAGTTTGCCGGTGCTGGGCACATGCGGGCCACGGCACAGGTCTTCAAAATTGCCTTCGCGGTACAGGCTGACATCTTCATTGGCCGGAATGCCGGCAATGATTTCAGCCTTGTAATGCTCGCCGAGTCCCTTGAAATAAGCCACTGCCTCGTCACGCGGCAACACCCGGCGCATGATCGGCTCGTCCTTGGCGGCCAGTTCGGTCATGCGTTTTTCAATCAGCGCCAAGTCTTCCGGCGTGAACGGGCGGGAAAACGAAAAGTCGTAGAAGAAGCCGTTTTCAATCACCGGCCCAATCGTCACCTGGGCCTGCGGAAACAATTCTTTCACCGCGTAGGCCAGCAAGTGGGCACAGGAGTGCCGAATCAGTTCCAGTCCGTCTGCGTCTTTGGCGGTGATGATGGCCAGCGTGGCATCGGCATCAATCAGGCAACTGGCATCAACCAGCTTGCCATTGACTTTGCCGGCCAGGGCGGCCTTGGCCAGGCCGGCGCCGATCGACATGGCGACATCGGCCACCGTCACTGCGGCGGGGTAATCACGGCGCGAACCGTCGGGAAGCGTAATCTGAACCATGTGGATCCGGGAGAAGTTGGGAGGTGAAAAAAAAACGCGGCACAGTCCGCGTTTTACTATGATTAAAAGAGCACGTCGCGCATAAGGCACGCGGGCTACGGCCTTATTTCCTCAAAAGTCAGGCGGTGTCGTTCGCGGTGTCATAACCAAATCTGCCTTTCTCGCTCTTGTCAATTTTTACGATTCGCCAATTTTAGCCGCAGTCTCCTGGCCCAGTTTCCAACCCAGTGGCAGCCTGCCGGACCGGATGCCGCCTAACTCTGCGGCAATTAGCCGGTGATCCGGTCAATTCAAGGGTTTTTTGCGTTAGGATTTGGCGCCTGCCTGCATTGACAGGCAGACCTCACCCCACTTACCCGTCAAACCAAGGACTTCCCAATGAGCCAAAGCAAATTCCGTCTGGTGACCCGCAGCGACTTTGATGGTCTGGTCTGCGCCGTGCTGCTCAAGGAGTTGGACCTGATTGATGACATCAAGTTTGTCCATCCCAAAGACATGCAAGATGGCAAGATCGACATCACCAGCCGCGACATCACCACCAACCTGCCCTATGTGGCGGCGGCGCACCTGTCGTTTGACCACCACGAGTCGGAAACCATTCGCAACACCGGCGAGCGCAGCAACCATATTATTTCGGCCCATGCACCGTCGGCCGCCCGGGTGGTCTATGACTATTACGGCGGTGCCAAAGCTTTTCCGCGTATCAGCCACGACATGATGCTGGCGGTTGACAAGGCTGACTCGGCGCAGTTCAGTCATGAAGAAATCTTGCACCCGACCGATTGGGTGCTGCTCAATTACCTGATGGATTCGCGCACCGGCCTGGGGCGCTTTCGCGAGTTTCGCGTCAGCAACTACCAGTTGATGATGGACCTGATTGATTATTGCCATAACCACGGCATCGATCAAATTTTGCGCCTGCCCGATGTGGTTGAGCGGGTTGAACTGTACCGCGACCATGAGGCCAAAGGACGCCAGCAGATTGAGCGCTGCGCCACGGTGCATGACAAGCTGGTGGTGCTGGACCTGCGCCACGAGGACACCATTTGGGCGGTCAACCGTTTCATGATTTACGCCTTGTATCCGCAATGCAATATCTCGATTCATGTGATGTGGGGCGTGCAAAAGCAAAACACCGTGTTTGCCACCGGCAAGTCCATTCTCGACCGCAGCAGCAAAACCAACGTGGGCGAACTGATGCTGCAATACGGTGGCGGTGGTCACAACGCGGCCGGCACCTGCCAGGTGGAAAACCAGCAAGCCGATGAGGTTCTGCAAGCCCTGATTCATCAAATCAACGCCGACGGCTAGCCGGCTGGCAGCGACTTGGAATCTCGCGGCAAGCAAAAAATCAACTCGGGAAAGTCAGCCTCCCATGCGCTGGCATGACGCTATTTAATATATAGCTATCAGCGCTTGCGCCATAAGGGCTGGAGGCCAATTTGATCTAAATTGAAGCGGCAGCATGGCGGTCAACGGGGTGAATGGGGTCAGCTTGGACAGCATCAGTCCGGACAGCGGCAGACCTGGTTTCGGCCGGCACTTTTGGCCTGGTACATGGCACGGTCGGCGCGTTTGAACAGGTCGCGCGCACTCCGGCAATCTGGCGTCATGGCCGCGACACCAATGCTGATGGTCAAACGGATAACCCGCTTGTCGTAGCGCAACGGGGTCAGCGCCACCAGACCGCGAATATGTTCAGCCAGGCCAAAAACGTCAGCCTCGGGCAATCCGGGCAGCAGAACCAGAAACTCTTCGCCACCAAAACGTCCGAGCGTGCCAGCCTGGCTGACCAGCGCTGTTTTGAGCAACTGGCTGACTTCGATCAACACATGGTCGCCGGCATCGTGACCCAGGCTGTCGTTGATCTGCTTGAAGTGGTCCAGGTCAACCATCATCAGGCTCAACTCGGTGTGGCGGAACCGCGCCTTGCCAAACTCGGTCTCCAGCGTTTCCAGAACATAAGCCTTGTTGAATATCTGGGTCAGGGCATCCAGATCGGCCCGGTGTTCCAGCGCATTGATGAAATTGACGTCGAGTTCACCGCGCGGCAGGTACTTCAGCACACTATCGCCGACCTTGATCAGATCGTCCCGGCACAGGAAAGCCATGTCGCCGCCGCGCAGTTTTTGGTCGTTGATGGCGGTGCCATTGGTGGAGCCGCCATCAACCAGGCGCACCAGCAAGCCGTTTTGCTCAATCACGGCTTGCTGACGCGAGACCTTCGGGTCGTCGATCAGGATATCCGCTGCCGCATCGCGCCCCAGGCTCATGCTCGCACCCGAGAGCTCAAAGCGTTTGCCCTGCTGTGGTCCGCGCACCACGATCAGGCAGGCCGGGTTGTTGCTGGCCCGCTTGATGGTGCTGATCAAGGTGTCTTGCAGGTTGGCAAGCAGCGTGGTTTTGTCAAAGGTCATGGCGGGCTGCAACAAAACAGGATTAGTCGGCGTCGGTGGCTAGCAGCCTGTCGGACTTATGCACGAAATTGGTAAATCATGTTGAAAGTGGGTGGCAGGATGGTCTGTACACTCGACCAACCCTTCTGAGCAAGACTTCCATGAGCAAATTTCGTGACATCGACAACAGTGCAGTGT
>CAIQOO010000190.1 GCA_903873485.1 uncultured beta proteobacterium | reverse complement strand
CGATGCGTTGGGTTGGGAGTAGTTTGGATGCTGGAAAAGTCGCTGGTGTCATGCCGATATGCTGCTGAAAAATAGAGGGGAGCAAGTATCGTCAAATACAAATCAGCATGCGAAAGTGTTACCTGGGTTTGAACCACGCCCGAAATTTGAGCGGTGGATTGCTCACGGTCACCGCGCAGACGGGCCACTTCACGCTCCAGACGCAGCACTTCAACCTCTGACACCGCCCCGGTGGCGACCATCGGGCGGGTGGCGTTGAGTTCTTTGGTCATCAATTCCAGACTGCGCTCGGCCTGGTCGCGCCGTGCCCGAACTTCGTTGAGTTCTTGCTGGCGCTGCACCAACTGACTTTGGTAGATGGAGGTCTGGGCGCTGATTTCGGCCCGCCGCGACTCATAAAGGCGCAATTCCTGCGCAACAACTTCGGGGGCCTCTTTCATCAAATCGGCAGGCGGGGTAAACGGTGTGCCACGTGTGAGTGCCTCTAGGCGCAGGGCTTTTGCCTGCAAGGCAGTCTGCCCGGCCCGACTCTCCAGCATGTTGGAGACAAAGCGCGTCGGGTCCACCCTGAGCAGCAATTGCCCGGCTTCGACAATCTGGCCTTCCTTGACCAGCAATGCCTCGACCACGCCACCGTCCACACTCTGGATAATTTGCACTTGGGTGGTCGGAACGACCCGCGCATCGCCCCGGGTAATTTCATCAATCGGCGCAAATGCGGCCCAGACGATCAGCAGCAGCAACGCGATGGCCACCACACGCAGCAAGCCGCGCGCGCAGCGGGTCTTGTTGCAGTCTGGCCCAGTCTGCGTCGCCAGCCCAATCGAGCTTTTCCGGGTCGTCGATCGGTGTCAGCCGCTTGACCAGCGGGCCAAAAGCGGCATCGCTGGTTCTGCTGGCACGCCCAATGAGGACACCACTGCGCTCAAACGCTTTTTCACTGAACCATGCCATCATGCAGCCTTTCCGATACGACCCTGCCGCAAGGCCGTGATCACTTGGTCTTTTGGCCCGTCTGCAACAATTTTGCCGCCATCCATCACGATGATGCGATCAACCAGGTCGAGCAGCGAGGTGCGATGGCTGATCAACACCACCGTCTTGTCCAGTGCAAATTCGGTAAGGCGACGTTTGATGTCGTCCTCGCTGGAATAGTCCATGGATGAAGTGGGTTCGTCAAGCAGCAATATCGCCGGGTTGTTGATGACGGCACGGGCAATGGCCACGCCCTGGCGTTGGCCACCAGACAGTGACTCGCCGCGCTCACCCACCAGCATGTCAAAACCTTGCGGATGCTGATTGACGAGGCTAAGAATGCCTCCTGCTTCAGCCGCCTTGACGACATCGGCATCGGTCGCCAGCGGTGCGCCCATGGTGATGTTTTCACGCAAAGTGCCATAAAACAACATGATGTCTTGTTGCACATAGCCGATTTGGTGCCGCAGTTCGGCCGGATCAAGTTGCCGCATGTCAATGCCATCGATCAGCACCGCACCTTCGCTTGGGCGATACAAGCCCAGGATGAGTTTTTCGAGGGTTGTCTTGCCCGAACCGATGCGCCCCAAAATCGCCACCTTTTCCCCCGCCTTGATGCTTAAGCTGATGTTGCGCAACGAAGGCGAGGTTTGGCCAGGATAGCTAAACGACACCTCACGAAAATCAATCGCCCCTTTGAAGCGGCCACGGCTGATAAAGCTGGTGTCCGGCGGGCGCTCGACCTCGCGTTGCATCATCTCATTGAGTGAGGTGAGCGCGGTTGACGCAGTGTGGTACTGAACCAGCAGACCCGCGACCTGACCGACCGGTGCCATGGCGCGCCCGGCCAGCATGGTGCAGGCGATCAATCCGCCCATGGTGAGCTGCCGGTCGGCAATCAAATAGACGCCGATCACCACAATCGACAGGTTGATGAGTTGCTGAACAAAGGCCGAGGTGTTGCTGGCCGTGGTGGACAGCAATCGGAGCTGGGCACCCACACGCGCCAGCAAGGCGGCGCTTTTTTCCCATTTGCGCTGGATTGGTGATTCGGCACCGAGAGCCTTGATGGTCTCGAACCCGACCAGGCCTTCTATCAGGGTGGCATTGCGCTGGGCACCCGCCCGATAAGTGGTTTCTGCCAATTCGTGCATACGGCTTTGCACCGCCAGCGCATACAGCACCATGATGGCTCCACCGACAAACAAAGGAATCAGCATGACCCAGGAAATCCAGCCAATGGCGATCACGAAAATGACGGCAAAAGGCAAATCGATAAATGCCACCACGGTGGCCGAACCAATGAAGTCACGAACCGACTCGAATGCCCGAAGATTGGAGGCAAACGACCCGGCAGAAACGGGCCGCTGCTCCATCCGCATGCCCAGCACCCGTTCCATGATGAACGCCGACAACTTGACATCGGCACGACTGCTGGCCAGATCGACAAAACGCCCGCGCATGGTGCGCAACACCAGGTCGCTAACCATCATCAGAACCAGACCCAATGCCAAAACCCACAGTGTCTCGATGGCTTGGTTGGGCACCACGCGGTCATAAACATTCATGGTAAACAGCGGCATGCCCAAGGCAAACAGATTGGCCAGAAAAGCCGCCAGCAGCACGTCCTGGTAAAGCGGACGGCTCTCTGCAATGACGCCCCAGAACCAGTGGTCGTGCTGCCCGGCACGAACTGTTGGGGTTCTGGCATCGTAGCGCTGCATCGGGCGTGCATAAATGGCATCACCCGTGTAGTCGCTCACAAGCTGCTCTAGCGGCACTGAAATCGGCGCATCTTCAAGTTGCGGAAAAATAACATTGGCCTTTGCCTGGTCTTCACTGAAGTTCAGCAAAACACAGGCACGTTCACCTTGAAGCAACAAGATAACCGGAAACAATGACGTGTTGAGTTGGTCCAGCGTGTTGCGCACCACCCGGCTGCTCAGGTGGGCACGTTTGGCGGCGCGGGCAAACAAGGCGGGTGTCAACCGGGCGTTTTCGGCTGGCAACCCTGACATCAATGCATCTCGGGTCGCCGCTTCACCGTGCGCCTTGGCGACTATTTGCAGGCATGTCAGCAATTCGTCAGGCTGTTCTGTAACGCGAGATAGCTCCCGGGAAACGACCGAATTCGACATTGGCATCCTGACTTTGTAAAAACCTGTACCAAAGTCAGTTTAGCAAATTCAGCCGGGCATCCATTGACATACTGACATCCTCCCCCTGCCTGAAGGCAAGAAATGTGCACCCGTGAAAGCGCTACGTTTGCACGGTGAAAGTCCGTGTCAGGGTAAGCCAGACTGCTTAAATTGCTCGATAGCTGGTTGCGTCAAGATATCGTCAAGGACGTGGAGAGATGGACACCGACGGCCCCCGCATGACGGCCTGCTTTGCAGGTGCTGGCCGTCAAGCTGGTCGGCGATGCCAACTCAAGCCAAGTCTCAAAATTTTCGCTGATGCTGCGGCAACAGTGTTTGAATGAAGTCTTTTGGAGGTCGGATAGCTCCTGATTAAATAGCTGCTTGCGCTTATTACACGGGGGCTAGAAGCCGATTTAATACGAAACTTTCGTTTCTAATTCAGCAGTTGCAGGCCGACCGGGTTGGCATTGGTGATTGCCTTGCGCATGCTCGTGCGCTAGTGCCTAAAACCTGTATTGGGCGGGTCGAAATCGCTCTATCATCAACCCCTTTTTGAAAGGCCATTGCCGATGACATCGGTCCCAAGAGTGCGTGGCACCGCTTTCTGTTGCAGCCTATCGGGCTGGCTGATGTGTTTTTTGGATTTCAACGCTGCTTGCAATTGCCAGCGCATTGCAGCACTGGCCAACAAAACGATGCCAATTAAACCGTTCGGCCTGAGCTTGGTCGTTCGCCGCTAAACACTGGCAATTGCGCATCGACCAAGCTCACCGCGAACGGCATTGTTTTTAACGGAACGAACTGCTAGAGGTCAATTTGACTTAAAACTGATATGTTCAACAACAAAGACGACGCGCTGGTAGCCCACCTGGGTGCGGCGCTGGCACCCGAGCTGCAAGGCCATAGCCTGTGGTACTCGGCGCGCCTGCGCTTTAGCGCCAATCGGGCGGCGGTGTTTAGCCTGCTGCTGCTGTCATTCATCACGCTGGCCTGCGTGGTTGGCCCCTGGGTGTTGCCACACGCCTTTGACTCGGCTGACTGGGATGCCATGAGCCAGCCGCCGACGTTGAAAAACATGCACTGGTTTGGCACCGACGAGTCGGGCCGTGACCTGCTGGTGCGCACGCTGATTGGCGGGCGCATCTCGCTGATGGTCGGGCTGATGGCCACGCTGTCGTCGGTCAGCCTGGGCATTGCCTGGGGTGCGACCGCCGGCTTTCTGGGCGGGCGGGTTGATGCGCTGATGATGCGGGTGGTGGACATGATGTATGCGGTGCCCTATTTGCTGATCGCCATTTTGATGGTGACGCTGCTGGGCCGCGCCTTTTACCTGGTGGTGGTCACCATCACGGTGTTTTCATGGATGGACATGGCGCGGGTGGTGCGCGGCCAGACGCTGTCGCTGCGCTCGAAAGAATTTGTCGAAGCGGCGCGCGCCATTGGCGTGCCAACCCGGCGCATCATCTTCCAGCACATCGTGCCGAATCTGCTGGGCATTGTGGTGATTTACACCACCGTCACGGTGCCGGGCGTGATCCTGACCGAATCGGTGCTGTCGTTTCTTGGGCTGGGCATTCAGGAGCCGATGACCAGTTGGGGCGTGCTGATTCATGATGGCGCGCAGGTGATGGAGATATCGCCCTGGATTTTGATTTTTCCGTCGCTGCTGCTGTCTGCCGCGCTGTACTGCTTCAACTACATCGGCGATGGGCTACGTGACGCGCTCGACCCCAAAGACCGCTAAGGCAGTGCCCATGAATATCCTTGAAGTCAATGACCTGAGCGTCCAGTTTGCCACCCAGGACGGCACGGTGTATGCCGTCAATAGCCTGAGTTTTGCCCTGGCCAAAGGCCAGACGCTGGGCATTGTGGGCGAAAGCGGCTCGGGCAAAAGCCAGACCGTGCTGGCCATCATGGGCCTGCTGGCGCGCAATGGCCGCGCCGGTGGGCAGGCGCTGTACCAGGGCAACAACCTGCTGACGATGCCCGCCAATGCCCTGAACACAGACCTCCTAGACAAAAATTCAAAATCAACTGTAACCTATTGATTTAATTGACGCATCGTCGTTTATTGGACGATTTTTCAATTTTATTGAAAAGATATAAATTGGACATTAGAGTTTCAAAACATTGAAATATATAAAT
>CAIQOO010000189.1 GCA_903873485.1 uncultured beta proteobacterium | reverse complement strand
GATGCCGTCCGATGAAGAACCGATTGAAATGCAAGCAATACCGAATCCCAAAACCCGGGGCAGCGCCGTCCAGCTGCGTGTGAAATCGAGTGCAACTTAAATTAAGTTAAAAATTGTCTTGACTCAGGGGTCCACTTTACTAGGCCGTGGACCTGTCGCGCAGGGTCTTCAACTCTGGAAGTTTTCCTCATTGCGATCTAAAAACCATGTAAAATCTCCATCATAATCTGTGAATTGCATTAATGATTGATCGTCATCTAACCCCCGCCATAGACGCTGCCCTGTCGGATTACCCGGCCGTCGCGTTGCTGGGCGCACGCCAGGTTGGCAAGACCACACTGGCACGGCAGATCGGGGATGCGCGTTCGGCGGTGTACCTGGACATCGAACGCCCCAGCGATCGGCAAAAACTCACCGACCCCGAAGCCTACCTGTCGCTGCACAGCAAAAGCCTGGTGATCCTGGATGAAGTGCAGCACATGCCAGAGGTGTTCCCCGTGCTGCGCAGCCTGATCGATGAGGGTCGGCGCGCGGGTCAAACGGCAGGGCGTTTCTTGCTGCTGGGTTCGGCCACAGGCGAACTGTTGCGCCAGTCGGGTGAAAGCCTGGCTGGGCGCGTGGCCTACCTGGAGTTGCCGCCGCTGCAAGCACCGGAGTTGGGTGAGAAAGAACAAAGCACCCTGTGGTTGCGCGGTGGTTTTCCCAACAGCCTGCTGGCCAGCAGCGACGCAAAAAGCCTGGACTGGCGCCAAAACCTCATCAGCACCTACCTGGAGCGTGAACTGCCCAGCTATGGCTCACGCCTGCCCGCGCAAACCCTGCGCCGTCTGTGGACCATGCTGGCCCACCTGCAAGGCGGCTTGTTTGATGTGTCGCAGCTCGCCAAGGGTCTGCTGATTGATGCCAAGACCGTGCACCGCTATCTGGACATGCTGGGCGACCTGATGCTGCTGCGCAAACTCCTGCCCTGGCACAGCAACCTGGGCAAACGCTTGGTCAAATCGCCCAAGGTTTATGTGCGCGACAGCGGTCTGTTGCACGCCCTTCTCGGGCTGGCCTCGCACGATGCCTTGCTGGCGCACCCGGTGGTGGGCAACAGTTGGGAAGGCTTTGTCATTGAAACCCTGCTCAATGCCGCGCCACGCGATGCCCAATCGGGCTTCTACCGCAGCTGCAACGGTGCTGAGATCGACCTGGTTGTCGATTCCCCCGACCTTGGCCTGATGGCCATTGAAGTAAAGAAGGGGCCGAGCGCCAAACCCCGCCGGGGTTTTTACAGCGCCTGCGAAGATCTGCGCCCGGCGCACAAGTTTCTGGTGCACAGTGCTGCCGATGCGCAGGCGTTCCCGGTCGGTGATGGGGTGACGGCAGTGGGGTTGAGAGACTTGGCGCAACAGTTGGCAGCGGGTAGATAGCCGTACCGCACAGCGCCAGCAGTGGCTCGGGCTCAAATACCGTGTTTTGCGGCAAAGCCTTGATGGCCGGATCGTTGCCACCACCGCCACAGGCAGACAGCGCTGTGATCGGTGATGTGGCCTGTGCCTAAGCACCTGACCAGTGAATTTTGAGAAACGTTCGCGAACCTGCCAGATCATTTTGAGCATTCAACTCTCGCATCATGCGGCTGCTCAAGCGTGCTTTGGGTTGCCGACCCTCCTGGAAAAAAACCAGGTCGTCAAAGCTTTTCAAGGCGCGTGAAACGGTCGCCGGGGCGGCATCCACCAAGTCACTGACATCTGCAATCCGAGGCACCGCAAAGCCTGATGTTTGCGAATCCCATTCGACCCCCTGGTGACTGGCCACCTGTGCAAACATCCAAAACAGCGCCCGAAGGCGCTTGTTCACCGCGCCGGTGCGCAGGCTGACCACCTCGCGGCAGCGCTGGTGGTTGATCACCACCGTTTCCATCAGTATCTGCATCATTGGCAGACCCATGGCGTGAACCGCGTTGACCCGCGTGTCAATGCACAAGAGGAGACTTTTCATGCCTTCATCCCCGTCCAAATTGTCACGTCGCACGCTGTTTGCCGGAGCAGGAACAGCCGGTGCGCTCGCGGCGGCCGTCAGTGTGCTGCCCTCGGTCAAATCGGTGCCTGAAGCGGCCTTGCCTGTTTCGCAGATCAAGCCGGAGCGCGGCGGGGGTTATGCCCTGAGCGATCACGTCAAGCAGTATTACAAAACAGCGCAGGTTTAAGCCTGCCTAGCCGTCAGCATACCGCTTTACTGAAGCATCCCATTTCGGAGACTGTCACATAGCGCGAATGCGCGCGGAATGCGGGTCATCCTCGGTGGCAGCCTGCGCCATGCTCGGCGCAGGAATAGCCACGCCCTCAAACAAATCCCAATACTTGTGCGATATGGCAAACGGGTCATGCGGATGCGTCAGCGACACGGTCAGGCAAAACGGCCTGGTGTCAGTGTCACGCGCCAGGTCAAACAGCTTTTGACGCGCCGCAGCCACCACCTCGTCGTCAAAATCAAGCTGATTGGTGCGCACACATGGCCCGGCCTCAATGACCGAACTCATGTTGTGATACCAGTCCAGCCGTTTCTCGGGCTGCTGCCAGTCCGGCGTCCAGCCAAAATCTGCCGGGTAAATATCGGTGGTGAGACGTTCCTCAAAACGGCGTGGTTCAAACCCAGGTAACACTTTCGCATGCTGATTTGTATTTGACGATACTTGCTCCCCTCTATTTTTCAGCAGCATATCGGCATGACACCAGCGACTTTTCCAGCATCCAAACTACTCCCAACCCAACGCATCG
>CAIQOO010000188.1 GCA_903873485.1 uncultured beta proteobacterium | reverse complement strand
CTGGCTGCGGTCGGTCTGGCCGGTGCTGCGAAAACAGGCTTCATAGGCCAGTGCATTCACCAGCCAGGGCTGGCCTTGCGTATC
Source organism: uncultured beta proteobacterium (assembly GCA_903873485.1). Taxonomy (GTDB): domain Bacteria; phylum Pseudomonadota; class Gammaproteobacteria; order Burkholderiales; family Burkholderiaceae_C; genus Rhodoferax. The sequence continues at coordinate 1,662 of CAIQOO010000188.1, read as the reverse complement.
GAGCCAGATTTCTTCCAGCACACCGGCTTCAAAAGTCTGGCCGGTGGCATCGGTGTGCTGCTGCAACAGCGCTTTGACATCGGCTTGCGTGAAGTCGCTCAGCCGGATCGATTCGCTCTTGATGTTGAAGGCACTGCCGCCGGTGATGACCTCGCCGTCCGGGCGGTGAATGCGGTAATCGCGCACATCGCGCACGCCGCACAGCACCATGCTTTGCGGAAAAGCCTCGGGGCGCTGGGCGTAGCCGGCGCGAATCTGGCGCAGCAGCGAGATCAGCGTGTCACCCACCAGCGCATCGACTTCGTCTAAAAAGACGATCAGCGGCTTGGAGGATGCGCGTGACCAGTGCTCCAGCACCAGGCGAAGCGCATCTTGCCGATCCGGGTTCTTGGCCTGCTCGCGCGTCCAGTCGCACAAGGTCTCGTCGCGCCAATACAGGCTGGCGGCGCTGGCCATGGCGCTCAAAATGGAACTCATGGCAGCGTTGACATCACTGCGCGCCGCCTGTGCTGCCTCAATGTTGACGTAAAGCGCTCGGTACTGCCCTTGGGCGTTGATGAAGTGCATCAGGTTGATCAGCAGGCTGGTCTTGCCGGTCTGGCGCGGTGCGTGCAGGATGAAATATTTCTGCGCCGAAATCAGGCTGGAGAGTTCAGGCCAGTTCACCCGCTCGATGGGTGACAGGGTGTAGTGGATGTCTGGCTTGTTCGGGCCGGCGGTGTTGAAGAATTTGTTCATGGGCACATGGTAACGCGGCCACTTTATGGCGCTTGGCGCTGCTACATGCCCCACACCGTGACCGTCAGCGCATCAACGCGATGGTTTTCGCGGTAAATTTTGCGGTGCCAAGGCGTTTTGGGGTTGCGGTCAAAGATCAGTAAATGCGCGTCGTGGCTGCCGCAGCGCTGGGCGTAGCGGGCAATCTGCGCCAGCCCGGCCTGGCGTGTGGCGGCTTTGCCCTTGTGCTGGATTTTGAGTTCCAGTACCACCTGCTGCATCGGCCCGAGGTAGCCTTGGCCAGTGAGTGGCCACTGCAAAAACAGGTCGGTGCGGCCCATGCCCAAGCCATATTCACGGGCGATACGGCCACCGCCGTTGACGATGCGCTGCAAAAAGGCTTGCAGCAGCAACTGCGGGCCGGCTTCCTGGTAGGCGTAGCGCTGTAGCCAGCTCTCTGAATGTTCGCGGAAAAACTGCTGAAAGGCGGCCAGCAGTTTGTCCATGTCGAGGCGGTCATTGGGTGCCAGGTACCAGGCCTGCTCCTGCACCATGCTTTCCTGGGTACTCCAGGTGAGCTGGCGCGGGATGATTTCCTGGTAAATCCGGTTGGCAATGGTCAGCGGGCGACGTATGCTGATCAGGCCCAGATCGCGCAGGTATTGAATGTCGTCATCGGGAAAATCCTGGGCATCGGCAGCGCCCGCAACGATCGGCTCAATCACCCGGCGCACCCGCTCTTCGCGCAGCTTGTCGGCCAGTTGATCGAGATGCGTGTCGCGGCGCAGAATCAGTGATTCGCGCGCCAGCCGCATCTGCTCGACCGTCACGCTCTGGCTGCGGTCGGTCTGGCCGGTGCTGCGAAAACAGGCTTCATAGGCCAGTGCATTCACCAGCCAGGGCTGGCCTTGCGTATCGAGCCAGATTTCTTCCAGCACACCGGCT
>CAIQOO010000187.1 GCA_903873485.1 uncultured beta proteobacterium | reverse complement strand
ATCGTAAAGTTGCGCAGATGGCACCAGCAGGTGACTTGAACAAAATCGTTAAGCCATTGTTGCACAAGATAATTTTCAGTATTGCTCGTGTTTACGCTGGTAGTAGCGGCGTAGTTCTGCGCAACTTTACGTTGGTGGCCGGTCGCTTTGCTTGATGGGCTTTGGCACGCGCAGTTGCATGCCGGTCCAGCGCAACCCAAATCGTATTGGACTTCGGATGGAATATGCCCTTTGTCTTGGCTTGATCTGCCTTCTCTACGCTGTCCTGAACTTCTTTAGGAAGGCTGCTGAACGTCGGCGCGAACTCTACCGGCGCAGTATCACTATGCCAGAGACCGGTTATGGCCCCGACCGCTATGTCTGCGTCCTTCTGACTGACGGTGGTAGTGGGAGCTACATTTTGCCCAGCAGCGAGGAGTGACGGCACAGACTGAGCGTTGAACTTTCTGCTGTTGGCACGCGCAGTTGCGTGCTTGTCCACCCCGAGTTCGACAGTTGGCGCATCTAAAGCATTGATTTTATTGAATATTCCTATTTTCATAGCGCTTGTAGTGGCACATTTTTCTTGTTAAAAATCAATAACTTACAAGCAACTGTCGAACTCGGGTGTCCAGCACAACCCAAATCGTATTGGATTTCGGATGATATATGCCCTTTGTCTTGGCCTGCTGATTCTGCTCTACGCTGTCTTGTACATCTTGAGAGAACGCGTTAAACGTCGGTGCGAACTCTACCGGCGCAGCATCGCTGCTATGCCAGTTGGCGGTGACGGAATCAGCCGCTTTGTGTGCGTCCGCTGTACCGACGACAGTAGCGGGAGCTACTTTCTGCCCAGTAGCGAGGAGTGACGGCACCACCTGGTCGTTGTGCTTGGTGGGCTTGTCCGGCACAACCCATATTGAATTGGAACTCGGATGGCAGCGCCTGCGCCAGTTTTTCAAATGCTTGCTGGTTCTCCCCAGCCAGGTGATGCGCCAGTTCATGCGCTGTCAGAACTTGGGCAGACCGTCCGCTGTCAGGGTCGAGGAAGATGACTCCTCGGTCGAGTCCTCTGAACGTGAGGCCTGCGGTGTTGAGTCCCTCGACCCAGACCACTCGCTTATCAAACCTGGCTGCCACCCGAGCTGATCGAAGCGCTGCCGCCCCCGGATTATCAGGCGCAACTGCTCGGCTTCCTTTTCTAGCAAGTCCTTGTCCAATTAGTTCCTCCACAAGAGCCTGACCCTCTCTGCTGGCCGCGACGCGGTCAGTGAAGATCGGGTCGCCCAGTGTACCGGATGGAATTTTCTTGCCGCAGCCTGAGCGCCAGGCTTCAGGTAGCCGCCGTAGCCCTTGAACTCGCCGCCACGGGCTGAGAACTCAGCCCCTGCAGCTTTCTCGTGGTTGCGGTAGGCGTAGTCCGAGAGGAGATTGGCGACCATCTCCGAGACCTTCTGGTCTTCAGTGAGGCGGGCAATACCGTCAGCATCGTGCATCGCGTCCAGGCGCAAAACAAACTTGTCCCACTCCTTTGGGTCTACCAGCCGCCCGACCGTTTCAACTAGCTTGTCGAACTCGGCTTGGTTATCCCGTTCGAGACTATGGGTGAGTTCGTGAGCGGCCAAGACCTGCAGCGAGCGCTTCGAGCCGGGGTCGAGGAAGATGACCCCTGGGATATGGGGGTCGGTAACTCCGTCTGGTCCAAGGTTTTCAACCCAGATGACGCGCTTATTGAACCGTCCAGCAACGCGCTCCGCTCTAGCTGTCTCCGCATTACTGCTGACCGGTACGACCACTCGGCGTCGGCCATCAGTTGCTCTTCCGATACGGGCATTCAGTTTCTCCACAAGCGCCTGATCTTCTGGCTTACCGGCGGCAAGCTCCGTAAAGATCGGCTGGTCGGCCAGTTTACCGGAGTACGGCACCACCTGGTCGTTGTGCTTGGCGGCATTTTCGTTCTGTGCTGCATACCAGCCACTGCGCTGCCAAAACGGGATTTAGCAGCCTATTTTTTTTGAAACTGTCAAAATGATCATCACTGATGGCTAAAAGGGGACAAATTACAAATAAATACTCTATTTGTAATTTGTCCCCTTTTACGTTCGTATAAGGCGGCGGCGGAAGGAAAAAATTTTTTGATTTTTTTCAGAACTCGTTAAAAATCAACCATCTACACGTCTGCATGGAACCTCTACCCAGGGTCTGTCAGAAGATACCCCACACTTCGGTTTTCCTTTCTCACCGAAAAAAGGGACCCAAGACCATCAGCACATTCACGTTTAGCTGGTCGCCTGCTCCATCAGCAGGCAGCCAGCAGCCGCTGGGTACAGCGGCTGCATCAAGTCAACCTCTTTGTCGTTGGTTCTCGAAGACGCAATCCCTACACAGTTCGATGCCGTAGCAATTGGATTTGGTTTTGGCTTGGCTTGTCTTGTCTTGTCTTGTCTTGTCTTGTTTGTGTTTTGTGTTTTGTTTTGTTTTGTTTTGTTTTTTTTGTTTTGTTTTGTTTTGTTGTTGCTGGTTCGCTCTGTTCGAGAGTGGCTGGCAGTGTGCCCTATGCGGTGATCTGTCGCTGCGGGTACATGAGCGCTCACGCTGGTTGTCCGCCAGTTGCCATCTACTTGGTTGACCAGCTTGATCGTATGCAGTCCATCATGGAACGGCTGCAGCGAGGTGCGGCCCCTTCAGTGGCACATACACCACGCCGATGCCTGCGTATCGCCACTTTGCGGGCAGAGCACACATGAGTGATATGGGCAATTCAAGCTTCGTTCTTCAGCCCTGCCAGCAAAACAGCGCAATTCCCGCCTTGGCCGTTAGCTACCCAGAAGCTCTCGCAACCTGACGCCGGGTGTTGTAGCGCCCGGAGTTTCCAAAAGCAGTAAGCACCCCCTAATAGAACAACCCAAGTTTCACGGGGCAGTCAGCCACATCTGACTCTTCCCCACCACGCGCCCGGCGCAGCCTGTCATGAGGCTGGCCGGGCGTTTCTCGTTGGCCCGGTCCTCGGGTCGTTTTTCACTTTTTTAGGAGATCAAACCATGACCATGGTTATTAACCACCCCGCGAGTGCCAATTCTGTCCATGCACCTCGCCATCACCTGGGCAACCGGGCTGCAAAACCCCTGGCAATCAAGCCGGAACAACCACCATCCGAAGCCCGCGCTCTCTGGCATGTCGAGCATCATGGTGGTATTGCGTACCTGACCATGCACCTTGGCATCCTCGACAAGGTGGTGGCCCCGGCGGTGGCCAACCATCTCGGCGGCAATTATCTGCTGCCCGACTGTCGGCAGCCATCCGCACAGGTGGCCGCTGGTGCCGGCATCGCCAGTCGTGAGCGCCTGCCGGTCAGGGCGATTGCTCTGGAGGGCATCGGCCTGTTCATGTATGCAGATCGGAGCCCGCCACCGACCGACAAGGATGATGGTGCCAACGCGCCTTCCCGGCCAGCACGCCCGAAGCCAGCAATCATCAGGGTGCGCTCTGCCCAGGTTGATCCTGACTCGATTGCAGCCGGCATTGTCGAAAAACAACTGTTTGCCGACTTCAATGCAGCAGAGCTGGCCGACATGCGCTCGGCTGATTTTCTGCGCACGGTGCGTGCGTTGCAGCAAAAGGCCGCAGCATCACCCCGAAATGGAGACCTGCCCGATGAAACAGAAACTTTGCAGAGGAATTGACACATCCAATAAACGATCAACTTGACCCAATTCGGCGGCATCCACGAGGTGTCGCCGTACCTTACTCAATCATTACAGGAGTGCCAAAAACATGGCCAACTTTGAAAACACGCTATTTCCCACCCTTGAAGCAGTCCTGCAGGCCGCAACGATGCCGCTCGACTGCGTCCAACTCTTAAATTTTCCCGAGGTCAAGGCACACGCCGCGAGCCCCAGCAGGGTCTCGGATTACCTGAGCAAACTGTGGCACAAGGGTTTGGTAAGCCGCCTGCCTGCAGAGAATGACGACAAGGACCCATCACGCTGGCGCTATCAGTGGCGTGGTGACCGCACCAAGCCGACACCCAAGACAACCGAGGGCACGCCAAAGGTGATCGCTGACCGGCCATCCATGCGAATCACCGAGCTGGGCGGAACGGTGACAGTGGAAATATCGGACCTGATCATCTCGATCCGCAAAAAACCCCCGACGTTCAGTTACTTGGAGGGGTTGAAGAACGGCTGACAGGCGATACGTTGGCAAAGGCGGCATGGATTTGGAAAATCGTCTTACATCCGCCCTTACATACCCCGCAAGCATAAAAAAACCCGCTATCGTTTAAGAAGCGGGTTTCTTTATATAAATCAACCACTTATTGTGGCTCCTCGACCTGGGCTCGAACCAGGGACCTACGGATTAACAGTCCGGCGCTCTACCAACTGAGCTATCGAGGAATAAGCTCTACATTATAAAATGATTTTCCACAGGTTCCAGCACCTGAACAGGTAGAACTTTAAAATTTGCAAGGTTTGCTTGATACGACAGCGATCGAAGCCGCCAAGCATACCGTGCAGGCAATTGAGCCGGCGTTGAAGATGCCCGATGCTGACCAGTATCCTTGTTTCACCATGGTGCACCGATCAAGACAGCGCCCTGGTTACTCATAGCCAAATGATCGCACACGGGCTTCGTCATCGGCCCAGCCGGAACGTACCTTGACCCACATCTCGATGAACACCTTGCAGTCCAGCGCCTTTTCCAGCTCAACCCGGGTTTCCGTGCCGATGCGCTTGATGCGTTCACCCTTGTCGCCAATCACCATTGCCTTGTGGCTGTCACGCTCGACCACGATGGTGGCCGCAATGCGCAGCAGTCGCTTTTGCTTGCCACGACCGGCTTCCTCTTCAAACTTGTCAATTACCACGGTCGAGGTATAGGGCAACTCGTCACCGGTCAGGCGAAACAGTTTTTCACGCACGGTTTCACTGGCCAGGAAGCGCTCGCTGCGATCGGTCAGCTCATCGGCGGCATACCACCAGGCCTGCTCGGGCAGAAACTTTTCACAAATGCCCAGCAGGCGGTCCACGTCTTTGGCGTTTTTGGCCGACATCGGCACAAATTCGGCAAAGGCGTGGCGCTGCTGCATGTCTTGCAGCCAGGGCGCAATATCGGCACGGCGATGCACCACGTCTAGCTTGTTGGCCACCAGCAGCGTGGGAATGCCTTTGCCCAGCAGGGACAGCACTTTGGCATCGGCCTGGTTGAAAATCCCGGCCTCAACCACAAACAAAATCAGATCAACATCACCTACCGCACCGATCACGGTTTTGTTGAGCGAACGGTTCAGCGCATTGCTGTGGCGAGTCTGAAAGCCGGGGGTATCGACAAACACAAATTGCGTCGCGCCCACCGTATGCATGCCGGTGATGCGATGCCGGGTGGTTTGCGCCTTGCGGGACGTGATGCTGATTTTTTGCCCGACCAAGGCGTTAAGCAATGTTGACTTGCCTACATTGGGCTTACCGACAATCGCAATCAGGCCGCAGCGCCGACCTTCAACCGGGGTCTCGACGGGGCTGGCCGGGCGCATGTCGCGGCGCAGGCCGGCCAGCAAGATTTCTACATCATTTTGGCCTTGCGACCTTGTTCCATCTGCGCTGGCAGCTATGTTTTTTAAAGTAATCAAGATTAACCTCTGGACTTGAGTGTATGCAGCATGGCAGCGGCCGCCGCCTGTTCGCCGGAGCGGCGCGAGCCACCAATGCCGCGCTCAAGCAATTGAAGCTCAGCAATTTCGCATTCGACATCAAAGGTCTGCTGGTGCGCCGCACCGAGTGTGCCGACCACTTTATAGACCGGCAATTTCATGCGTCTGCCCTGTAGCCACTCTTGCAACTCGGTCTTGGGATCTTTGCCAATGGCATCCATCGCCGGGTTGATTGCCAGACCCTGGTAGAGACTGCGCACCAGGTTTCTGGCCGCCGCAAAGCCGCCATCCAGATAGACCGCACCCAGCACCGCCTCCAGCGCATCGGCCAGGATCGACGGTCGTTTTTTTCCGCCCGAGCGCATTTCTCCCTCTCCCAAACGAATGACATCCGGCAAACCGAGCTTGACGGCCAACTGATGCAAGGTGTCTTGCCGCACCAGATTGGCCCGCACCCGCGACAAATCGCCCTCGGGCTGGGCACTCAGGCGCTCGTACAGCAAATCAGCCACACACAGGCCCAGCACCGAGTCGCCCAAAAACTCCAGGCGCTCGTTGTGATCAGACGAAAAACTGCGATGCGTGACCGCCAGGATCAGCAGATCGGGGTTGACAAATTGATAAGGCAGGCGTTGTTGCAGCGCCGGCAAACCGGCGTTCAAGCCAGCACCTGTGCATTCATCACGTTATTGCGACTTTCCCTGGTACTTCAGCGTCAGGTAGGCCGGGCCAGCCAGATGAATTTCACGCTGGTAGGCAAAGCTCACCACCACCTTGTCGCCCTCTTTGGATACATCAAGGTCTTGGCCAGAGATGGTGCTGATGTTGTCAATGCTGGCAGCCTTGTCAAAAATCATGCGCACTTGCGCCACTGTGCCGCCCTCTGACGCTTTTTTGGCGGCTTTGACGACCGCCAGGTACTCGATATAGGTCGGAAAAACCTGCGCCAGCACCACCCCCGTGGCACCCACCACCACCGCCACAAAAACCAGGCCGATGAAGGACAAGCCACGTTGACCGGACTTGAAACTTGTTGCCATGAAAACCTCCTGATCAGTTGAATGAGCCAATGCGTTTAAGGTTGCCAAAATTCATCCAGACAAAAAAGGCCTTTCCGACAATGTTTTTGTCAGGCACAAAGCCCCAATAACGCGAATCCAGCGAATTGTCGCGGTTGTCGCCCATCATGAAGTAATGCCCCTCGGGCACCTTGCACACTACGCCCTCGACACTGTAGCGGCAATTGCCCTTGAATTCAAACTCTTGTGCACCAGGCACAAACGCCGGGCGGCTGTCATCATTGAGCAGGCCATGCTTGCTGTCGCCCAGACGCTCTTCAAACTGCCTGAAATAACGCATCGCATCTTCGTCAAAAAACTCGGGCAGCGCGTTGGTCTCGATCACCTTGCCATTGATGCTCAGGCGCTTGTTCAGGTAGGCCACCTCGTCGCCCGGCACGCCCACCACCCGCTTGATGTAATCCAGGCTGGGTTTGGGCGGGTAACGAAACACCATCACATCGCCGCGCTGCGGCGCTGTTCCTTCGGTGATTTTGCTGTTGATGACCGGCAGCCGGATGCCATAGTGAAATTTGTTGACCAGAATCAGATCGCCGACCAGCAGTGTCGGGATCATCGAGCCGGAAGGAATCTTGAACGGCTCAAACAAAAACGAGCGCAGCAGGAACACCGCAATGATCACCGGAAACAGCCCGGCGGTCCAGTCCAGCCACCAAGGCTGCAACAGCATGTCCTTTTTGGCTTGAGTGACGTCGCCATCGACCCGGGCAATGCCCAGTTTGCCCAACTCTTCGTGGCGTTTGAGTGCTTGGGCCTCCAGCGCAGCGGCCTGTTGCTGGCGCCTGGGCCAAAAGTAAAAGCGTTCGGCCAGCCAAAAGATGCCGGTGACTACCGTGGCCAGAAACAGCAGCAAGGCAAAGTTGCCCTCGACCATGCCAAAGTACCAGGCCCCCACATAGGCCACAAACGCGGTCAGAATCACCGAGGTCAGCACTTCCATCAGGCATCCACCTTCAAAATTGCCAGGAACGCCTCTTGCGGCACTTCGACCGAACCAATTTGCTTCATGCGTTTTTTACCTTCTTTTTGCTTGTCGAGCAGTTTGCGCTTGCGCGAAATATCGCCACCATAGCACTTGGCGATGACGTTTTTGCGCAGTGCCTTGATGGTTTCACGGGCAATGATGTTGGCACCAATGGCCGCCTGAATCGCCACGTCATACATCTGCCGCGAGATGACTTCGCGCATTTTGGCCACCACGGCGCGGCCACGGTACTGGGATTGCGCGCGGTGTACGATGATCGACAGGGCATCAACCTTTTCGCCATTGAGCAAAATATCCACCTTGACGACATCGGCGGTCCGGTATTCCTTGAACACATAGTCCATCGAGGCATAACCGCGCGACGCACTTTTGAGTTTGTCAAAAAAATCCATCACGATCTCGGCCAGCGGCATGTCGTAGGTCAGCACCACCTGGCGGCCCTTGTAGGCCATGTTCATCTGCACGCCACGCTTCTGGTTGGCCAGCGTCATCACCGCACCGACATATTCTTGCGGCATGTACAGGTGTACCGTGACGATCGGTTCGCGGATTTCATCCAGGCGACCCTGGTCCGGCATTTTGGAGGGGTTTTCCACCATTTTGACAACACCATCGGCTTGCAGCACCTGATAGACCACGCTGGGCGCGGTGGTAATGAGGTCTTGGTCAAACTCCCGCTCCAGCCGTTCCTGCACGATTTCCATGTGCAACAGGCCCAAAAAGCCGCAGCGAAAGCCAAAACCCAGCGCCTGCGACACCTCGGGTTCATAGTGCAGCGAGGCATCGTTCAATTTCAGCTTTTCCAGGCTGTCGCGCAGGCCTTCATACTGGTTGGCCTCGGTTGGGTACAGGCCGGCAAACACCTGTGGCTGGATTTCCTTGAAGCCCGGCAGCGCCACTGTCGCGGTGGCCGCAGCACCGCCGCTGCCCGGTCGGATCAAGGTGATGGTGTCGCCCACTTTGGCGGCTTGCAGTTCACGAATGCCGGCAATCACATAACCGACCTCGCCTGCCTCCAGGGCCTCGCGCGGCTGGTTGGCCGGCGTGAACACGCCCAGACCGTCGGCGTTGTAGGTGGTCTCGGTGGCCATCATCTTGATGCGCTCGCCCTTGGCCAGACGGCCATCGACCACCCGCACCAGCATCACCACGCCGACATAACTGTCAAACCAGCTATCAATGATCATGGCACGCAACGCCGCCTTGGGGTTGCCTTTGGGCGCGGGAATGCGGGCAATCACCGCCTCCAAAATGTCGTCAATGCCCATTCCGCTCTTCGCCGAACAGGCTATCGCGTGAGAGGCATCGATGCCGATCACGTCTTCAATTTCAGAGCGGGCGTTGTCCGGGTCGGCGTTGGGCAGGTCCATCTTGTTGAGCACCGGCACCACTTCCACCCCCAGATCCAGCGCGGTGTAGCAGTTAGCCACAGTTTGTGCCTCCACACCCTGGCTGGCATCAACCACCAGCAAGGCACCTTCACAGGCTGACAGCGACCGGCTCACTTCGTAGGAGAAGTCAACGTGGCCGGGGGTATCGATCAGGTTCAGGTTATAGACCAAGCCGTCTTGCGCCTTGTATTGCAGCGCGGCGGTTTGCGCCTTGATGGTGATGCCGCGCTCTTTTTCGATATCCATCGAATCGAGCACCTGGGCCTCCATCTCGCGCTCTTGCAAACCACCGCAGCGCTGAATCAGGCGATCGGCCAGCGTCGATTTGCCGTGATCAATATGGGCAATGATCGAAAAATTTCTGATGTGATTCATCCAGGGGGACCGAAAAAGTGAAGGGTTGACTTGCCAACAGAAAAAAGGGCGCGGTCAGTTGCGACGCGCCCTGAACCAATCGTCATTGGCTGCTGCCAAGCTAGGGGCGCATTGTAGGCAAAAAGTCATCCGGCTACGGTACCCGCCTGGTGCCTGGCGTGAATGCGTCGTCGAACCCGCGCTACTTGCCAGGCCGGATCACCACAATTTGCGCCAGTTCGCCACGGCGCACCAGCAGGCCGATCGGTTTCGTCTTGTCAATTTTTGCCAGCGCCGCTTCAAAGGTCTTGACATCCGAGACCAGGCTGTTGCCAAGCTGCATGATGACGTCGCCTTCACGGATGCCGGCGCGGGCGGCATTGTCCACTGCCGCATCAACCCGCACCCCGCCCTGAATCGACAGGCTGGATTTTTGCTCTTTGGTCAATTCACTGACGGCCAGACCAATCGACTGGCCAATCTGCGAAAGTTTTGGTTTTTCCTCTTTTTCGGCTGGTTTTCTGGCTGATTTCTCAGGCTCAATCTCGGCAATCACGACACTGAGTTCTTTGGTGGCACCTCGGCGAAAAACCGTCAGGACACTCTTGGTGCCGGGCTTGGTGCTGCCCACCATGCGCGGCAGATCGCTCGATTTGTCCACCGCCTTGCCATCAAACCGGATGATGATGTCGCCCGGCTCAACACCAGCTTTTTCAGCCGGCGCGCCGGCTTCGACCCCGCTTACCAGCGCACCCTGGGGTTTGCCCAGACCGATGGACTCGGCCACTTCCTTGCTGACCGGGCCAATCTGCACGCCGATGCGCCCGCGCGTAACCCGACCGGTGGCGCGCAGTTGTTCGCTGACCCGCACCGCCTCGTCCATTGGGATCGAGAACGAAATGCCCATGGAGCCGCCCGAGCGCGAGTAAATCTGGCTGTTGATGCCCACCACTTCGCCCCGCATGTTGATCAGCGGTCCGCCGGAGTTGCCAGGGTTGATCGCCACATCGGTCTGGATAAACGGCAAATACTCACCGGTATCGCGCTGTTTGGCACTGACAATGCCGGCCGTGACGGTGTTCTCCAGGCCAAACGGCGAACCAATCGCCATGACCCATTCACCGACCTTGAGCCGGTTGACATCGCCCACCTTGACCGCAGGCAGGCCGACTGCTTCGATTTTTACCACCGCCACGTCGCTGCGCTTGTCGGCGCCGATGATTTTGGCCTTGAACTCGCGCTTGTCGGTCAGCGTCACCATGACCTCGTCGGCTCCTTCGACAACATGGGCATTGGTCATGATCATGCCGTCAGTGGTCAGGATAAAGCCGGAGCCGACCCCGCGCGGCTGTTCCTCTTCGGGGGCTGGACCGCGCCGCGGCGTGGACCTTGGCATATTGGGCATGGGCAAGCCGAACCGGCGAAAAAACTCCTGCATTTCTTTCTCGCCAGGCATGCCGTGGGGTGACTCGGCACTGACTTTTTCCAGCGTGCGAATGTTGACAACCGAAGGCCCCACCTGCTCGACCAGATCGGTGAAATCCGGCAATGCACGGGCTTGCGCCAGCGCCGGGCTGATCGGCAAAAAACCGACCGACAAGCTGCTTGCCAGCACCACTGCCAGCCCCTGCGCATACAACTTTTTCCAGTTCAATTGAAGCATTTTCAACCTTTCCATAAATAAAACTCTTCCGTAAATAGTGGCTTATTTTTTTCTCTCAAGACCCTGCGCAAACAAAACCAGCGTTTGCATCGGCACTTCGCCCACAGCGGTGAGCCACCAGTCGCCGATTTTTTGCACCAGCACATGAGTGGCCCCCATGGCGGGCGGTGCCGCTTGCCGCGCCGCTGTGTGCCGGGCGGCATCAAACGGCTCGATGAACAAGGACACCGATGCCAGTCCGTCAGAAAAGACGCATTGCAGGGTGGTGCCATTGCCGCCGACCAAGCTGGCATCAGCGCGTTTGTTGCAACTCATCGGGCGAAATCCTGGCACGGGGGCCTTTTGCAGCCAGCCTTCTTGTTCGGCGGTGGTGTTGACCAGCCTGGCCTGGCGCACCCGGTAACCCTGGGTGTTGTCCATCTGCGCCATGAGCCTGGCCATCTGCACGGGTGCATTGAGCTGCAACTCGGAAAACGCGGCCTGTTCCAGCACGGCATGACCACTGTCCATGGTCTGCAACTTGATAACCAGACCGGTTTTTTGCTCGGTCCAGATTTTGTAGGCAAAGCGCAAAGCATCAAGCGGCGTCAATTGCGCGATATCGGCCTGCAGGCCGGCGACCCGCTCATGCCCGATGATGTTCAGGCGGTAATAGCGGGCAACCGACCCATCGGCCTGGCGCAACAGATCGGGAAACAGCCCGAGGGATTCGCGCCTTTCCTGAATGGCCACCCGGCTGATGGGCAAAAAGGTCACCACCTGATCATTGCGCCGAAAGGTCGAACGTGGCTCGCCGGTCAGGGCTTCAACCCGCTCGACTTGCTGCTGGCCGTCACACACATGCCAAATCCGCGACGACGACATCAGCTCGCCGCTGGTCACCACAAAGGTGCCTGCATAAGCGCGTCGGCGTGAAGCCGCATGCAATTGCATCAGCCATTGATCAACACCGGGTTGCACCGCTGGCGGGCTGAGCGGTCGTCCCGACACTTGGGCCAGGGCTGGCGCGCCACCCAGCCAGACCAGCACCGACAGGATGAGCAGCAGCAGACTATTCAAGGTTGGCCCGCTTCAAAGGTGGCGTTGCGTAAAAACCCCGAGGGCATTTGCAGCGCCGAAGTGCCGCCAAACTGCCGATGCGCGGCCAGCAGGGCATCGAGCCGCGAGTCGCGCAGCATGGCTGGTACCGCCGCGCTGGCGGCGCTGGTCGCCGCCACCCCGACCGGCGGGGATGTCGGCCACGCACCTGGTTTGGCGGCTTGGGCCATCTGGGGTGCAGTGCTGGTACGCCCATCAAGCCACGGGTAGGCCTGCCACGCCAGCAGCCCCGCCACAGCCATGGTGGCAAGGCCGGCAACACGCCGCCACCAGCCATCATTGGCCGCCATGACTTTTACATGTTTTTGACCTCCGGCCCTTGATGGTATTGCGTAGCCTGCTATTAAATTTAAATTCTCACGGGCAATTTTGCGGCGCAGTTCCAGCATAAAAGCCGGGTCGTGCCGGTGCGCTGCCACCGCGCCTGAACGCATCACTTCACCGACCAGGTGGTAGCAATCCCAGCTTTGGCGTGCCTCAGCAGAAGCCTCCAGCCAATTGACGGCACGGTCAAATTCTTCTCCTTGCAACTGGCCGTCCACCAGACGCGAGAGCTGGTCCGGCGCTTGATCT
>CAIQOO010000186.1 GCA_903873485.1 uncultured beta proteobacterium | reverse complement strand
TAAACTGGATTGGATTGATAAAAATATATATCAGCTCAGCATATTCTCATCTGTTTGTCAACAGTCTTCTTCGTCATTTCATACGCAACATGTTGGTTTAAAAGGAATTTTTAGTTGTTGTTTTTTTATGAGAAAGCCGTGCACTTGCCCCCACCCCTGACCAGACAGACACCATGCGTACCTCCGTAAGCACCTTTGAGTTTCCCCTTCGCGCCGTCGCCCTTGCCACAGCGCTGCTGGCACCCCTGCTGGCCAGCGCCACCAACGGCTATTTTTCGCATGGCTACGGCGCCAAGTCGCAAGGTATCGCTGGCATCGGCATTGCCCTGGCGCAGGACGGTCTGGCAGCTGCCACCAACCCGGCAGGCACCGCCGCAGTCGGCAGCCGCCTTGATCTGGGCCTGACTGTATTTGCCCCGAGTCGGGGCACCGACATCGCGGGCAATGCCTTTGGGCCAAATGCCAGTTACAGCGGCGACGCTACCAAGACCTTTCTCATCCCTGATGTTGGCTACACACGCCAGCTCAATCCCAGCACAGCCATCGGGCTGGCGGTCTATGGCAACGGTGGCATGAACACCGACTATGGCCAGAACCCCTATGCCCGTTTTGGTGCCACCGGTTCGGCTGGCATCAACCTAGAACAGCTCTTTATTTCGCCCTCGATTGCCTACAAGGTCAACGAGGCCCACACCTTTGGCGCAGCGCTTACCCTGGCCTACCAGCGTTTTGAGGCCAAAGGCATCGGCCTGTTTGGCGGCTTTTCGAGCGCCCCGGCGAATGTCAGCGATCAGGGTGTCGCCAGCAGCACCGGTGTCGGCGTGCGGCTGGGCTGGCTTGGCAAAGTCACCCCGCAACTGACGCTGGGTGCCACCTGGGCCTCCAAAATATCAGGCAAATTTGACCAGTACAAGGGCCTGTTTGCCGATGCTGGCGGCTTTGACGTGCCAGAAAACTATGGCATCGGCCTGGCCTTTGAAGCCACGCCGACCTGGACGCTGGCCGCCGATGTGCAAACCATACGTTACAGCCAGGTCAGCTCGGTTGGCAACTCGGCCGCCAGCCTGTTTGCCGGCCAGTCGGCGCTGGGCGGCGCCAATGGACCGGGTTTTGGCTGGCGCGATGTCAGCGTGCTCAAGCTCGGTGTCAGCCACAGTCTGCGCTCCGACCTGACGCTGCGCGGCGGACTCAGTTTTGCCAGCCAGCCGGTGCCGCCATCCGAGACCTTCTTCAATGTGCTGGCGCCCGGCGTGATTACCCGGCACCTGACCCTGGGTGTCACCTGGACGGCCCCGGGCGGTGGCGAGTTGAGCGGCTTTTTTGCCCATGCCCTGGGTGAGACGGTCAATGGCAGCGGCTCGATTGCGCCCGGCAATCCGCCGGGTTTTGGCGGCGGCAACGCCAATGTCCGGCTAAAAGAAAACATCATCGGAATTTCCTGGGGCTGGAAGTTCTGATGAAGCTAAACAAACACGCCCGTCATGACTAATTTCACGCCCGTTTCAGCCTTGGTCGGCGGCCTGCTGATTGGCCTGTCGACCAGTCTGCTGCTCTGGCTCAATGGCCGCATCGCCGGCATCAGCGGGGTGCTGGGCGGACTGCTTTGGCCAGGTTCGGGAGACCGTGCCTGGCGCTGGCTGTTTTTGGCCGGACTGGTGCTGGGCGGCGGCGGCTACTATCTTGTCACCGGCACGACGGCACCGGTCCGCTTGGGCTTTCCTGTCCCTTTGCTGCTGCTTGCCGGTTTCTTGACAGGCTTTGGCACGGCTCGGGCCAACGGCTGCACCAGTGGTCATGGCGTGTGCGGTCTGGCGCGTCTGTCCTTGCGATCATTGGTCGCCACGGCGACGTTCCTGAGTGTTGCCATCGCGACCACCTATGTGGTCCGTCATGTTGTGGGAGGTGGTTCATGACTCTTTCTCGCTCACTGTTGCAAGGCGTCGGCAGCCTGGCTGCAGGCACGGTGTTCGGACTGGGACTGGCCGTGGCGCAAATGACCGATCCCGGCAAAGTTTTGAGCTTTTTGGACATCACGGGGGCCTGGGATGGCAGTCTGCTGTTTGTTCTGGGGGCTGCCGTGGTGTTTGCCGCAGTGGCTTTTCACATCATTTTGCGCAGGCCTTCACCCCTGTTCGACAGCCGTTTTCACCTGCCAAAGTCCGCCTTGATCGATGCCCGGTTGATGACTGGCGCGGCCATCTTTGGCATGGGCTGGGGCATTGCCGGCTATTGCCCTGGACCAGCAATCGCATCGCTTGGGTTCGGCAATACCGAACTGCTTTGGCTGCTTCCAGCTTTGCTGCTGGGAGCAGCCTTGCAGGCTTGGCTTGACCGGGTGAGCTACCCAAAGGCAAAGCTCGATTCTCCTTAGAAGGTTTTGTCATATCGAACTGAGAAATCAGTCGTTTGATATTCCGCAGTCCGGCACTAAAGTCCTTTCAACCGTCTATCGCCATCAAAACGAAGCAAAACGATTCACACCAAGAGACATGAAAGGTATTTCCCGATGAACATTGCAAACACCACCGACAGCCTGGCTGATCCGCTTGAATCCATCCGCTCGGTGGCCCTGGCCACTGGCCTGAGCTATGCCGGCGGGGTGCATCCTGAGTTGGCCTGGGCGCTGGTGTCTGCTGGCCAAGCCGTACTGGTGGATGTGCGCACCACCGAGGAGCGCAAATTTGTCGGCCACGTGCCCGCCAGCCTGCATGTCGCCTGGGCCAGCGGGACAGCCATGACCCGCAACCCGCGTTTTGTGCGCGAGCTTGAAGCCAAAACCGGCAAAAATGCCACGGTTTTTTTGCTGTGCCGCAGCGGCAAACGCTCGGACCTGGCCGCCGAGGCTGCGGCCAAGGCTGGTTTTACCCGGGTATTTAATGTGCTCGAAGGCTTTGAAGGCGAGATCGACGAGCAACGCCACCGGGGCGGGCTGGGCGGCTGGCGCTCGCACGGCTTGCCCTGGGTGCAGGATTAATTCATTTTCAATCACACCAAGGACACACCATGACACATGTTTACGCCGACAACTCCCTCTCGATTGGCCATACACCGCTGGTCAAGCTCAACCGTGTTACCGACGGCGCCGGTGCCACCGTGCTGGCCAAGATCGAAGGCCGCAACCCGGCCTATTCGGTCAAATGCCGCATTGGCTCGGCGCTGGTCTGGGATGCCGAAAAGCGCGGCTTGCTGGGAGCCGGCAAGGAAATTGTCGAGCCCACCAGCGGCAACACCGGCATTGCACTGGCTTTTGTGGCGGCAGCGCGTGGCATTCCGATCACGCTCACCATGCCCGACACCATGAGCATTGAGCGGCGCAAACTGCTGCTGGCTTATGGCGCCAAACTGGTGCTGACCGAAGGCGCCAAGGGCATGAAAGGCGCGATTGCCAAGGCCGAGGAAATAGCCGCCAGCGACCCCAAATATGTGCTGCTGCAACAATTCAAAAACCCGGCCAACCCGGCGATTCACGAAACCACTACCGGGCCTGAAATCTGGGCCGATACCGACGGCCAGATCGACATACTGGTGTCGGGTGTCGGCACCGGCGGCACCATCACCGGGGTGTCGCGCTACATCAAGAACACCCAGGGCAAGGCCATTATCTCGGTGGCGGTGGAGCCAACTGCCAGCCCGGTGCTCACACAAGCGCGCGCCGGCCAAGAGATCAAGCCCGGGCCGCACAAGATTCAGGGCATTGGCGCCGGTTTTGTGCCCGATGTGCTGGATCTGTCACTGGTCGATGCGATTGAGCAAGTCAGCAACGAAGAAGCGGTGCTGTTTGCCCGGCGGCTGGCGCGTGAGGAAGGCATTCTGGCCGGCATCTCTTGCGGTGCCGCCACGGCAGCAGCGGTGCGCCTGGCGCAGCGGCCCGAGAACGCTGGCAAAACCATTGTTGTGATCCTGCCTGACTCGGGCGAGCGCTATTTGAGTTCGATCCTGTTTGAAGGGCTGTTTGATGCAGCGGGGCTTGCCGTGGAGCCGACACCGGCTGTCGCGCCATGAGCGTCGTGGCCCTGCGGCCTGCCGAATACCGCGCGCCGGTGTTCGATCTGAAACAGGTTGTGACAGAACTGGCTGGCGTGCGGCAACGCTGGCGCGAGTCGCAAAGACGCTCGACCGAACCCGGCGGGCGCGAACTGCCCTCGCGCGAGGCACTGGCGCACATCATCGACAGCCTGCGCGGCGTGCTGTTTCCGATGCGCCTGGGACCCGCCGACCTGCGCCAGGAAAGCGAAGATTTTTACGTCGGTCACACCCTTGACAGCGTGCTGCACGCCTTGCTGGTGCAGGTGCGCCTCGAACTGCAATACGCCGTTCGACACCAGCCATATCAGGATGCATTGGGCATCGACACCGATGCCGTCAAGCTGGTTCACGACTTCTCGAGAGAATTGCCGAGCATTCGCGGCTTGCTCGATGCCGATGTGCTGGCCGCTTTCGAAGGCGACCCGGCGGCGCGCAGCGTCGATGAAGTGCTGTTGTGCTACCCCGGCATTCTGGCCATGATCCATCACCGGCTGGCACATCATTTGTATGTGCTGGGCGTGCCGCTGCTGGCGCGCATCGTGGCTGAACTCGCGCATGGGCAAACCGGCATCGATATTCACCCAGGGGCCAGCATTGGCGCGGGCCTGTTCATCGACCACGGCACCGGCGTGGTGATTGGCGAGACCGCCATCATTGGCCAGCGGGTGCGCATCTACCAGGCGGTCACCCTGGGGGCCAAAAGCTTTCCAGTCGATGAATCGGGCAAGCCGCTCAAGGGCCAGCCGCGCCACCCGATTGTGGAAGACGAGGTGGTGATTTACGCCGGGGCCACGGTGCTCGGACGCGTCACCATCGGTCGTCGCGCCAGCATTGGCGGCAACGTCTGGGTCACGCACGATGTGGCAGCCGGTGCCCACATCACCCAGGCACGTTCGCAACACGACGCCGTGGGCGGCTGAGCGCACCCAAGATTGATTGTCATGAACCACATCGTCAGCAGTTTCGGCACCACCGTGCGGCAGTTGCGCGAACAGCACGGCTGGTCGCAGGAAGCCCTGGCCGCTCGGGCTGAGCTGAACCGCTCGTACCTTGGCGAACTCGAACGTGGGCAGGCGATTCCCTCGCTGTTGACGATCCATAAATTAAGCATCGCGCTTGGCAGCAGCCTGAGCAATTTGATGGCCCATGCCGAACGGATTGCCCAGACCCGTACCGTCAGAGGCATCGAATTGACGGCTATAGCATGTTGATCGATGGCATCGGGCTGCCGACACTCACGCAGTTATTTTTTTCAACCCATCACGGAGTCTTTCATGACCAAACACATTGCCCACACCACGCTGGGCGACAACGCCGCGCGCCAACTGGCCAACGCCACCAAAACCACTGCGCAGTTGTCCACCATTTCGCCGCGCTGGCTAACCCACCTGCTGCAATGGGTGCCGGTCGAAGCGGGCATCTTTCGCCTCAACACCGTCAAAGACCCGGAGTCGATCAAGGTCACCTGCACGGCCCGCCAATCTGAGAACCAGTTGCCGCGCACCTTTGTCAATTACGACGAAAAACCGCGTGAGTTATTCCTCAACGCGGTCAGCACGATTCTGGATGTGCATACCCGCATCTCCGACCTGTACAGCAGCCCGCATGATCAGATCAAGGAACAACTGCGCCTGACCATCGAGACCATCAAGGAAAACCAGGAAAGCGAACTGATCAACAACCCCGAGTACGGCCTGTTGTCGCAAGTGACCGACGAGCAGCGCATCTTCCCGCTCACCGGCGCGCCCACCCCCGATGATCTCGACGAGTTGCTGACCAAGGTCTGGAAAGAGCCAGCTTTCTTCCTGGCCCACCCATTGGCCATTGCCGCCTTTGGCCGCGAAGCGACCCGCCGTGGCGTGCCACCGCCGACCGTCAGCCTGTTTGGTTCGCAGTTCATCACCTGGCGCGGTGTCCCGCTGATCCCCAGCGACAAGATCACGGTGGCCGATGGCAAGAGCAAGATTTTGCTGCTGCGCGTGGGCGACAAACGCCAGGGCGTGGTCGGCCTGTTCCAGCCGGGCTTGCCAGGCGAGCAAAGCCCGGGTCTGTCGGTGCGGTTTATGGGCATCAATGACCAGGCGATAGCAAGCTACCTGATCTCTTTGTATTGCTCGCTGGCGGTGCTCACCCCTGATGCGCTGGCAGTGCTCGACGATGTCGAAGTCGGCAAGTACCACGAATACGCCCACACCTACAAGTAAGCGGCCATCATGATTTCCGCTTTTACCCCAGCAACGGGGGCACAGGCACCTTCGCAGGCATCATTTTCTCCCCCGTTCGACCCGGCGCTGATTGCCAGCATGGCCTCGGCCCTGTTTGGCGCTTTGCCGGGTGAACAGGGCAGAACGGCAGGCGTGCAAGCCCCTGTCAATCTGGCGCCTGCCGGCTCGCCCTTAAGCAGCCCGGCCGGTTTTGGCCCTGCCGTGCCCGGCACGCCCATTCCACCAGGTCAGGTGCCAGGCACCAACCTGATTCCGGCTTCTCCCACCCCGGTGCTGTCACTGGCGCACCGTGCTCCGGCGCTGCTGCCCCATGCGCAGGCAGGCAACGGCCTGCCCGACAACCTGGTGACGCAACTGCCTGCCTACGAGCCGCGCTTTGGCGGTGGTGTGCTGGGCGTGCCCGAGGCGGTTGGGCCGTCAGAAGCCCCTGTCCCGGCTTTCCCCCAAAGGCGCGAAGGCGCCATACCCTTCGGCCTCGCCGCGCCGAATGCCTCGCCGTTTTATTTTTTAAGCGACAGCTTTGACCATCCGTCTGCCGGCGGCTTGCCAATTGCTTCGCCCATCCATGACGGTTTTGCGCCGCCTGCCGTGTCGCAACCGGGCTTGGCTACAGCGAGCAGGCCAGCGCCGCCAGCCGGGGTGTTCTCGACAGAACCCAAATACTATTTTGTCGATGCGGTCGAGCTGCCCAGCGGCTATGTGACACCGGCCAAACCCCCGCCACACGATGCCCTGCCGCAGGCAGGTGCAGGCCAGCACCCGCCGTTTGACGTCAACGCCATCCGGCGTGATTTCCCGATTCTGCAAGAGCGGGTAAATGGTCAGCAACTGGTCTGGTTTGACAACGCCGCCACCACGCAAAAGCCGCAATCGGTGATCGACCGCCTGGCACATTTTTATGCGCATGAAAACTCCAACATCCACCGGGCCGCCCACGAGCTGGCGGCGCGCGCAACCGATGCCTACGAGAGTGCGCGGGAAAAGGTGCGCGCCTTTATCAACGCACCCGATGTCAACGAAGTCATCTTTGTGCGCGGCACCACCGAGGCCATCAATCTGGTGGCCAAGAGTTGGGGCGATCAGCATGTGGGCGAGGGTGACGAGATCATCGTCAGTCACCTGGAACACCACGCCAACATCGTGCCCTGGCAGCAACTGGCCGCCGCCAAAGGGGCCAGGCTGCGGGTCATTCCGGTCGATGATTCAGGCCAGGTGCTGCTTGATGAATACGCCAGGCTGCTCAATGACCGCACCAAAATCGTGTCGGTGACGCAAGTCTCCAATGCCTTGGGAACCATCGTGCCGGTCAAGCAAATCGTCGAGATGGCGCACCGGGCCGGGGCCATCGCGCTGGTCGATGGTGCGCAATCAGTGTCACACATGCCAGTCGATGTGCAGGACATCGGCGCCGACTTCTTTGTGTTCTCCGGCCACAAGGTATTTGGCCCGACCGGCATCGGTGCCCTGTGGGGCAAACGCGAAGTGCTTGAAGACATGCCGCCCTGGCAGGGTGGCGGCAACATGATTGCCGACGTGACCTTCGAGAAAACCGTCTATCAGCCGATCCCCAACAAGTTTGAGGCCGGCACCGGCAACATTGCCGACGCGGTGGGCTTGGGCGCGGCGATTGATTACGTCAGCCGTATCGGCATGCACAACATTGACCGCTACGAGCATGAGCTGCTGTGCTACGGCATGCAGCAACTCGGGCTGATTCCGGGTGTGCGGCTGGTTGGCACGGCAGCGGACAAGGCCAGTGTGATGTCCTTTGTGCTGGCGGGCTACAGCACCGAAGAGGTGGGCAATGCGCTCAACGAAGAAGGCATTGCCGTGCGCACCGGCCACCATTGCGCGCAGCCGATCCTGCGGCGCATGGGGCTGGAGGCCACAGTGCGGCCCTCATTGGCGTTTTACAACACCTTTGAAGAGGTGGACCGGCTGGTGACGGTGGTACGGCGGCTGGCGCAGGCACGAGTGCATTGATGGGTCCTTGCCATGCCTGCCACGCTGACGCTGTTTGACCAACCGGGCAGGTGGAAGCGGGCAGACCGGGGTTTGGCAGAAGTGGCAGGGGCTGCCGCTTTGCCACTGCCGGAGTTCACCGAACAAGCGCACTGGACGCGCTTTTTGGCAGACTGGTGTGAACCGGGGCAAAGGGCGCCGAGCATCGGCTATCAGGGCGAGGGTGACGGGCGCGAAATTGTGGCCCTGTACAACGGCCTGGTGCTGCGCTCGGTTTTTCAGCCGATCTTGAGTGCGTCAACGCTGCTGCCAGTGGCTTTTGAAGCCATGGTCAGGGCCAAAACCCTGAAGGGCGGTGAATTGGTGTCGCCTGATGAACTGTTTGCCAGGCCAGGCTCGCAGACGCAAGGGATCTTGCTGGACCGAATTTGCCGCTTCATTCACCTGCTTAACTTTGAACGTCAGGCGCCCGATTCAGCTACGCTCTATTTAAATGTCGGCACCTTGCATTTGCAAGCCTTGCAGCGCGGCCAGCATGGCTCGTTCATGGGGGCAATGCAGACCCTTTGTTCCGTGGCACCATCACGCATCATTCTGGAAATCACCGAGACCCGCTTCAATGACCGGGACGCTTTGAGTGCGATCGTGCACAGTTTCAAGCAACGCGGTTACCTGGTGGCGATTGATGACTTTGGCGCGCGTCATTCCAACTTTGACCGGCTCTGGGCCTTGACGCCCGACATCGTCAAGATTGACCGGGAGTTGCTGTTGCAGGCCGACAGCAACCCGCGCGTGCGCAAGATTTTGCCCAAGCTGGTCGAGATCATGCACGATCTGCAGGCCAGCGTGGTGTGCGAAGGCATCGAAACCAGTCCGCAACATGATCTGGCGCTGAGTTCAGGGGCAGATTTGCTGCAAGGCTATTTTTTTGCCCGGCCCGCCAGGGACTTGAAACCAGATTGCCAGTGAACAGATGGTGCAATGATCTCAAAATCCTTATCTGATTTTGAAATAAGCAAATAGAAAATAAGTCGTTTGAGTTTTAAGACATGTCTTGCAGAATCAGCCAGCAACTGCATTTTTCGCAATCACACCGTCACCAGGCAACTCCTTATTCATGGTCAGCATCATCATCATTCCCGGCTGGCGCGACTCCGGCCCCGGCCACTGGCAGAGCCTGTGGGCACAAACCCTGCCGGGTGCAATACGGGTGCAGCAAGACGACTGGGTCTGCCCATCGCGCAGCGCCTGGGTGGCCGCCATCACGCAGGCCATCCTGGCCTGCTCTGGCCCGGTGGTTATCGCCGCGCATAGCCTGGGCTGCATCGCCACCACCCATTTGCCAGCCCAGGCGGCAGCGCTCATCCAGGGTGCGCTGCTGGTGGCCCCGGCGGACCCGGAGCGGCGCAGCGTGCTGGCCGACTTTGCTCCGGCCCCCTGTCAGCGCCTGCCCTACCGCAGCATCATTGTGGCCAGCAGTAATGACCCCTATTGCCCGGTACGCCTGGCCGGTGCCTATGCGCGGGCCTGGGGCAGCGAATTTGTGCGGCTGCAACAAGCCGGTCATATCAATATAGATGCCGGTTTTGGCGCCTGGCCACTGGGCCTGGCGCTGCTGCAATCGCTGGTCGATGAAACCGGCTTTGGGCCGGAACGTATCGAGAAACCTCAGTTCGAACCAAGCGGGTCACAGGCTAAACCGCTCCTTACAACCCGCAGGTTATTAGCTTAGGACTAAACAGTATTTAGAGTTCCAGGCACTTCTTTGCACAATCTCGCATCCGAATCAAACAACAGTCCAGAAACACCCATGAAATTCAAGCAAAAAGCCACTCTAGCCCTTGCTGTCATTGCGCTGACAGCTACTAATTTTGCAGCAGCACAAAGCACTCTGCTCAACGCCTCCTACGATGTCTCGCGCGAGTTTTACAAGGACTACAACGCCGCCTTTGTCGCCCACTACAAAAAAACCGCAGGCAAGGATGTCAAGATCAGACCTCTCGGAATCTCCCAAAAAACCCTTGAAGTTTTGGACAACTCGCAGTCTTGCAGCATCGCTCACATGGGTGAGTCTCCGACCTCGACACGCAACCATTTGCCCCCAGGAATCTTGGCCCCCAAGCCGGTG
>CAIQOO010000185.1 GCA_903873485.1 uncultured beta proteobacterium | reverse complement strand
GCCTTCACGGGCGCACAATCCCCGCCCCAGAGGGGCGGGGTATTAAATACAAAGCAGCCAAAATACCAAACATCCTCTGATGCTTAGACATCAGAATAGCGCCCCAAGGGGCGCGGAATTAACCCATAGAGATTGAAAGATGGATTGAAAGTTTACTATTGCACTGCAATTGATAGCGAAATTTCGAGACTCTATTGGCTTGTAGCCCCCGTCATATATGCGCAAGGCGCTATGTTTTCAATATCAAAATTCCAAAATTAACCCCTGCGGAAGCAGGCTTTCAGGCTGCTGGCAAACGCATCAGGTAGTCAAACGCACTGAGTGCGGCTTTGGCACCGTCGCCGGCGGCGATGATGATCTGCTTGAACGGCACGGTGGTGGCATCACCGGCGGCAAACACGCCGGGCAGCGAGGTGGCACCTTTGGCATCAACCACAATTTCGCCATGGCGCGACAACTCCAGCGTGCCCTTGAGCCATTCGGTATTGGGCACCAGGCCAATCTGTACAAAAACGCCTTGCAAATCGATGTGCCTGGCGTTGCCGGTGGCACGTTCGGTAAAGTTCAGGCCGTTGACCTTGCTGCCGTCGCCGGTGATCTCGGTGGTTTGGGCGTGCACATGAATCGTCACGTTGGTCAGACTTTTGAGCTTGTTGACCAGCACTGCGTCGGCGCGCAACTGGGTGTCAAACTCGATCAGCGTGACATGCGCCACGACGCCAGCGAGGTCAATGGCCGCTTCAACCCCTGAATTGCCGCCACCAATCACCGCCACATGCTTGCCCTTGAACAGCGGGCCGTCACAGTGCGGGCAATAGGCGACCCCCTTGTTTTTGTACTGTTGCTCGCCCGGCACGTTGACATTGCGCCAGCGCGCACCGGTGGACAGAATCACCGTTTTGCTCTTGAGTCTGCCGCCATTGGCCAGTTGTACTTCAATCAAGCCGCCCGGCTGTGCTGCTGGCATCAGTTTGTCGGCACGTTGCAGGTTCATGACATCGACACCATAAGCCCGCACATGTGCTTCCAGCCCGGCGACAAATTTGGGGCCGTCGGTTTCCAGCACCGAAATATAGTTTTCAATTGCCATGGTGTCATTCACCTGGCCGCCAAAACGCTCGGCTGCCACACCGGTGCGAATGCCTTTGCGCGCGGCATAGACGGCAGCCGCAGCACCGGCCGGGCCACCACCAATGATCAACACGTCAAAGGGTGCTGCGGCACTGAGTTTGGCGGCATCACGCGCAGCCGCACCGCTGTCGAGTTTGCCCAGAATCTCTTCAATCAAGACGCGGCCCGAGCTGAACATCTCGCCGTTCAAAAACACCATCGGCACCGCCATCACCTGGCGCTGGTTCACTTCATCCTGGTACAGCGCGCCATCAATCACCACCACCTTGACGCGCGGGTTATAAATCGCCATCAGGCTCAAGGCCTGCACCACGTCGGGGCAACTGTGGCACGACAGCGACATATAGACCTCAAAATTGAAATCACCGTCTAGTGCCTTGATTTGCTCGATGACGTCAGGCTCGACCTTGGGCGGGTGGCCACCGGTCCACAACAGCGCCAGTACCAGCGAGGTGAATTCATGGCCAAGCGGAATGGCGGCAAAACGCAGACTGGTCGCACTGCCGCTACGCTGCAGGGTAAAGGACGGTTTGCGGGCATCGGTGCCGTCAAGGCGCAGGCTGATCTTGTCAGACATGCCCTGAATTTGCTGCAGCAGTTGCTGCAGTTCGCGCGAGCTTTCAGCGTTGCTCAGGCTGGCAACGATTTCAAACGGCAGGGTGACGCGCTGCAGGTAGGCAGCCAGTTGGGTTTGCAGGTCAAGGTCGAGCATGAAGGTCTCCGGTAACTATAAAAATAGAGCGTGTTGTGCTTGTGGCACAAGGGCTAGAGGTGGTTTTTGGCCAAAAAAAAAGCCGGACGGCAGGGCACGCTATGCACCCTGGCGTTGTCCGGCTTTCGGTGCCCCGCCAAGGATGCACCCGTTGACGCGCAGTGCTTAGATCTTGCCGACCAGGTCCAGTGATGGCTTCAGGGTGGCATCGCCATCTTTCCACTTGGCCGGGCAGACTTCGCCATTATGGGTTGCCACATATTGGGCAGCCTTGACCTTGCGCAACAGTTCCATGGCATCGCGTCCAATGCCGAGGTCATGAATTTCGCAAACCTTGATGAAGCCTTCGGGGTTGATCACAAAAGTGCCGCGCAGCGCCAGGCCGGTTTCTTCGCCTTTTTCTACGTGCATCACGTCAAAGTTTCGGGTGATCTTATGAGTCGGATCGCCAATCATCGCGTACTGCACCTTCTTGATGGCCGGCGACGTGTCGGACCAGGCCTTGTGGGCGAAATGGGTGTCGGTCGAGACGCTGTAAATATCGACGCCCACCTTGGCAAATTCGGCATGGGCATCGGCCAGGTCTTCGAGTTCGGTCGGGCAGACAAAGGTGAAGTCAGCCGGGTAAAACACCACCACTGACCATTTGCCCATCAGGGACTGCTCGGTGACTTCAAAAAACTTGCCAGCTTGATAGGCTTGGGCTTTGAAAGGCTTGACTTGGGTATTGATCAAAGACATGAATGGCTCCTGAAAGGATTGGTTGAAAAACGGGTTTGAGGAAACGTCGGCAAAACACATTTGTTTCGCCGATGGGCAAATCATAGCTGGTTACTATCGTTTTCACGATGCATTGTTTATAAGCTATTCATAGTCATTCTTTATCACCGCCGGTTTACCCCGGCTCAGGTTTCGGTGTTGATGAAAGCTTGTGGTGGTTATACTCGCTGGCTCTGCAAATGTTGCAGCAGCGCACGTCAGGGGCAGTTCCAGCGCCAGACGCAAGTTCTTCATCCAACAGGAAAAACATGATTGCATCCAGTATCAAGGCTGCCGTTGTCAAAGACAACGCGCGCCAGGCCGGCGACACCGGCAGCCCCGAAGTGCAGGTCGCCCTGCTCACCGCCCGCATCAACGAGCTGATGCCCCACTTCAAGACCCATGCCAAGGATCACCATGGCCGCCGTGGCCTGCTGCGCATGGTGAGCCGCCGCCGCAAACTGCTCGATTACCTCAAAAGCAAGGATGCTGATCGCTATGTCGCACTGATCGCCAAGCTGGGCTTGCGCAAGTAATCGGTTGACAAAAATGACAAACGCCTGAGTTAGGTTGCTAGCTCAGGCGTTTTTTACTTCAATTCACGTTGGAAATGGCAAAAACGGAGCGAAGCTGTGTCATTCCAAAGCCATGCAGGCCGACTGGCTGCTTTGCTCTGGAATGGCATCGTGTTCTGTTTGTCTGATCCGGGCTTGGGCGAGGTGGCCTGCACCTTCCAACTGTTTCTAGATACACAGGAGAAATTGATGACGATGTTTAAAAAAGTTAGCAAGACCTTTCAATGGGGTCAACACACGGTGACGATGGAAACCGGCGAAATTGCCCGGCAGGCCAACGGCGCCGTCATGCTTGACATGGACGGCACGGTAGTGCTGGCCACCGTGGTGGCTAAAACCGAAGGCAAGACCGGTCAGGATTTCTTTCCCTTGACGGTCGATTACCTTGAAAAGTTTTATGCCGTTGGCCGGATTCCCGGCAGCTTCTTCAAGCGCGAAGGCCGCGCCAGCGAGTTTGAAACCCTGACCAGCCGGCTGATTGACCGCCCGATCCGTCCGCTGTTTCCTGAAGGTTTTTTCAACGAAGTGCATGTGGTGGTGCACACCCTATCGCTGAACCCGGAAGTCGATGCCGACATTGCCTCTCTGATCGCCGTCAGTGCCGCCCTGTCGATCAGCGGCGTGCCGTTTAGTGGCCCGATTGGCGCGGCCCGGGTCGGTTACATCAACGGTGAGTATGTGCTCAATCCGGGCCAGACCGCGCGTAAGAGCTCGGCCATGGAGCTGGTGGTGGCGGGCACCGAGTCGGCCGTGCTGATGGTCGAGTCTGAAGCCCAGCAACTGTCTGAAGAAGTCATGCTGGGTGCGGTGGTGTTTGGCCACACCCAGGGCATCATTGCCATCAATGCGATCCACGAACTGGTGCGCGATGCCGGCAAGCCGATGTGGGACTGGAAAGCTCCGGCCAAGGACGAAGCGCTGATTGCCAAAGTTGGCGACCTGGCCCGCGACAAATTGGCTGCCGCCTACCAGATTCGCAACAAGCAGGCCCGCACTCAGGCCTGCCGCGCAGCCTATTCAGAAGTCATGGCGGGTCTGAAGGCCGACGGTGTTGAATTTGACGGCGTCAAGGTCGAAGGCATGCTGTTTGACATTGAAGCGGGCCTGGTTCGTGGCCAAATTCTGGCTGGCGAGCCGCGCATTGATGGCCGCGACACCCGCACCGTGCGGGCCATCGAAATCCGCAATGGCGTGTTGCCCCGCACTCACGGCTCAGCCTTATTTACCCGTGGCGAAACCCAGGCGCTGGTGGTGACCACCCTGGGCACCGAGCGCGATGCCCAGCGCATTGATGCCTTGTCGGGCGACTACGAGGACCGTTTTATCCTGCACTACAACATGCCTCCCTTTGCCACCGGCGAAACCGGTCGCCTCGGCACCCCCAAGCGGCGCGAAATCGGCCATGGCCGTCTGGCCAAGCGTGCCCTGGTGGCGGTGCTGCCAAACAAGGAAGACTTTCCTTATACGATGCGCTTGGTGTCTGAGGTGACCGAGTCCAATGGTTCATCTTCGATGGCCTCGGTGTGCGGTGGCTGCATGAGCCTGATGGACGCCGGCGTGCCGCTGAAGGCCCATGTGGCCGGCATCGCCATGGGCCTGATCAAGGACGGCAACCGGTTTGCCGTGCTGACCGACATTCTGGGCGATGAAGATCATCTGGGCGACATGGACTTCAAGGTGGCCGGCACCACCAACGGCATCACAGCCTTGCAGATGGACATCAAGATCCTGGGCATCACCAAGGAAATCATGCAGGTCGCACTGGCGCAGGCCAAGGAAGCCCGCATGCACATCCTAGGCAAGATGACCGAGGCAATGGGTACCGCCAAAACCGAAGTGTCCAACTTCGCGCCACGCCTGTTCACCATGAAAATCAACCCCGAAAAAATCCGCGACGTGATCGGCAAGGGCGGCGCGGTGATTCGTGCATTGACCGAAGAAACCGGCACCCAGATCAATATCGACGAGAACGGCACCATCACCATCGCTTCTGCCGACCCGGCCAAGGCCGAAGAGGCCAAACGCCGCATCGAGCAGATCACTGCCGAAGTCGAAATTGGCAAGGTTTATGAAGGCCCGGTCGTCAAAATTCTTGATTTTGGTGCCCTGATCAACCTGCTGCCAGGCCGGGACGGCTTGCTGCACATCAGCCAGATTGCCCATGAACGGGTCGAAAAGGTCACCGACTATTTGGCTGAGGGCCAGATCGTGCGGGTCAAGGTCATGGAGACCGATGAAAAGGGCCGTGTCAAGTTGTCCATGAAGGCGCTGCTGGATCGCCCGATGCAGTCGGCACAGGATAATCGCGGCTGATCGCGCATTAGATTTGATATTTAATTGATAGCTGGTAGCGCATACTGGGTAAGGGCTAGAGGCTGAAATGACCATGAAAATGATTGACATCACCGGGTATGGCGGGCCAGAGGTTTTGCATCTGGCCGAGCGTCCTGTGCCGGTGGCGGGTGTGGGTGAACTGCTGATTCGTGTGGCTGCCAGTGGCGTCAACCGCCCGGATGTGTTGCAGCGACAGGGCAATTACCCGGTGCCCCCAGGTGCCTCGGACATTCTGGGGCTGGAAGTGGCGGGCACGATCGAGCAGGGTGATGCGCAGGCATTGGCTGCGGCGGGCTTCAATCTCGGCGACCGGGTGTGCGCACTGGTCGCTGGTGGCGGTTATGCCGAATTTTGCGTGGCACCCATTGCCCAGTGCCTGCCGACTCCGGCTGGCCTGAGCGATGTCGAGGCAGCGAGTCTGCCCGAGACATTTTTTACCGTCTGGAGCAACATGATGGATCGGGCGCGCTTGCAGCCCGGTGAGACCGTGCTGATTCAGGGTGGCTCCAGTGGCATTGGGGTGACGGCCATTCAGTTGGCAAAGCTGGCAGGTGCGCAGGTGCTGGTCACGGCGGGCAGCGATGAAAAATGCGCGGCCTGTCTGGCGCTCGGGGCGGATGCCGCCATCAATTACAAAACACAGGATTTCCAGCAAGAGACCAAGCGCCTGACTGAAGGGCAGGGCGTGGATGTCATTCTGGATATCGTCGCTGGCAGCTATGTGGCCAAGGAAGTCCAGTGCCTGAAAGAGGATGGTCGTCTGGTGATCATTTCGCTCCAGGGTGGCAGCAAGAGTGAATTCAATGCCGGTTTGGTGCTGCGCCGCAGGTTGACCATTACCGGATCGACCCTGCGACCGCGCCCGGTCGCATTCAAGGCAGCCATCGCCCAGGCTTGCCTGAAAGAAGTCTGGCCGGCATTGGCAGCAAAACGCATCAAGCCGGTTATTTATGGCACATTTGCGGCTGCCGATGTGGCGCTGGCACATCGCTTGATGGAATCGAGCCAGCATGTTGGGAAAATTGTTTTAACTTGGAACTAATCATCATGAAAAAACTGATTGCAGGTAACTGGAAAATGAACGGCAGCCTGGCTGCCAACGAGAAGCTTCTCAAAGACATTCTTGCGGGCTTGGGGCAACCGGCCTGTCAGGTGGCTGTGGGTGTTCCAGCGATTTACCTGGCCCAGTGCCAGGCGCTGCTGGCAGGTACCGCCATCGATCTTGGTTCACAAGACATCTCGGCGCAGGAAGTTGGTGCCTATACCGGCGAAATTTCGGGTGCCATGCTCAAGGAGTTTGGTGTCCGTTACGCCATCGTCGGGCATTCGGAGCGGCGTCAATACCACGGCGAAACCGATGAACTGGTGGCACTCAAGGCGCAGCGCGCTTTGGGCTGCGGCATCACGCCGATTGTCTGTGTCGGTGAGACCCTGGCTGAACGTGAGGCTGGCAAAACCGATGAAGTCGTCAAACGGCAACTGGCTGCCGTCATTCACACCAATGGGCATTGCATCAGCGAAATTGTGGTGGCATATGAACCAGTATGGGCGATTGGCACCGGCAAGACTGCAACACCCGAGATGGCACAGCAGGTGCATGCCTTGTTGCGTGCGCAATTAAAAGCCGCTTCAGAGCATGCCGACCGCATCCAATTGCTGTACGGTGGCAGCATGAATGCAGCCAATGCGGCATCGTTGCTGGCGCAACCCGACATTGACGGCGGCCTGATTGGCGGGGCCGCTTTGAAGCCCCAGGATTTCTTGACGATTATTGCGGCTGCCGCCTGAGGGCAACGCGCAGCGAGTTAGTTATCAGATTGGGGGTTATTCATGGGTGTGGTTTCGACTATTTTGTTGGCGGTACAGATGATCTCGGCGCTGACCATGGTGGGGTTGATCCTGGTTCAGCATGGCAAAGGAGCCGACATGGGCGCGGCCTTTGGCAGCGGTGGGTCAGGCAGCCTGTTTGGCGCCAGCGGAAGCGCCAACTTTTTGTCGCGGACCACAGCCGTGCTTGCAACGGTATTTTTTGTCAGCACATTGCTGCTGGCCTATTTTGGCTCGGTGCGTCCGACGGTCACTTCGAACAGTGTTCTTGAAAACGCCGCTCTGGTTGTGCCGACTCCAGCGGCTTCGGCGCCACTGCTGCCCGCTTCTGGTGCAGCCCAGATTCCAGCGAAATAATTGCGCTTGAGATTGGGCCGTTCCACGGGTAATTTGGAGGATTTCAGGGTAAACTCTTAGTTGGTCGGTGAGATCAAAGGCAGTCATAGCCTAGACGATCCGAATTGTCAAAACAGCCGTCGTGGTGAAATTGGTAGACACGCTATCTTGAGGTGGTAGTGGCGAAAGCTTTGCGAGTTCGAGTCTCGCCGACGGCACCAATATTAATCGCTTGATGCATTTTTTTTCATCAAGCAGTCCATTGAATCAGACTCACAAGATGAACCTTGATCAATATTTGCCAGTTATTCTTTTCATTCTGATAGGCATTTCAGTTGGCGTTATGCCACAAGTTATTGGCTACATTCTTGGCCCCAACCGGCCTGATCCGGCAAAAAACTCGCCTTATGAATGTGGCTTTGAAGCATTCGGCGATGCGCGGATGAAGTTTGATGTCAGGTACTATCTGATCGCCATTCTGTTCATCTTGTTTGATCTGGAAACCGCACTTCTGTTCCCGTGGGCGATGACGCTCAAGGAACTGGGTCTGTATGGCTTTTTGGTGGGCCTGGAAATTGTGACTATTTTGACGATCGGCTTTGTGTATATGTGGCTAAAAGGCGCTTTGGACTGGGAGTGACACGATGATTGAAGGTATTCTCAAAGAAGGCTTTGTCACGACGAGTTATGACAGCGTGGTGAATTGGG
Source organism: uncultured beta proteobacterium (assembly GCA_903873485.1). Classification (GTDB taxonomy): domain Bacteria; phylum Pseudomonadota; class Gammaproteobacteria; order Burkholderiales; family Burkholderiaceae_C; genus Rhodoferax. The sequence continues at coordinate 196,707 of CAIQOO010000185.1, read as the reverse complement.
CCAAGACCGGTTCTGTCTGGCCCATGACCTTTGGATTGGCTTGCTGCGCGGTCGAAATGATGCACGCTGCGGCAGCACGCTATGACATCAGCCGCTTCGGTGCCGAGGTGTTTCGTCCGAGCCCGCGCCAGTCCGATTTGATCATTGTGGCTGGCACATTGACCAACAAGATGGTGCCTGCTTTTCGCAAGGTGTATGACCAGATGGCAGAACCGCGCTGGGTGATCAGCATGGGTTCGTGTGCCAACGGAGGCGGCTATTACCATTACAGCTATTCCGTCGTGCGCGGCTGTGACCGGATTGTCCCGGTGGATGTCTATGTGCCGGGTTGCCCGCCCACCGCTGAGGCGTTGATTTATGGAATTTTGCAATTGCAGCGAAAAATCCGTCGCACCCAAACCATTGCACGAGTCTGAGGAATAAAACATGACAAGCTATTCCGTATTGCCCGAAGCCACGCGAGATGCTGTGGCAGCAGCCTTGGGCAACAAGCTCAGGCGCATTGTCATCGATTTGGGGCAGGTCACTGTGTTTGTTTCCGCACAGGATTACCATGCCTCGGCACTTGCTCTTCGCGACGACGCTGGCTGCCGATTTGAGCAACTGATGGATTTGTGTGGGGTTGATTATTCTGAATATCCGGATGGCACGCCCGATGGCCTGCGGTTTTGTGTTGTCCTCCATTTGTTGTCGGTGAGCCTGAACCAGCGTTTGCGCCTGAAAGTTTTTGCAGCCGAAGACTCGGCACCGATCTTGCCAAGTCTGACGACAGTCTGGAGTTCGGCAAACTGGTTTGAGCGCGAAGCCTTTGACTTGTATGGCATCGTGTTTGAAGGTCATGATGACCTGCGGCGGATCCTGACGGACTATGGTTTCATCGGACATCCGTTTCGCAAGGATTTTCCGCTGTCCGGTCATGTCGAGATGCGTTATGACGCTGAGCAAAAACGTGTGGTTTATCAGCCTGTGACGATAGAGCCACGCGAAATTACCCCGCGTATCATTCGTGAAGAAAACTACGGGGGCTTGCATAAGGCAGTTTGAGTATGGCGGAAATAAAAAATTACACACTCAATTTCGGGCCGCAACATCCGGCAGCCCACGGTGTTTTGCGCTTGGTGCTGGAACTCGACGGTGAAGTGATTCAACGTGCAGATCCGCACATCGGCCTGCTGCACCGTGCCACCGAAAAACTGGCCGAGAGCAAGACCTATTTGCAGACCCTGCCCTACATGGATCGGCTCGATTACATGTCCATGATGTGCAATGAGCAGGCCTATTGTCTTGCTCTGGAAAAAATGCTGGATCTGGAAGTGCCGTTGCGAGCCCAGTACATCCGGGTCATGTTTGCTGAAATCACCCGTTTGCTGAATCATTTGCTGTGGGTTGGTGCGCACGCCATTGACTGCGGCGCGATGACCGTGATGCTGTTTGCATTTCGTGAGCGTGAAGATTTGCTTGACATCTATGAGGCGGTCAGCGGCGCACGCATGCATGCAGCGTATTTGCGTCCAGGAGGTGTTTATCGTGATCTGCCAGATACCATGCCGAGGCATACGCCCAACAAGATTCGCAGTGCCAAATCCACTGACGATCTCAATCGCAACCGTGGCGGAAGCTTGCTGGATTTTATTGATGACTTCACCCAGCGCTTTCCAATATATTTAGGCGAATACCATACTTTGTTGACAGATAACCGTATCTGGAAACAGCGCACGGTAGGCATTGGGGTGGTGACACCCGAGCGCGCCTTGAATCTGGGGTTCTCCGGACCGATGTTGCGAGGTTCGGGTTTTGCCTGGGACCTGCGAAAGACCCAGCCCTATGAGGTCTATGACAGACTCGACTTTGATATTCCGGTGGGCAAGACGGGTGATACTTACGACCGCTACTTGGTGCGCATGGAAGAGATGAAGCAGTCCAACCGCATCGTCAAACAGTGTGTTGATTGGTTGCGGGTCAATCCTGGCCCGGTGATTACGGATAACCGCAAGGTTGCACCACCTGATCGTGAGTCCATGAAGTCGAACATGGAAGATTTGATTCACCATTTCAAGTTGTTTACTGAAGGGTTTTGCGTACCCGAGGGTGAGACCTACGCTGCCATTGAACATCCCAAGGGAGAATTTGGCATCTACATCATCAGCGACGGTGCCAACAAACCTTATCGCATGAAGATTCGGCCACCTGCATTCGTGCATCTGGCGGCTCTGGATGAAATGGGCAAGGGGCACATGATTGCCGATGCAGTTGCCATCATCGGTACGATGGACATCGTGTTTGGGGAAGTGGACAGATGATTTCTGAAGAAACCAAAGTGCGCTTCTCCAAAGAAGTCGCGAAATACCCGGCAGATCAAAAACAGTCAGCAGTCATGGCGTGCCTCGCTATCGCACAGCAGGAACTGGGATATGTCAGTGAAAAGACGGAATGTGATGTTGCACAGTATCTTGGCATGCCAGTCATGGCTGTGCATGAGGTAACTACCTTCTACAACATGTACAACCAGCGTCCGGTTGGCAAGTACAAGCTCAATGTGTGTACCAATTTGCCATGTCAGTTGCGTGATGGAGTCAGTACCCTGAAGTACCTTGAAAAAAAGTTGGGCATTGCCATGGGTGAAACGACAAGCGACGGGATGTTTACCCTGCAGCAAAGCGAATGTCTGGGGGCCTGTGCTGATTCGCCGGTGATGCTGGTCAATGATCGGTCGATGTGCAGTTTTATGACTGCCGAGAAGCTGGATCAGTTGATCGATGGTTTGCGTGCGGCAGGAGACAAATGATGAACGCGCAGCAAATTCTTTCCCAGTTCCGTGCCACCGGCATTGAGACCTGTTTTCATGGCCGTCATATTGAACCCCAGATTCTGGCGGGCCTGAATGGCTCCAACTGGCGGCTGAAAGACTATCAAGCGCGCGGCGGCTACCAGGCATTGCGCAAGGTTCTGGGCAAAGATGGCGGTGTCGCCATGACTCAGGATCAGGTCATCGCCACCGTCAAGGAGTCAGCTTTGCGCGGACGGGGCGGGGCGGGTTTCCCGACCGGCTTGAAGTGGAGTTTCATGCCGCGCCAGTTTCCGGGCCACAAGTACCTGGTCTGCAACTCGGACGAGGGTGAGCCTGGTACCTGCAAAGACCGCGAGATTCTCGAATTCAATCCCCATATTGTCATAGAAGGCATGGCGATTGCCGCTTTTGCCATGGGCACTGCGGTCGGATACAACTATATTCACGGCGAGATTTTTTCGACCTACGAGCGGTTTGAAAAAGCGCTAGAGGAAGCCCGGGCGGCTGGTCTTTTGGGTGACAACATATTGGGCAGCAATTTCAGCTTTCAGTTGCATGCTGCACACGGGTTCGGCGCTTATATTTGCGGCGAAGAAACTGCGCTTCTGGAGTCTCTTGAGGGCAAAAAAGGTCAACCCCGTTTCAAGCCGCCGTTCCCTGCCAGTTTTGGACTCTATGGCAAGCCGACGACGATCAACAATACCGAAACCTTTGCTGCAGTGCCATGGATCATTCGCAACGGCGGTGCGGCTTACCTCGCATGCGGCAAGCCCAACAATGGCGGCACCAAGATTTATTCGATGAGCGGCGATGTTGAGCGTCCTGGCAACTTTGAAGTTCCCATGGGCACGCCGTTTGCCAAGATGCTGGAGTTGGCAGGTGGTGTCCGGGCTGGCCGCAAACTCAAGGCTGTCATCCCAGGCGGTTCTTCCTCGCCAATATTGCCCGCATCCCTGATGATGGAATGCACGATGGATTACGACTCGATTGCCAAGGCCGGGTCAATGCTGGGCTCTGGTGCAGTCATCGTGATGGACGACAGTCGCTGCATGGTCAAGAGCCTGCAGCGTTTGAGCTACTTTTACATGCACGAGTCTTGCGGACAGTGCACACCGTGCCGTGAAGGCACGGGATGGCTTTGGCGCGTGGTGGATCGTATAGAAAATGGTCATGGTCGTGCCAGCGACATGAACTTGCTCGACAGCGTGGCAGAGGATATCCAGGGGCGCACGATTTGCGCCTTGGGTGATGCAGCCGCCATGCCGGTGCGTGCCATGCTGAAGCATTTCAGACCCGAGTTTGTTTATCACGTTGAGCACAAGACCTGTATGGTCCCGGCTTACGTTTGAGCGAGTCCCAAGATGATTGAAATTGAACTCGACGGCAAGAAGGTTGACATTGCGCAAGGCAGCATGATCATGCATGCAGCCGAAAAAACAGGAACTTATATTCCACATTTCTGCTACCACAAAAAGCTCAGTATTGCGGCGAGTTGTCGCATGTGCTTGGTAGATGTGGAAAAAATGCCCAAGCCCATGCCCGCGTGTGCGACACCGGTCACTCAAGGCATGGTGGTTCACACCAAGACTGAAAAGGCTGTTAAAGCGCAAAAGTCGGTGATGGAGTTTTTGCTCATCAATCACCCGCTGGATTGCCCGATTTGCGACCAGGGTGGCGAGTGCCAGTTGCAGGACCTGGCAGTTGGCTACGGCGGCATGTCGTCTCGTTACGAAGAAGAAAAGCGTGTTGTATTTCACAAGGATGTCGGTCCGCTGATTTCCATGGAAGAAATGAGCCGCTGCATTCACTGCACGCGCTGTGTTCGGTTTGGACAGGAAATTGCGGGTGTCATGGAGTTGGGGATGTCGCACCGCGGCGAACATGCAGAGATTGAAACCTTTGAAGGCAGGCCCATTGATTCCGAGTTGTCCGGCAACATGATCGATATTTGTCCGGTGGGCGCGCTCACCAGCAAACCGTTTCGCTACAGTGCACGCACTTGGGAGTTGTCACGTCGCAAGTCGGTCAGCCCCCATGATTCAACGGGTGCCAATCTGATTATCCAGGTCAAGAACAACAAAGTCATGCGTGTGCTTCCGCTTGAGAATGAAGCGGTCAATGAGTGCTGGATTGCTGATCGTGATCGTTTTTCTTATGAGGCTCTGAACAGCACTGAGCGGCTTGCAATGCCCATGCTCAAACAAGGTGGGGAGTGGAAGGTCGTCGATTGGAAGACGGCACTCGAGTATGTTGCTCATGGCTTGCAGAGCATCAAGGCCAATCATGGGGCAGCTTCGGTGGGTGCCCTGGTCAGCCCGCATAGCACGCTGGAGGAGATCTATCTGGCTGGGGCACTGATTCGCGGGATGGGCAGTGAAAACATCGATTTCCGGCTGCGCAATGCCGAGTTTGAGACAGTCCAAGAAGGTGCCCGATATTTGGGGATGGCTATCGCTGAGTTGTCGCGTTTGCAGCATGTGCTGGTAATTGGCTCCAACCTTCGCAAGGACCACCCGTTGTTTGCTCAACGCATCCGCCAGGCTGCAAGGCTTGGTTGTGAAGTCAATCGTATCAATGCAAGGCCAATGGATTGGGCAATGCCACTGTGCATGAGTTGTATCGTGCCAACGTCAGAATGGGTGCAGGCACTTGCCGATGTCGCTATGGCTGTTGCCTCGGAGAAAAATATATCGGCACCGCAAGCTGGACAAGCAACGGATGCGGCAAAAGCCATTGCCAAATCTCTTCTGGGCGGCGAGCATAAAGCCGTTTTGCTTGGTAATGCTGCGGCCCATCATGAGCAGGCAAGTCACTTGCTGGCGTTGGCCCAATGGATCGGTGAGCAAACCGGTGCGACTGTGGGTTATCTCACCGAAGCCGCCAACACGGTCGGTGCACAGTTGGTTGGCGCGTTGCCCGGTCCAGGTGGGTTGAATGCGCAACAAATGCTCTCTGGTGCACTGAAGGCCACAATCTTGCTCAACAACGAACCGGAGTTTGACTCTGCCGCCGGTCTAGCCGCAGTTCAAGCATTGAAAGAATGTGACATGGTGGTCACACTCAGCCCGTTCAAGGCCAATCTGGAATTCAGCGATGTCCTGTTGCCCATCGCACCCTTTACCGAGACATCTGGAACATTTGTCAATGCTGAAGGCCGTGTGCAGAGCTTCCATGCAGTCGTCAAGCCACAGGGCGAAGCGCGGCCTGCCTGGAAGGTGCTTAGGGCTTTGGCGAATATTCTGAATTTGCCTGGTTTTCACTTTGATTCATCACAGGAAATCTTGTTGCAACTGCATGCAGACCAGGGCGACGTACCGGAGTTTGTATTTGCTGGTCGGCTCAGCAACGCATGCAAACTGCCAACCACAATGAAATCGTCTGCGCTTGAACCCTGTGTGGCAGACATTTATCAACTCGACAGTATTGTGCGCCGCTCAGTTGCACTCCAACTGACCGCCGATGCCAGAGTTGTTGATACCCAGGAGGTGGCAGCATGAGTGATTTCCTGTTTTCTTTTGGTCAAGGATTTGTCCAGGCCGCTTGGTGGAAAGACATCGCCTGGCCAACAATTTGGGCCTTAATCAAGGTCACCGTGGTGTTGATGATCGTGATGGGTGCCGTGACCTATGCGACGCTCTGGGAACGTAAGCTATTGGGCTGGGTACAGATTCGATTGGGTCCGAACAGGGTTGGACCTTGGGGTTTGTTACAACCTATTGCCGATGCCTTGAAACTGATGACCAAGGAGATTGTCCGGCCTAATGCGTCAGACAAAGTTTTGTTTTACCTTGGACCTGTCTTGACAGTCGCGCCAGCGCTGGCGGCTTGGGCTGTAATTCCATTTGGACCGGAAATCGCCGTCGCGAACTTGAATGCCGGCTTGTTGTTCCTGATGGCCATCACCTCAATGGAGATTTACGGCGTGATTATTTCAGGTTGGGCATCGAATTCCAAGTACGCTTTCCTGGGTGCTTTACGTGCCTCGGCGCAGATGGTGAGCTATGAGATCGCCATGGGTTTTTGCTTTTTAGTCGTTTTGATGGTTTCAGCAAGCTTGAACTTGTCAGATATTGTTGCCGGTCAGGGCAAAGGTTACTTTGCCGATATGGGTTTGTCGTTCTTGTCGTGGAATTGGCTGCCACTGTTGCCCATATTTGTGATTTATTTTGTTTCTGGTTTGGCTGAAACGAACCGAACTCCCTTTGACGTGATTGAAGGAGAATCAGAGATCGTTGCTGGCCACATGGTGGAGTATTCCGGCATGTCTTGGGCCATGTTTCAGATGGCAGAGTATGCGAGCATCTGGCTGATTTCTATTTTGGCAGTCACCATGTTTCTCGGCGGTTGGTTGTCACCGATTGACAGTGTTCTGTTAAATTGGATTCCGGGCTGGATTTGGCTTGGCATGAAGACTTTCTTCATCATGACACTATTTATTTGGGTGAGGGTCACCTTCCCACGTTTTCGATACGATCAGATCATGCGTTTGGGCTGGAAAATCTTTATCCCGATAACCTTGGTATGGCTGGTGGTGGTTGGGGTGTGGATGCAAACCCCATGGAACATTTGGAAGTAATTCGAGCTGTTTATGATTACCCCAACTTCAAATCCTGTCTCCAACTCTTCCGGGAGTGCCTTTTCACTAAAGGACTTTCTGTCGAGTTTCTTTCTGATCGAACTGCTCAAAGGCATGAGGCTTACCGGCAAATATGCCTTTCGAAGCAAGATCACACTCGAATACCCAGAGGAAAAGACCCCTTTATCACCTCGTTTTCGTGGGCTGCATGCGTTGAGGAGATATGACAACGGCGAAGAACGGTGCATTGCCTGCAAACTGTGCGAAGCAGTTTGTCCTGCAATGGCGATCACCATCGAGTCGGATGTCCGTGCCGATGGTTCGCGCAGAACGACACGCTACGATATCGACCTGACAAAATGCATATTTTGTGGCTTTTGTGAAGAGAGTTGTCCTGTGGACTCCATCGTGGAGACAAATATTCTTGAATACCATGGGGAGAAGCGCGGCGACTTGTATTTCACCAAAGAAATGCTTTTGGCAGTCGGTGACAGGTATGAATCACAAATCGCTACCGATAAACTGGCTGATGCCAAGTACCGTTGATTTGTCGTAAGAAAGAATTTGAATCATGAGTGTTACGACCGGTCTTTTTTATTTGTTTTCAACTGTGTTGCTTGTTGCTGCTTTTCGCGTGATCACCGCTCGCAATCCGGTTCACGCAGTTTTGTTTCTTGTCTTGACTTTTTTCCAGGCATCGATGATCTGGATGTTATTGAAAGCCGAGTTTTTGTCTCTAACACTGATGCTGGTGTATGTTGGTGCCGTTATGGTACTGTTTCTCTTTGTTGTGATGATGCTCGATGTCAACATTGAGAGCCTGCGTGTAGGTTTCTGGAAACATTTTCCAGTTGCGGCAGTCATTGGTATTTTAATTATTTTGGAAATGTGTGCGCTATTGATTGGTGGATTCAGGGTCACCGAGGAGCCGCGTGCCGTGAACGCGCTTGGGAATGTCGCTGGCGAGATATCAAATACGCGGGAACTTGGCAAGTTACTCTATACCCGTTATCTTTATCCCCTCGAAGTCGCAGCAGCACTTCTTCTTGTTGCGATGATTGCTGCGGTTGCACTAACCCTGCGGCACCGCAAGGACACCAAGGCGATCGATTCAGGCGATCAGGTTCGCGTCAAGGCAAGTGACCGGTTGATGGTGATCAATCTGAAGTCCACCAAACCTGCGTTGCCCGTAACAGCGCCGGACGAACCAACTGGCGGGAGCAAAGCATGACGTTGACATTAGGGCATTTTTTGTCATTGGGTGCAATGCTGTTTGCGCTTTCGGTGATTGGCATCTTTCTCAATCGAAAAAATCTGATTGTTTTGATGATGTCGATCGAGCTCATGCTGCTTGCGGTCAACACAAACTTCGTTGCTTTTTCCTACTATTTAGGTGATTTGCATGGACAGATATTCGTGTTCTTTATCTTGACAGTTGCTGCAGCCGAGGCGGCCATCGGACTGGCTATTCTGGTGCTTTTGTTCCGCAACAAGTCGAATATCAATGTGGACGAACTTGATTCGTTGAAGGGGTAATTAAAAATGAGTCAAACCCTTTCAGTATCAACCTTGCTGGCGGTTCCGCTGGCTCCCTTGGTGGGGGCACTTGCCGCTGGCATCCTCGGAACCAAGTTTGGCGGAAATGCCATCGGTCGGCGCATGTCACACTCCCTGACCATCTTGGGTGTATTGCTGTCGTTTGTGCTGTCTGCCTCGGTTCTTTACAGCGTTGCTTTCGACGGGGCACGCTTCAATGAAACTATCTACACTTGGATGGTAGTGGGCGATCTCAAGATGGAAGTCGGCTTCTTGGTTGACGGATTGACCGCCATGATGATGTGTGTCGTGACATTTGTCTCATTGATGGTGCATATCTACACTGTTGGCTACATGGAAGAGGATGAAGGATATAACCGATTTTTCGCTTATATCTCCTTATTTACTTTCTCCATGTTGATGCTGGTCATGAGCAACAACATGCTGCAGTTATTTTTCGGCTGGGAAGCTGTCGGTCTGGTTTCATATTTATTGATTGGCTTCTGGTTTAACAAGCCCACTGCCATATTTGCCAATATGAAGGCTTTTCTGGTGAATCGGGTCGGCGACTTCGGTTTCATTCTCGGCATTGGCTTGCTTGCGGCCTACGGTGGCAGCCTTAATTACACCGAAACCTTTGCAAAATCCGCAGAGTTGTCCAAGTTGCTTCTTCCCGGTACCGACTGGATGCTTGTCACGGTCATTTGTATCTGTCTGTTTATCGGTGCAATGGGCAAGTCTGCACAGTTTCCTCTCCATGTCTGGTTGCCAGATTCAATGGAAGGCCCGACACCTATTTCTGCACTGATTCATGCTGCCACTATGGTTACTGCAGGTATATTTATGGTGGCCCGGATGTCGCCCTTGTTTGAATTGAGCGATACAGCACTCAACTTTGTTCTGATCATCGGTGCCATTACGGCCTTGTTCATGGGCTTTCTGGGCATTATCCAGAACGACATCAAGCGCGTGGTGGCCTACTCGACATTGTCGCAGTTGGGTTATATGACAGTAGCTCTGGGCGCTTCTGCATATTCGGTCGCTGTTTTCCACCTGATGACCCATGCATTTTTCAAGGCCTTGCTGTTTTTGGCCGCTGGCTCGGTCATCATGGGTGTCCATCACAATCAGGATATTCGCTGGATGGGCGGGTTGCGCAAATATATGCCCATCACCTGGATCACGGCACTTCTTGGATCGCTGGCCTTGATTGGTACGCCGCTTTTCTCCGGTTTTTATTCCAAAGACGAGATCATTATGGCGGTGCATGCCAGTCAACTGCCGGCATCAGGTTTTGCTTATTTTGCGGTTTTGACGGGCGTGTTTGTCACCGCCTTTTATTCTTTCCGGATGTATTTTCTGGTTTTTCATGGAAAAGAGCGATTTGATCAAAACCCGGATGCGCATCACGGCCACGATCATGGTCATCATGGCGCGCATCAAAAGCCGCATGAATCACCTTGGGTTGTCACATTGCCTTTGGTCATGCTCGCCATCCCATCAGTCGTCATCGGTTTCATCACGATTGGCCCGATGTTGTTTGGTGACTTTTTCAAGGATTCCATTTTTGTCAACACAGAAATTCACAAGGCCATTGAGGTCTTGCGTGAGGAGTTTCATGGCCCGGTGCAACTGGCGATGCACGGCTTGATGGCCGCGCCATTTTGGCTGGCGCTCTCCGGTGTGGCCTGCGCCTACTACATGTACATGGTTAATCCGGCTTTGCCGGCTGCCATCAAGTGCAACCTGATGCCTGTGTTTAACCTGCTTGAGAATAAATACTACATGGACTGGTTTAACGAAAACGTGTTGGCGCGTGGTGCTCGAGGACTTGGCATTGTCCTCTGGAAAGCGGGTGATCAGGCGCTGATTGATGGCGCATGTGTTAATGGATCATGGCGTGTTGTCGGCTGGATATCCGGCGTGGTTCGCAAGTTTCAGACCGGGTATCTTTATGACTACGCCTTGACGATGGTGCTTGGCATCTTTGTGCTGATGACGTATTTCGTTTGGCTCAAATAGGAGAAACATAAAAATGGGTTTGTTGAGCCTGGCTATTTGGACACCAATATTATTCGGTGTCATGTTGCTTGCCTTGGGTCGGGATGACCAGGCGCGGGTGGTGCGCTGGATTGCGCTGATTGGTGCAGCCGTGAGCCTTTTAGTCACATTGCCACTGTATTCCCAGTTTGATGTCACCACTTCTGCGATGCAATTTACAGAAATGGCACCGTGGATTGAGCGTTTCAACATCAACTATCACTTGGGTGTTGACGGTATTTCGCTGTGGTTTGTATTGCTGACGGCATTCATCAATCTTGTTGTGGTTATTGCGGGCTGGGAAGTCATTACCAGCCGTGTCAATCAGTATATGGGTTCTTTTTTGATTTTGAGTGGGCTCATGATTGGTGTTTTCTGTGCACTCGATGGCTTGCTTTTCTTCGTTTTTTTTGAAGCCACGCTGATTCCGATGTACCTGATCATTGGCGTATGGGGTGGACCAAACAAAATTTATGCAGCCTTCAAGTTTTTTCTGTACACCTTGCTCGGCTCGCTTTTGATGCTCATCGCATTGATTTATCTCTACACTACATCGGGTGGTAGCTTCGAGTTGGCAGTCTGGCAGAAGTTGCCTTTAGGCCGCGATGCACAGACTTTGCTGTTCTTTGCATTTTTGGCGGCTTTTGCCGTCAAGGTGCCAATGTGGCCTGTTCACACCTGGTTGCCCGACGTTCACGTAGAAGCACCAACGGGCGGTTCAGCCGTGCTTGCTGCTATCATGTTGAAGCTTGGTGCCTATGGTTTCCTGAGATTTTCTTTGCCAATCACCCCGGATGCATCGCATGAATGGGCGGGTTTGATGATTGGCCTTTCTCTGGCTGCGGTGATTTATGTGGGTTTTGTCACCATGGTTCAGAAAGACATGAAAAAACTGGTGGCTTATTCTTCTGTTGCGCACATGGGCTTTGTGACTCTTGGCTTCTTTATATTCAATGATTTGGGTGTTGCTGGCGGCATCGTTCAAATGATTGCACACGGTTTTGTTTCTGCCGCCATGTTTCTGTCCATTGGCGTGCTTTACGATCGGGTGCATTCCCGTGAAATAGCCAGTTACGGTGGTGTGGTGAATACTATGCCCAAGTTCACCGCATTTGCACTTTTGTTTGCAATGGCAAACTGTGGACTGCCCGGAACTGCTGGTTTTGTGGGGGAGTGGATGGTGATTCTTGGTGCCGTCAAGTTTAATTTCTGGACCGGCATGGCGGCTGCAAGTGCGTTGATATTTGGTGCTGCCTATACACTTTGGATGTTCAAGCGAGTTTATTTGGGCCCGGTCTCCAATGATCATGTCAAGCATTTGAAAGACATTAATTCCAGAGAGTTTTTGTTCTTGGCCTTGCTGGCAATTGCCGTTTTGTACCTGGGTGTTTATCCTAAGCCGTTTACTGACGTGATGGATGTATCGGTGGCAGAACTTTTAAAACATGTGGCGCAATCCAAGCTTCAATGATCAGCCCTTGCTGGTTTAATAGAGATAAGAGATTCAAATGATTGACAGACTCAGTTTGATTGCCGTTTACCCTGAATTGCTCTTGCTGGTGATGGCTTGCGTGATTGCCATTTTTGATCTAGGTGTCAAGAGAGCCGGTCGCACACCGACTTATATTCTGACTCTTTTCACGCTAGCTGCCGTTGCGGCTTTTCAGGCCAGTTATGCAAGTGAGGGCGCAACGCTCTACGGATTTGGCAACATGATTGTCAGCGATCCCATGGGTAACTGGCTGAAGTGTTTTGCTGCGTTGGCGGTGATGGTGACCTTGGTATATGGTCGTGCTTACGCGGCCAGCCGAGATATGCTGGCCGGTGGAGAGTTGTTCACATTGAGCCTGTTTGCACTTTTGGGAATGTTTGTCATGATTTCAGGGAATAACTTCCTTGTCATTTACATGGGCATTGAATTGTTGACCTTGTCTAGCTATGCGCTGGTAGCACTTCGTCGTGACAATGCTGTCGCCATCGAAGCAGCCATGAAATATTTTGTCCTTGGCGCGATGGCCTCCGGATTTCTGCTTTATGGGATGTCCATGCTTTATGGTGCCACGGGTTCGCTGGATCTTCATGAGGTTTTTAAGGCGATCAACTCTGGCGAAATTAAACACCAGGTGCTTGTTTTCGGATTGGTATTTGTGGTGGCGGGTTTGGCTTTCAAGCTCGGTGTTGTTCCATTTCACATGTGGATTCCCGATGTTTACCAGGGCGCACCAACAGTGGTCACTTTGCTGGTGGGCGGAGCACCCAAGTTAGCCGCGTTTGCGGTGTTTATCCGGTTGCTTGTTGAAGGCCTTTCACCGTTGGCGGTTGATTGGCAGCAGATGTTGATGCTGTTGGCCATTGGTTCGTTGGCGGTTGGCAATCTGGCGGCGATCGCGCAAACCAACATCAAGAGAATGCTCGCTTTTTCGACTATTTCTCACATGGGTTTTGTTTTGATTGGCTTGATGTCGGGCGTGGTCAATGGCCACGCTGAGGCGGCAGGCAATGCTTACAGCTCATCCATGTTCTATGTCGTGTCTTACGTATTGACGACATTGGCGAGTTTTGGCGTTATTCTTTTGTTGTCACGCCAGGGGTTCGAGAGTGAGGAGATATCTGACTTTGCTGGCTTGAATCAACGTAGCCCCTTTTATGCGGGCATCATGGCCATGTGTCTGTTTTCATTGTCAGGTATTCCGCCTATGGTCGGTTTTTATGCCAAACTGGCTGTTTTGCAGGCCTTGGTGGCCACTGGTGACAGCTCTCACATTGCTTTGGCTGTCTTTGCGGTCATGATGTCCCTGATTGGCGCGTTTTACTATTTGCGGGTTGTCAAGGTGATGTATTTTGATGCACCAATTACTGCAACCGCAGTGACTGCTTCGCTTGATGTTCGCGCTGTGCTCACACTCAATGGCGGTCTGCTGCTCTTTCTGGGTTTGCTGCCTGGTGGACTGATGACCTTGTGTGCAGGTGCGGTTTACAAAATGCTCACGACCTGATTTGGTCGCGATTGTGGGCCTACCACCCTATCTTGCATCGCTCAATCCATCCGCTGCCGTGACGCATCTGCTGGAAAAAAAAATTGGCGGTGCTGAGCTTTTTAAGGGTAAATTGCTTCATGCCTTTCGCGATACGGTTGAGCTCTCCAATGGTCAAGTCGCGGCAAGAGAGTATGTGCTTCATCCTGGTGCGGTCATGGTTATTCCCATGTTGGAGGATGTCCAAGGCGGCTGGGAACTTGTCCTGGAGCGGCAGTTCAGATACCCGATGGAGCGCGTGATGATCGAGTTTCCGGCTGGCAAGCTTGATCCGGGTGAACAATCGTTTCAATGTGCACAGCGGGAGTTACGTGAGGAAACCGGGTTCAGAGCAAGCTCTTGGGCTTTTGCGGGTTCTTTGCATCCGGTCATCTCTTATTCCACCGAGCGTATAGATATTTGGTTTGCCTGCGGGTTGATAGCCGGGCGCCGTGCTTTGGACGAGGGTGAATTCCTGGATGTGTTTACGGCCACGCCGACCCAATTGCTTGAATGGTGTCGAAATGGGACAGTGACGGATGCAAAAACATTGGTTGCGGCTTTTTGGCTGCAAAATTTTCTGTCTGGTGCCTGGACGCTTGATTGGTCGGCTGGCGGCTGTTAGATCGCGCGCTCTGGCATGATTGTTTTTGACTTGCAGTGCTTGTCCGGGCAACATGTTTTTGAAGGCTGGTTTGCCTCCGAGAGCGATTTTCAGGTGCAGTGCCAGCGCGCGTTGGTCGAGTGCCCATTGTGTGGCGATGTCCAGGTTGTCAAGCAACTCAGCGCACCCCGACTCAATCTTGGCAGAATCGGTCAAGCTGAAATTCAGCCTTCGGCTGCGCTGTCAACAGATGTTTCCAGACCATTGCAGGAAAGCTGGCTTGAGGCCGCCCGTCAGATTCTGAAAAACACCGAGGATGTTGGTGAGGATTTCGCTCAGGAGGCTCGTCGAATTCATTATGGTGAATCGCACGAACGCGGCATCCGGGGATTAGCGACACTGGTTCAAACCGCTTCGCTCATCAAAGAGGGCATCTCCGTTATGCCGTTGGCCTTGCCTGAGATTCTCAAGAAAACCCTGCAATAGAAATGGCTGCAAGCTGAGTTGCCCAGCGCGGGCTCAGAGAGCTTGTGATTTTTGGCCAGCAGCAGCAACGGTGTCGGGCTGGCAGGCTGCCAGTGCCAGGCGATCAGGCACATGATGCCGCAAGTCCCGGTGGCATCGGTGCCACAGCGTGATGCATTGCTCTGTTGACGCTGTTCAAGATGCCAACCGGCACGCCGTGCTGCCAGCCTGGAGGAAACAAGAAAACAGACAAAACCATGGAAAGTCATTATCCATGAGCCGAGTGTGTCATGCCGCCGGCGTCCGCGATCCGCAGGGAGCGGACCAACTTGCGTTTTCAATCACGATCTGCTGCCACAAGTTCGGGTTTTCCCCCGGATGATTTGCGCCGGTCAGGACAATTTCATCGTCTAGAATCATTTGATCGATATCAACGGATTGATGAATTCCCATGGCAAGGACAGCAAATGATGCGTAGCTTTTACAGGTTTGGCCTTTGTGTTTTGATGGCTCTCGGGTCAGCCGCTGCTTTGGCGGGTTATGCCTACAACTTCCCCGAGCCGGTGACCCCGATTGCGCACGAAACACTGCACATGCACAACCTGGTCATGGTGGTGATTCTGATCCTGTTTTTCTTGGTGTTTGGCTTGCTGATGTACTCGTTTTACACCCACCGCAAAGCGGTCGGGTTCAAGGCGGTCAACTTTGCTGCACCGACCAGCCGCAAGCAGTGGTTGTGGGTGCTGTCGCCATTTGCACTGTTGTTTTTTATCGATTATGTGGTGTTTGGCATTCCCGCCCTGCACGCCGTGCTGATGTACGAAGACACCAAAACCGATGCCGAACTGGTGGTCAAGGTCACCGGCAGTCAATGGCTTTGGCAATACGAATTTCCGGCAGAAGGGGTCAGCTTCACCAGCCGCCTGGTCACGCCGCGCGCGCAAATCGACAACAGCGAAGCCAAAGGCGAGCACTATTTGCTTGAAGTGGACAACCCGCTGGTGCTGCCGGTTGGCAAAAAGGTGCGTTTCATCACCACGTCCAACGATGTGATTCACAGTTGGTGGGTACCGGCCTTTGGTGTCAAGCGCGATGCGGTGCCGGGTTTTCTGCGCGAGTTCTGGGCAACCGTTGAAAAAACCGGCACCTACCGGGGCCAGTGCTCGGAGCTGTGTGGCAAGGAGCACGGTTTTATGCCGGTGGTGGTCAATGTGGTAACGCAGGAACAGTTTGCCCAATGGCTGGCCAGCAAGAAGCCCGCCGCCGTCAAAGCCCCGGTCGCTGCGGCAGCAGTCGGGGTGCCAGAGCCAACACCCGTGGTGGCCACAGCCGCACCGGTGATCAAACCGGTACTGCTGGCTCGCGCCGCGCCGTAACCTATAAACGGTCGTCCAGATTCAAGATTTTGAGCAATAAGGAGCAGTCAATGGCACACGATATGTCGCATGGCATACCGCACGGTGATTCTCACGGCGGGCACTACTCTGGCGGATTCATCCGCTGGCTGGAAACCACCAACCACAAGGATATCGGCATCATGTACCTGATTTTCGGGTTTGTGATGCTGTTTATCGGTGGTGCGATGATTCTGGCGGTGCGCGCCGAGTTGTTCCAGCCCGGTTTGCAATTCATACAGCCCGAGTTTTTTAACCAGCTTATCACCTTGCATGGCCTGGTTATGGTGTTTGGTTTTGCCATGCCTGTCGCGACTGGCCTGGCTAATTACATGCTGCCGATGGTGATCGGTGCGCCCGACATGGCCTTGCCGCGTCTGAACAACTGGGGTTTCTGGATTTTGCCGCCGGCCGCCGTCATGTTGACGCTGCCCTTCTTTTTGGGCATCTTTGGCATTGGCCCGGGCGCGGTCGATACCGGCTGGACGCTGTACGCACCGCTGTCAATTCAGAGCGGCTGGGGCATGGACTTTGCCATTTTTGCCATCCACATGCTCGGCGTGTCATCCATTCTGGGCTCCATCAATGTCATTGTGACCATTGTCAATATGCGTGCGCCTGGCATGACGCTGATGAAGATGCCGCTGTTCGCCCATGGGTTTTTGATGACAGCAGTACTGTTGATCACCATCATGCCGGTATTTGCCGGTGGCGTCACCATGGTGCTGATGGATCGCCACTTTGACACGCATTTCTTCAACGCTGCCGGCGGCGGTGACCCGGTGCTGTGGCAACACATTTTCTGGTTCATGGGCCACCCCGAGGTCTATGTGCTGCTGCTGCCGATTGCCGGCGCCATTCCGCATGTACTGTCGGCCTTCACCCGCAAGCCCACCTATGGCTACAAGGCGCAGGTGTATGCGTTCTGGGCGATTGCTGGCTTGGGCGTGATTGTCTGGGCGCACCACATGTTCACCAGCGGCATGTCGATTGGCAGCCAGATTTACTTCATGTACATCACCATGGCGATTTCGTTCCCGCTGGCGGTGCTGTTCTTTTGCTGGATTGCCTCAGTCTGGAAGGGTTCGATGACGTTTGAGACCCCGATGCTGTTCGCTTTAGGTTTTTTGGTGTTGTTTGGCTGGGGCGGCCTGACTGGTCTTGCCTTGTCAGATGCAGCGGCTGACCCGCAGTACCACAATGCCTACTTTCTGGTGGCCCATTTTCACTATGCGTTTTACCCCTCTGCGGTGATGGGCGCGATGGCCGCCATTTACTATTGGCTGCCAAAGTGGACCGGCCACATGCTCAATGAATCCCTGGGCAAGTGGCATTTCTGGGTGGCGGTGGTGGGCTTCAACATCACCTTTATTCCGCAGTTTTTTGTCGGTCTGGCCGGCATGCCGCGCCGCATACCTGACTACCCGCTGATGTTTGCCGAATGGAACATGATATCGAGCGTGGGTGCTTTCATTCTGGGTGCCTCACACCTGATTTTTGTCTATAACGTGATCCAGAACATCCGTGGTGGCGAAAAGGCGCAGGCCAAAGCCTGGGAGGGCGCTGAAGGCCTGGAGTGGACCGTGCCGTCGCCCGCGCCCTACCACACCTTTGAAACTCCGCCTGAAATCAAGTAAGTACGTTCCTGCTTGAGTCAATGAGTCAATCCATGAAACTGCCTGTGTCCCCCAAACCCGAATTTGACCCAGAAGAGTGGGACAAGCGCAAGGCGGCCAATGTTCGCCTGGGACTGTTTGTCGGTTTGATTGTGCTGCTGATGTTTCTGGGCGCGCTATGGAAGTACCGGCCGCTATGAGCACCACTCTGACCGAAGCGCAACAGCGTCAGAACAGCAACCACCGACTGGCCGTGCGTCTGAGCCTGGTAGCCCTGTTTTTTGTCGGTTTTGGCTTTGCCATGGTGCCGCTGTATGACGCGTTTTGCCGTCTGACCGGCTTGAACGGCAAGACCAATTCAGCCCCCATCGTGGCGGATCAGAATACCCAGGTCGATCTGACCCGTACGGTGAAAGTCGAATTTTTAAGCCATACCATGCCCGGTGTCGGTCTGCAGTTCAAGCCAGAACAGTTTTCGGTGCGGGTTCACCCTGGCGAAATCACCCGGACCAACTACACCGTGAAAAACACCAGCGGGCGGGTGTTTGTCGGTCAAGCCGTGCCCAGTGTCACGCCAGCGGCAGCGACCCGGTTTTTTGAAAAACTGGAATGTTTTTGCTTTAGCCAGCAAACCTTTCAGCCAGGCGAGACCCGCACCATGCCGGTGGTGTTTGTCGTCAACCCCAACATGGATCGTGACTTGGGAACGGTCACGCTCTCTTACGCATTTTTTGAAGCCGTCAAGGCGAACTGACACGGAAGGATCACACGATGACGCATGCCGCAACCACTGCCGCCCGGGGCCATTACTATGTGCCGGCAGCCAGCCGTTACTCCACTTACCTATCGGTGGGTGTTTTTCTCACGGCGCTGGGCTTCATCTTCAAAATCAATGGCACACCGTCCGGTGTCTGGAGCATGTTGGCGGGTGCGGCGCTGATCACCTATGTGGTGGTGGGCTGGTTTGGCGAACTGATCAGCGAGAACCTGCGGGGTGCCTACACCCAATGGGAAGACCGCTCTTACCGCATCGGCATGGTCTGGTTCATCTTCTCTGAGGTGATGTTTTTCGCCTGCTTTTTTGGTGCCCTGTATTACATCCGCCAGATATCGCTGCCTGAACTCAGTGGCTATGAGGCAGTGTTCACGCCTTATGAAAAATTTACCAGTGTCTGGCCCAGTGCCGGTCCGCTGGGCGACCCGTTTTCACCGATGCATGCCTGGGGCATTCCGGCCATCAACACCATGCTGCTGCTGACCTCGGGTGCCACCTTGACCTGGGCGCATTGGGGGCTGATCAAGGGCAAGCGCAGCCAGTTGAACTGGGGTTTGGCGATGACGGTGGCGCTGGGCATGACCTTCATGGGCTTTCAGATTTATGAGTATGCCCATGCTTACGCCGAAATGGGCTTGACGCTGGGTGCCGGTGTTTATGGCGCCACTTTTTACATCCTGACCGGCTTTCACGGCCTGCACGTCACGCTGGGCACCATCATGCTGATGGTCATGCTGGGCCGCGGGATGAGCGGACATTTTTCCGAGCACAACCACTTTGCTTTTGAGGCTGTTGCCTGGTACTGGCACTTTGTCGATGTGGTGTGGCTGATTCTGTTTGTGTTTGTCTATATTTTGTAGCGTTCAGGCGCGCCTCCCCCAACCCGCCCGGGCGCTTGGCACTGCGTCGTCAACCGCGCCCCGGAATCAGTCCAAAGTACAAACTGGCCAGCAAGCAGACAAACAGGGTAATCGACAGCCCGATGCGGATTGTCAGGGCCTGCACCACCCGCTTGCGTTTGGATGCGTCATCGTTCTTGAACAGCAGCGCCAGCGCGCTAAACAAGCTGACCAGAATGGTTGCCAAGGTCAAGAGAATCAAAATTTTTGCCAACATCGCGGTCTTTCCCAAAAATGACACGCCATTATCCGGGACTGGCCTTTGGCACGCTTGACGGACAATCAGGCTTTGCGCCTTCTACCATTTGTTCATGACCCATTTACGTTTTCAGTTCAAGTTGCTGCCCCTGTTGGGCCTGCTAGCGGGTTTGGGGCTGTTTGTTTATCTGGGCATGTGGCAGTCCGGCAAGGGTGATCGGCTTGAGGCTGAACTGAACCAGCGCGCTGCGCGTAACCAGTTGGGTGCGGTTCAGGTGGGCAAGTCGCTGGTGGATGCGGCACAGCTTCGTGATGCGCCCATCGTGGCCACGGGCGAATATGAGCCGCAGCACCAGGTCTTTCTGGACAACCGTCAGTACAAGGGCTTGCCCGGAGTCCACGTCATTGTTCCGCTAAGAATTGACGGCAGCGATACCCGCATTCTGGTCAACCGGGGCTGGATTGGCTGGTCGCAGGGGCGTGGCGTGTTGCCCGTGGTGGCCACACCGACAGGTCGGGTGCAGATTACCGGCCTTGCCTTGGTACCCTCGACCAAGAAGTTTTTCCTGATGCCAGACCATCCCGAAGCGGCCACCAAATTATGGTCCCGGCTGGACCTGGCACGTTTTGTCGGTCTGCTCAACCAGCCGCTGCAACCGGTGGTGCTGCTGCAAACCAGCGATGACGGGTCGGCGCTGGTGCGCCGCTGGGACCCGCCCGAAGATCGGGTTGGCATGCACCGGGGTTATGCCTTTCAGTGGTTTGGTATTGCCGTGGCGCTGCTGATTTTTTTCGTAGTCGCCAGTGTGCGTCAGAAGGATGCGGCATGAGCCGACCACCGCAAGACCAACTGCTGGACCTGACCGTGCTGTCGCTGCCACGGCCCGGCGATGCACCGGTTCCTGAACTGGTGCGCAGCCGGCTCAAGTTGCTGGCCATTGTGCTGGTGTGTTCGCTGCCCGTTATCTTGTCTTACCTGGCGCTCCATGTGCTGCGCCCGCAAGGCAAAGCGGCGGTGGGTGAGTTGATATCGCCGGCGCGGCCTTTGCCAGACCGGGTGGCCCGTCGGCTCGACGGCAGCCCGCTGCCATTGGCAAGTCTGAAGTCCCAATGGCTGTTGGTCAAAGTGGATGGGGGTGCCTGCGGACAGGATTGCCAGCGGCAATTGTTGCTGTTGCGCCAGTTGCGTCTGATGCTCGGCAAAGACATGGAGCGGGTGGACTGGGTCTGGCTGGTCAATGACTTGGCTGGCATCGATGCCACGCTGAATCAGGGCTTGCAAAAAGACCGCGCCACGGTGGCCCGCATCGATCCTGAAGCCTTGCAGTCCTGGCTGGTGGTGCCCGATGGCAAGTCGATGCGCGACTATATTTTTGTGGTGGACCCAATGGGCAATGCCATGATGCGCCTGCCAGCGGTGTTCGACAGTGCCGGTGCCAGTCGCGCCAAACGCGACATGGAGCACCTGCTGCGTGCTTCGGTGGCGTGGGATTCACCCGGTCGTCAGCACGAAACAGCAGCATCGGCGCCGGGTCGGTGACGTCCGATGAACGCCACGCCGCTTTATAACCTGTCGCCGCTGGCGAGCTTGCTGCTGGTAGGTGCCCTGTTGGCGCTGGGGCCGGTGCTGTGGCTCAGGTGGCGCAACCCGCATGGCACTGCGCTTGAGCGGCGGCAGGGTTTGTGGCTGTTCACGCTGCTGTTGACCTTTGATCTGGTGCTGTTTGGCGCTTTTACCCGGTTGACCGACTCGGGCTTGGGCTGCCCGGACTGGCCGGGTTGTTATGGCAATACCTCGCCTGTCGGGGCTGGTGAGCATATCGTCGCCGCACAAAACCTGCTGCCTGACGGCCCGGTCACGCAAGCCAAAGCCTGGATCGAGATGCTGCACCGTTACCTGGCAACCGCCGTCGGGGCGCTGATCACCTTGCTGACGGTGTTGAGCTGGCGTGACTGGTGGCGCCAGCGCAAGCTGCCCGGTGCGCCAGTTTGGCCCTGGTTGCCGAGTTTGACCTTGGTGTGGGTCTGCCTGCAAGGTGCATTTGGTGCGCTGACGGTGACCATGAAGCTGTTTCCCGCCATCGTCACGCTGCATTTGCTGGCGGCCCTGGTGTTGCTGGTGCTGCTGTGCGTGCAGGTTGTCCGTGGGCAGGTTGAGGCCGATTTGCCATTGCCGGACCTGACTGCCGGTGTGCGCCGTCTGTTGCGGTGGAGTTTTGCCTTGGTGCTGGTGCAAGTGGCGTTAGGCGGCTGGGTCAGTGCCAATTACGCCGTGCTGGCGTGTGGCGATTTTCCGACCTGCCAGGGCAGTTGGTGGCCTGACATGGACTTGCGGCAAGGTTTTGAAATCTGGCGCGAACTGGGCCTGACCGCTGCGGGCGAACATATCAGCTTTGCTGCGCTTACGGCGATTCATTATGTGCACCGCTTGGTGGCCTACGGCGTGCTGTGCCTGCTGATGGTGCTGGCCTGGCAACTCAACCGCACCAAGCTGTGGCGGGTCCAGTCGCGCGTGCTGGCGGCGCTGATTGGCTTGCAGTTGGCCACTGGCCTGGGCAATGTGGTGCTGGGCTGGCCGTTGCTGGCGGCACTGTTGCACACCGGTGGTTCTGCCGCCCTGGTGCTGACCCTGACCTGGGTTGCGGCACGCGCCGGGCCGGCGTCGGTCGGGCCAATTCAAACTCCGCCAGGATTGGAGGCCAGCGCATGAGCGTGTCAACGCCGCCAGTCAACCCGGCGCTGTCGGTGTTGGCCCAGTTTTATGCGCTGACCAAACCACGGGTGATTCAACTGATTGTTTTTTGTGCCCTGATTGGCATGGTGCTGGCAGTGCCGGGTCTGCCGTCGCTGCATCAGGTTGGGGTGGCGCTGGCCGCCTGTCTGGGCATCTGGCTGGTGGCGGGTGCGGCGGCGGCCTTTAACTGCATCATTGAAAAAAGCATTGATGCCAAAATGAAGCGTACTGCCTGGCGACCGACTGCTAGGGGCGAGTTGGGCGACCGTCAAACCCTGCTATTTGCCGCTACCTTGTGTGCCATAGGCTCTGCCGTGCTGTACCTGCTGGTCAATCCGCTAACCATGTGGCTGACTTTTGCCACTTTCATTGGTTACGCGGTTATTTACACGGTCATCCTCAAGCCCCTGACACCGCAAAATATCGTGATTGGCGGAGCCTCTGGCGCCATGCCGCCAGTGCTGGGCTGGGCGGCCATGGCCGGCCAGGTTGGCCCGGAGGCGCTGATTCTGTTTTTGATCATTTTTTTGTGGACACCGCCGCACTTCTGGGCACTGGCGCTGTACCGGGTGGAAGACTACCGCAAGTCGGGCCTGCCGATGCTGCCGGTAACGCATGGCAATGAATTTACCCGGCTGATGGTGCTGCTCTACACCTTTATCCTGTTGGCGGCCTGTTTGCTGCCGTTCATCTACGGCATGAGTTCCTGGCTTTATCTGGCGGCGGCGCTGCTGCTCAACGTCGGGTTTTGCCTGCATGCCTGGTGGCTGTGGCGCGATTACTCTGACTTGCTGGCGCGCAAGACCTTTCGCTTTTCGCTGATTCACCTGAGCCTGCTGTTTGCCGCTTTGTTGATTGACCATTACGCCCTGGGCTAGCGCAGGCGGTGGCCTCGCCGTGCCATCTTGGCCTTGTTTTTGTTGCCAGGGCCATTGAATGCCCCATTTGCCGCCGGTTTATGATGGATCCCATGAACAAACGAAAAGCTCTGAAATTTATAGCTATCAGCGCAGTCTGGACGGGGGCTGCAAGCCTATTTGTTGCTTGTTCCGAGGGCGCGCAGAAATTCACTGCGATCGACATTACGGGTGCCGATTACGCCAAAGATTTTGCCCTGACTGACCACAATGGCCAAGCCAGAACACTCAAGGACTTTCACGGCAAAGTGGTCATGGTGTTTTTTGGCTACACCCAATGTCCCGATGTGTGTCCGACCTCAATGGTCGAGATGGTGGCGATCAAAAAGCTGCTGGGCAAAGATGGCGAACGCTTGCAGGGACTGTTTGTCACCGTCGATCCCGAGCGCGACAAGCCCGAGATGCTCAAGGCCTACATGGAGAACTTTGACCCGAGCTTTCTGGCACTGCACACCAGCCCGGAAAAAACAGCGGCGCTGGCCAAGGATTACAAGGTGTATTACAAAAAAGTCGATGGCCCGACACCGACCAGCTACACCATCGACCACACGGCGGGCAGCTATGTCTATGACACCAAGGGCAAGTTGCGGCTGTTTACCCGCTACGGCACCCAGCCCGAATTGACGGCGGCCGATATTCGGATGTTGTTGCGGCAAGCCGGTTGATTGCTCTTCTATTTGTAGCTGTCAGCGCAGGCGGGTAAAGGGCTGGAGCCTTAAATCATGTAAAAAATCTAGAACTGGCAGGGCAATGGCACCGGGTTGAGCACAGAAGCATGCAAAACTCTCCCGTTCGCCCTGAGCTTGTCGAAGGGTTCTCGAAGGGTTCTCGAAGGGTTCTCGAAGGGTTCTCGAAGGGTTCTCGAAGGCTTCGACAAGCTCAGCCCGAACGGGAACCCCTTGAGCGAGGCGATGGCGCTCCGGGACGGGTTGTGGCCTGCCGACACCCGGTCATGGCAAAAATTCGTAGCGCAGCGACGTGACGCTGCCGGTAAAGTACCGCCTGCGCCCTTCGGGATGCAGCCATTCCACCTCGCCGGTAAACGGCACCCACATGCGATGGCGGCGGCACCTTGTCGTCAATGCGGGCCGCTTCGAGTCTGCAATTGAGCGCTTGCGTGGCGCTGCGCCAGCGCCTGGCCCCGAAAGCGCCAAGGCTGACAGCAGCGACCACCAGCAAGCCTGAAATCACACCGAGCCACGGCAGCCACATCATTTGGGTTCCTTGGGTTTTGGCGACCGATCCGGTGGACGCGATCTCCATGCCCACCCAGTTTAGGCAAGCTGCGCGGCTGCAGTCTGTGCGCTGCCAGACAAGGCACCGTGGCCCCGAACTCAGGCGGGTTGGCGCGCCTTGATGGCGGCTGCCAGCGCCGCTACCCCGCGCTGAATCTCTTCCACACTGGGGGTGACAAATGACAGGCGCAGCGTGCGCTCGTCGCCGTGATCGGCGTAAAACGGGGCACCGGGCACAAACGCCACCCCCTTGGCCAGCGCAAACGGCAGCAAATCCACGGCGCTCATGCCTTGGGGCAGGCGCGCCCACAAAAACATGCCGCCGGCCGGGCGGTTCCAGGTCAGGGACTGTCCGGGCTGGCTTAGGGCATCGGGAAAGTGCTGTGCCAGTGCCGCCAGCATGGCATCGCGCTGCGCCTTGTACAGGGCGCGAATGGTCGGCACATGGCGATCCAGAAAACCGTCTTTCATCACCTCGGCAATCATGCGCTGGTTAAACCCCGGGCTGTGCAGGTCGGCGGCCTGCTTGGCTTGCAGCAGCTTCGGATAGACCACCTTCGGTGCTACCAGAAAGCCCAGCCGCAGCCCTGGAGCCAGCACCTTGGAAAACGAGCCCAGGTAGATGCAGCCGTCGGGGTTGCGGGCCGTCAGGGGCGCGTGGGGCGGGGCATCAAACCATAAATCGCCGTAGGGGTTGTCTTCGAGCAGCGGCAGATTCAGCTCAGCGGCCAGCTGGCTCAAGGCGACGCGGCGGTTCTCGCTCAGGGTGCGACCGGTCGGGTTTTGAAAGTTGGGCAAAACGTAGAAAAACCGCGCATCCTGGGCTTTGGCGCGCAGGTCGGCTAAGTCCAGACCCTCGTCATCGCTGGCCACGCCGAGCACTTCAGGCTCCATCGGGATGAAGGCCGATACCGCGCCCAGGTAGGTGGGCGACTCGACCAGGATCTTGCTGCCGGCATCGATCAGCACCTTGGCCACCAAGTCCAGCCCCTGTTGCGAGCCAGTGGTGATCAGCACCTGCGCCGGGTTCACCTGCCAGCTTTGTCCTGCCGCCGCTGCCTGGCTTTGCAACTGCGCGGCCACCTGCTCGCGCAGCGGGCCGAAGCCTTCGCTGGCAGCGTATTGCAGCGCGCCTGGCGCATCGTCCTTGAGCACCTTTGCGCAGGCAGCCTCAAACTCGGCCACCGGAAAGGTCTTGGCTGAAGGCAGGCCGCCAGCAAAACTGATGATGCCGGGCTTCTCGGTGACTTTCAAAATCTCGCGGATCACCGAGGGGTTCATGCGCGCAGCGCGGCGCGCCAGATGCCAGGGGGAAGTGGTGTCGCTCATGAAGTGTCCTTTGGCGCAGGGTTGAAAGCGGGGGCTGGCGATGACAGCCGCCGACTCAGAAAAACGGTTGCCATCACGGTCAGTGCAAAGCCCAGGGTGATCAGCTCCAGCGGCTCGCCCAGCAGCGGCACGGCAGCCAGAATGCTCAAGAACGGTTGCAACAGTTGGGTTTGGCTGACCCGCAGGGCACCGCCCATGGCCATGCCGCGGTACCAGGCAAAAAAACCGGCCCACATCGAAAACACGCCCACATACAGCAGTCCGAGCCAGGCCGAGGGGTTGACGCTGTGGGTGGGCCAGCACAGCCAGGTGCCGGGCACCGTGAGCGGCAGTGCCATCGCGCAGACCCAGCAGATCACCCGCTCGGCCCCCAGCGCGTAGGTGACCTGGGCGCCATACACATAGCCGATGGCAGCAGCCAGCACCGCGCCGAGCAGCAGCACATCCGCCCACTCAAAACCAAAGCCGTGGCCCTGTTGATAGACCCGCAGCACCGAAAAAACCACCACCAGCCCACTGCCCAAGCCAGCGCACAGCCAAAAACTTAGCCGGGCCCGCTGGTGCAGCACCAGCGCTGCCACGGCAGCGGTGGCCAAGGGCAGCAGCGCGGTGATTACCGCCGCATGGCCGGAGGTGACCTGACGCAAGGCAAAACCCAGCAACAAGGGGTAGCCAATGGCATTGCCCAGCAGTGCCATGAGCAGTGGCTTGCGTTGCCGGGGTGTCGGCAGGGCCGAGTCGGTCATCAGTAAAAATGCCAGCGACAAAGCGCCGGCCAGCGCGGCCCGCCCAAAGGTGACAAACCAGGGCGAGAGCTGCGGTGCGTCAACGGTGCCGGTGGCCAGCCGCGTCATCGGCAGCGTCACGGCAAAAATGCACACCCCCAGCACGCTCAGCCATAGCCCAAGGGTTTCGTGCTTGTTGTTTGTTGCTCTGATAGTCATAGCTGTCTGCGCTTGTTGAATAAGGGCTGGAGGGTGATTTTGCTGAAAATATGAGTCTGTCAGCCAATGTCAACAGCCGGACATCCGACGATCAGTTGGTAACAGAGCAAATTTGCTCCGCAAATATTGGTCTGTCACCCAATGTTTCACAAGGTCGCCATCCAGCCCGCCGTCAGCACCAGCACCGCCGCCATGCTGCGGTTGAACCGGCGCAAGCGCCGTCCGCCGTGCTCGGGGTCAGCCAGCCACTGACGCAGCAGGGTGCCCATCAGGGCGTAAGTCAGGTTGCTGGCCAGCCCGAACATCAGCAGCAGCGGCAGCACCAGGGCAAAACGGCTGACGGCATCTTCGCGCCCGGCCAGCCAGCCCGCCACCACAGTGAGCGCCAGCATCCAGGCCTTGATGTTGAGAAACTGCAGCATCACGCCCTGCCAGAAAGTCACTTGCAACTGGCTGGCATCGGCCTGCGCCAGCGTGTCGGCCCTGAATAATTTGTGCGCCAGCCACAGCAAATAGCCGACTCCCAGCACCTGCACGCCCAGCCGCAGCGCCGGCACTGCCAGCACCAGCGCGCCCAGGCCGGCGGCGCACAGGCTAAACAACAAGCCCCAGCCGACCGGCACCGACAGCACAAAGCGCAGCGAGCGCCGCAGCCCCAAGTTGGCCGCCAGTGCCGCAGACAGCGTGGTGTTGGGTCCGGGCGTAAAACTGGCTGCCGTGCATAACAGCAGCAGCGCGCTCAGTTCAGCGTTGTTCATGGTGGTTTGGTTGGGTCATCATGGCAGGACTTTAGCGTTAAAAACAGCACACTGCCAGTACACTAGTGAAGACATTTATCTGAACTGTATTGCTTTCACCGGCAACACAGCGCCGGTCGATGCAAGGGCGAGCTAGGCCAGAACCCTCAAAAACCATCAGAACCATCAGGCGCATTACCAGGAGCCAAACATGTTGCTCAAAACCACCTCCCAGTCCCTGGTCAAGCAACTGGCGCTGCGCTTGACCGAACGTATTGCGACCGGCCTGCTGGCTCCCGGCAACCGGCTGCCCTCGGTGCGGCAATGTGCCCAGCAACAGGGTGTAAGTGCCAGCACCGTGGTGGCGGCTTATGACCAGTTGCTGGCGCAGGGTTTGGTAGAAGCCCGGAAAAATCGCGGCTTTTACATAAGAAATAGGTCTCTATACCATACAGATAAAGCGCAGACAGCTACAAATTCAGGAGTCAATCAAGGGCCGGGATCGGCGGCAAAAACTGGCGTTGAAGCCCGGCATGTGCCAGTCAACGCTGTTGCGTTGATACGCGGCATGTTCTATGGTCAAGCAGACAAGCCGCAGCCCGGCCTGGGGGCGTTTCCGCCCGACTGGCTGGAAACCCGCTTTTTGTCGGCTGCCGTGCGCCGGGTCACCAGCGGCGCGCAGTTGCAGGCGTTTTCCTTGCAGTATGGCGAGCCAGCCGGTGACTTGGGCCTGCGTCAGGCACTGGCCGGCCGGTTGAATGCCTTGGCTATCCCGGCCAGCCCCCAGCACATCATCACCACCGTCGGCGCCACCCATGCGCTTGACATCGTCAGCCGAACTTTGCTGCGCGCAGGCGACTGCGTGATGGTCGAAGAGCCTGGCTGGGCGATCGAGTTTGCCCGGCTCGATGCCCTGGGCATGCGCATTTTGCCGGTGCCGCGCGGACCCGACGGGCCTGATCTGGCGGTGATGGCGCACTACTGCGCGCTGCATGCGCCCAAGCTGTTTGTCAGCGTCAGCGTGCTGCATAACCCGACCGGCTATTGCTTGAGTCCGGGCAGCGCGCACCGTTTGCTGCAACTGGCCAGCCAGCACAACTTCCACATTGTTGAAGACGACACCTACAGCCACCTGGCCCCGGAGCACGCCACCCGCCTGAGTGCGCTGGACGGCTTGCAGCGCACGATTTATGTCAGCGGCTTTTCCAAAATCCTGGTGCCTGGCTGGCGGGTGGGCTTTATGGCGACACCGACCGCCTTGTTTGAGCAACTGCTCGACACCAAGCTGCTGGCCACACTGACCACTCCGGCGCTATTAGAGAAGGCGCTGGCCTGGTGCATCGAGCAGGGTCAACTGCGCCGCCACGCCCAGCAGGTGTACCGCCGGCTCGAACAGGCGCGTGGGCGCAGTGTCAAGCTGGCGCAGGCCGCAGGCTGCACTTTTGCGGCACCCCCAGCAGGCCTGTTTGGCTGGGTCGATACCGGGGTTGACACCGATGTGCTGGCCCAGCGCCTGCTTGATGTCGGCTATCTGCTGGCGCCTGGCTCGCTGTTTCACGCCAGCCGGCAACCCAGCACGCTGATGCGCATCAACTTCTGCACCACCCAGGAGGCCACGTTCTGGCAGGTGTTCGAGGCGGTCAGGACCAAAATGGACCCTGTTTTCTGAACAGTTTTTCAGGCAAATTCAACCAGGGATTTCTTCATTTTTTTCATCGCCGCGACTTCAATCTGGCGAACCCGCTCGGCGCTGACGCCATGAACCGCTGCCAGGTCGTGCAGGGTCATGCCGCCCGAATTGTCATCGTTCACCTTGAGCCAGCGCTCTTCCACAATATGGCGGCTGCGTGCGTCGAGCGTGTCAAGCGCCAGTGCCAAGCCGTCGCTGGCCAGCACATCGCGGTGGTGCGCTTCGAGCATGGCGGTTGGTTCATGGGTGGCATCGGTCAGGTAAGCAATCGGGCCGTAAGTGTCTTCACCGTCGTCAGACGGGCTGGGGTCCAGCAGCACATCGCCGCCGGACAGGCGTGCTTCCATTTCCGTCACCTCCTCGCGTTTGACGTTGAGTTCGGCGGCCATGGCATTGATCTGGCTTTCGTTGAGGGTGTCGTGGTGCGAGTCCAGGTCGGCCATGGCATCTTCGCTTCTGAAACGCTGCTTCATCGAGCGCAGATTGAAAAACAGCTTGCGCTGCGCCTTGGTGGTGGCAAGCTTGACCATGCGCAGATTCTTGACGATGTATTCCTGAATTTCGGCCTTGATCCAGTGCAGCGCGTAGGTGACCAGGCGCACGCCCTGATCCGGGTCAAAACGCTTGACGGCTTTCATCAGCCCGACGTTGCCTTCCTGAATCAGGTCGCCATGGGGCAGACCGTAGCCAAGGTATTGGCGTGCGGTTGATATCACCAGCCGCAGGTGTGACAACACCAGCTTGCCGGCAGCTTCAAGGTCGTTGTCGGTGCGGAACTGGCGCGCAAACAATTGCTCTTCTTCGAGCGTCAGCATCGGCATGCGTTTTGCTGCCGAAATGTAAGCGTCCAGATTGCCCAGCGCCGGGACCAGCGCCCAAGGGTTGACCAAGGTCAGCGCCGTGCTTGGTGTGCCAATATGAACAGTCATGCCAGAACTCCTGTAAAAACTTTTTCGGATGTTAGCACTCTCTCAAGACGAGTGCCAACAAAAAAGTTCAATCGCCTTGATTGACTGGCGCACCTGCTTGGTCACTGCCGGTTCAAGCCGGTTCGCCAGGGGCTGGCCTTATCCCAGCCCGGTGCTGTTGCGCAGCAGCACATACAAGGCAGTGCCAGCCAGAATGCTCAACAGCGCCTGCCTGCGCCACCATTGCAGCGTGACCACGGTCGCCACGGCGACCAGTTCGGCCCAGGGTCCGGACGGATTCTGGCGCGCACTGCCTGCCAGCGTGTGCAGCAGCAGCAGCGTCATGATGGCCAGCGGCAAAAAACGACCCAGGCGTTGCACCGCCGGGTGACGCTGCAAAAAGCGTGCTGCCAGAAATGGCAAGGCCCGCAAGCCAAAGGTGACCAAAGCCATGGCCGCCAATGCGCCCAGCGCGTGGCTTGTCGAGATCATGGCGCGACCTCTTTGGGGGCTATCTTTGGCCAGACCAGGCCCGCCGCGACACTGATGCCAATGGCGACCGGCAACGCCTGCCGGGGCAGCATGACCAGGGCGGCGGCGTAGCTCAACAGCGCCAGCCACAGCGGGGCGGACGAGCCGGCACTGCGCCACTGCTCCACGGCGAGCACCGCAAACAATGCAGCCAGCGCAAAGTCCAGCCCGATCAGCGTGATCTGCGCTTGCGCCCCGATGACGGCCCCGATCAGCGTGCCCAGCACCCACCAGCCCTGGTTGAGCAGCGCCACCGTCACCATCTGGCGGGTGCTGGTGCCCGGCGGCAAGGTGGTCAGCACCGAATAGGTTTCATCGGTCAGCGAAAACACCAGATACCAGCGTGCCAGCGCCTTGGCCGGCAGCTTGTGCAACAGTGACAGGCCATAAAACACATGGCGCAGATTGACCACCAAGGTGGCCAAGGCGATGGAGGCCACCGGCAGGCCTGCGGCGAGCATCGGAATCATCATGAATTGCGCTGCGCCGGCAAAAACCACCAGGCTTGCCAGCAGCGCCAGCCACCAGGGCGCGCCCGCCTGCACAAACAAAAAGCCAAACACCGTGCCCAGCGGCACATAACCCATGGCGACCGGGACTGACAGCGCCAGCACCGAGATGGGGGGTGGTGAATCTGGCGGTGAACTGGCTGGAGTGGTGGGCATGACACAAAAGGGCAGGGCTGGCCGGGGCCGGTCAGGCCATTGTGACAGCCCATGTTTTCATCACCTTGACAGCCGCCGCGCCCTTGCAAAGCGCGTGCCGGGCACGCGATAATCCGCCAAAACCCCACCGGAGAACCACCATGACCGATAGCAAAAAATCCCCCCGCGTTGCCGTTCTGCTGGCAGGCTGCGGCCACCTTGATGGCGCAGAAATACGCGAAGCAGTGTTGACCCTGCTGGCGCTTGACCAGCATGGCGCAGCGGTTCAGTGCATTGCGCCCAACGCACCCCAGTTTCACGTCGTCAACCATATTAGCGGCGAGCCGGTAGCCGGTGCCGTGCGCAATATGCTGGAGGAATCGAGCCGGATTTCGCGCATGGGCAAGTGCCTGGACCTGGCCCACGCCCGGGTGCAGGACTTCGACGCTTTGCTCATGCCGGGCGGCTATGGTGTCGCCAAAAACCATTGCTCGTTTGCTTTCAAGGGCACAGATGCCGAAGTCCGGCCAGATGTGGCCGCGTTTTTGCAGGGTTTTTTCGCTGCCAACAAGCCGGTCGGCGCGATTTGCATTGCCCCGGCGCTGGTGGCGCTGGCCTTGCATGCCAGCGGCGACAGTGCCGCGATGACGCTGGGCAACGATGCCGGTGTGGCGGCCGCCATGACCCAACTTGGCCAGCACTATCAAAGTACGCCCGGTTCGCGCGAGGTAGTGATTGACGAAGCGCACAAACTGGTCACCACCCCGGCCTACATGTTTGACGATGCACCCTTGCGCGATGTGTTTGCCGGTATCGAGCGCTGTGTTGCCGAGGTGCTCAAGCGGATCTGAAGCAACTGGCCAGCCGGGGCACTGCAAAGCCAGTTTCGGTGCCACAAAATAGTGAGGATATTGGCCTCTAGCCCTTGCTGCACCTGCGCAGCTAGCTATTTAATAAATAGCATCAGGCCGGTGGCTGGAAAAACACCACGCGGTTGTGACCGGCCTCCTTGGCCTGCGACATGGCGCGCTCGGCTTGTTTGAACACCAAATCCTGGTTCGTTTCGGTCGGGCCGAACAGGGTCGCGCCAATGCTGGCGCTACAGCGGTATTCAACCAGAGTGTCGGGGCGCCCAAGGTGTTTGAGCGGCAACATATAAGGACCGGCCAGGCTCTGGCGAACGTTTTCGGCCAAAAACCTGGCTCGTTCGGCAGAAGACTGCACTTCAGCGTCGAGTTCGCTGAGCACCACCACAAAATTGTCGCCGCCAGTCCGCGCCACGTTGTCCACCTGGCGCACGCAAGCCTTCAGGCGGCGTGCCACTTCGAGCAGCAGCAAGTCGCCGGTGGCATGACCATGGGTGTCGTTGATTGGCTTGAAGTTGTCCAGGTCGAGCCAGATGACCGCGCCAAAATGGCCGTTGCGCTGGTTCAGCAGCATCGTCTGGCCGAACCGGTCAGCCAGCAGTCGCCGGTTGGGCAAGTCGGTCAGGGCATCAAACAGCGCCATTTGGCGCACCCGGTCTTCGACCGTCCGGCCTGGCGAAATGTCTGAAAACAGCCCGACATACTGGCACACCGTGCCATGCTCGTCACGCACCGCGCTGATATTGAGCAATTCGGCATACACCTCGCCGTTTTTGCGCCGGTTTAATATTTCACCGCGCCAGTGGCCAGATCGCTTCAAATCGTGCCAAAGCGCCTGGTAAAAAGCGGTATCTTGCCGTTCGGACTTCAGCACACGCGGGTTTTGCCCCAGCACGGCTTCGCGGCTGTAGCCGGTGATGCGGCAAAACGCCTTGTTCACATCCAAAATGGTGCCCTGCACATCGGTGATGGTGATGCCTTCATGCGCGTGGTCAAAGACGCTGGCCGCGATTTGCAGTTTCAAATCGGTTTGTTTCAGTTTGGTAATGTCTTGTAGCGACCCCAGCAGCACCTGCCCGTCCGGTCCCGATTCGGCCTGACCGCTTGCCAGACAAATGCGCTCAATGCCGTCGGCACGAATCACGCGCAGTTCCAGGGTGTAGGGGGCACCGGTGCCCAGCGTTGTCGCCACTGCGTCTTTTAGCCGCTGAAAATCGCCTGGTTCGTAATAGCCGGACTGGTCGGCCAACGGGAGTGCACCGTCGGCGGGGTTCACCCCCAACAGGCTAAACAAGCCGTCCGACCAGGTTACGGTCTGGCTGGCCACATCCCACTCCCAACTGCCGACATGGGTCATGGCCTCGGTGCGCGCCAGCATGGTCTGGCTTTGGGTCAGCGCCCTGGCATGCTGTGCCAGCCGCGTCAGCAGCAGGTTGAAGGCACTGACCAGTTGACCTATTTCGTCTGGCACCGGCACTACCACGGCTGGCGGTGGCGACACCGGCGGGCCAGGTTCTGCGGGCGGATTGACAGGGGTCAATACCGGCACCACCGGTGTGCGCAGCAGCCACCAGCTCCAGCCAGCCACCAGCAGGCTCAACAGCAGGGTGGCCAGCAGCAGGCGCTGCTGGCTGGCGCGAAGCGGGGCAAATGCTTCGTCGGTGGGCAACTCGGCCCAGAGAATCCAGCCGGTGCCGGGCACGATTGCGCCCGCCGCCAGGGTTTCAACGCCCTGCAAGTTGATGCTGATCCGGGAGCCTTTAAGTCCGGTGACCCAGCGGTCCGGTGCCGCTTTGCTGTCGGCGGCGGGCAGTTGCGTCATGATGCGGGCGCTGTCGCTGGCCGCAATGATGCGGCGCTGTTGTGGATCAAGCAGCAGGTAGCTGCCGCTGTTGCCGTAGGGCGTGTCGGTAACGATGCGCAAAAAATTGGGCTGGCCCAGGTTGGTCAGTCCGGCGAGCGCGCCCGTCACCCGGCCATTGTGGTCATGTACCGGCACCACCATGGCAAACATCGGCATAGCCTGGTGCGCATCGCGGTACACCATGCCAATTGATGCATGCCCCTGCTGCAAGGCGGTGCTGACGGCTGGCACATCAAGGTGCCCGATGCCCACGCGCCCGGCGTTGCGGGGCAGTTCGGCAATGGCCTGACCCTCGGCATTGAGCACCACCACCACCTCATTGAACAGCTTGCGCAGAATCGGACGATTGTCCAGATGCACCTGCAAGGCGCCGGAGTCTTGAAGCAGCCCGATGCCGATTTCGTTGCCCACCTGTTGCAGCCATTGCAAATGTTCATTCAAGCGCTGATCAAGCTGCCCCGCCAGCAGCGACACGGTGGTGCGCTGCCGGGTGCTGAACTCGTCTTGCATGTTGGTGTGCAGTGCCTGCATGGCATAAAACGACAAGCTCCACAAGCTGACCAGAAAAATGGCCAGGGTCGCGAGGGTGACGCGTGCCTTGAGAGAATGCCACGCCCGAAAGTTGAATTGCATGGGGTCAATACTACGCCTGCTGGGCAATTTCATGCCATTTCAAACGTATTTATTTGGTTATTCCGGGCTTTGGCTGTGCCACGGCTTGCGGCATGGCCATCGATATACTTGCCGTGTCATTTCAAACTTCACGAGGCTGCCGTGGAACTGGTTTTTCGAACTGAAAAAAAGGTGCAGATTGTGGCTGTTCGCGGTCACATCGACCACGCCCATGCCAATGCCTTTGAGGCCGCGCTGGCCCCCCACCTGTTGCATTGCAAGGCAGCCGGAATGCCGCTGGTGCTGGATTTTTCGGGCGTTGATTTCATCAGCAGCGTCGGTCTGCGCGTCTTGATGCTGGCGGCCAAGCAAGCCAAGCTGCAGCAGGGAAAAATAGCCATGGCGGCTTTGACGCCAATAGTCAGCGAGGTCTTTCAGGTGAGCCGCTTCAACTTGGTGCTGCAGGTGTATGGCAGTGTTGATGAGGCGATTCTGGCGCTGGCATCATGAAAATCAGGTTTTGGGGTACCCGCGGCTCCATACCGGTTTCCATGACCGGTTCCGATGTGCGTTCAAAACTTCGCTTTGCCCTGCTTGATGCAGCCAGCCGTGCCCCGTTGACAGCGTTGACGGTGGATGGCTACCTCGATACCCTGAGCTTTGATGTGGCAGGCACCTTTGGCGGTCATACCAGTTGCCTGCAAATTGTCACCGACGGCCCCGAACACATCATTCTGGATCTGGGTACCGGGGTGCGACCATTGGGCCAGGCGATGCTGGCCCGGTTTGGCCCGGCGCTGCCGCAGACCTACCATGTGTTCATGTCCCACCTGCATTGGGATCACATCATGGGTTTTCCATTTTTCTCGCCGGCCTATATTGCCGGCAACCGGATCGTCATTCATGCCTGTCATGCACAGGTTGAACATGCGTTTTTGCGGCAACAGTGCAGCCCTTCATTTCCGGTTGATTTCGGGCAGTTGGCGGCGACCATTGAATTCGACGTGCTGGCCCCTGACACGCCTTATCAGATTGCCGGCTTTGAGGTCAGCGCGCGGCGGCAGCGCCATGCCGGCGACTCCTATGGCTGGCGCTTCGAGCAGGGCGGGCGCAGCCTGGTGTATTCGACCGATTCCGAGCACCGGCTCGACAATGCAGCCGAACTGGCGGGCGTGGTGGCGTTTTTTGCATCGGCTGATGCCGTGGTGTTTGATGCCATGTTTTCGCTGGCCGATGCGATTTCGGTCAAGGCCGACTGGGGTCACTCCAGCAACATTGTTGGTGTCGAGTTGTGTCAGGCCGCCGGTGCCAAACGGCTGGTGTTGTTTCATCACGAACCGGCTTATTCCGATGCCCAGATACTCGGCGTGCTCAACGAGACCCGCCGGTTTGAAGAAATCACCCGCGATGGTCACGCCCTGGAAGTGCTGTCGGCCTGGGATGGGCAGGAACTGGTGCTTTGAATTCTTTTTTCTCGGTCCTGCAGTGGTTCTTTTTGGTCTGGCATGGGCGCTTTGCGGCGCTGTTGATCTTGCTCGGGGTGGTGGTAGCCAGTTGGGTCAGCGAGACCGAGGCGACATCTGCCTGGCAGGGAACTGCTGCCGGTCGTGCGCTGGGTCTGATTGGCATGCCGTTTGCAGCGGCACGCCAGGTGTTGTTTGACAGCTACCAGCATGTTGTGCTGCGCGAACGTCTCAGCCAGCCCGTTACGCTGGTTGAAATTGACGAGAGCAGCCTGAAATCCATCGGTCAATGGCCCTGGCCACGCAACCAACTGGCGGTTTTGATCGACATGATTGCCGCGCAAAAGCCGTTGGCCATCGGGCTTGACTTCTACATGCCCGAGCTTGATCAAACCTCGCCCGGACGTGTCGCCGACAACTTGCCGGTCGGCCATGAGGGGCTGGCCCGGCGCTTGCGCCAGCTCCCGAGCCACGAGGCGCGTCTGGTTCAATCCCTGAAGGCGGCACCAACGGTACTTGGCGCAGCGGGTTTGGATCAGGAAACCCCAATCACCCGCAGCGGTCTGCGCGCAGTCCCGGTGCGGGTGTCCGGCGGCGATGCCTTGCCTTACCTGATGCACTACCCCTGGGTGCTGGCGAGCCTGCCCGAGTTGCAGGCAGCCGCGCGTGGGCAGGCGCTGCTGAGCATCGACGCAGGCCAGACCGTGATTCGCCGCATGCCGCTGGTAATGGCCGTCAACAGCCAGGTGCTGCCTTCGCTGGCGCTCGAAATGTTGCGCGTGGCCACCGCAGAGCCAACCCTGCAGGTGACGGTGGATGCACACGGCATCAACAGCATCACGGTGGCTGACCTGCGCATTCCGACCCAGGCTCGGGGTGATGTCTGGCTGCACTTTGCCAGGCGCCATGACGACGACCTGGCGCGCCAGGTTTCGGCAGCGGCGGTGATGCAAGGGCGGCTGCCGGCCGATGCGCTGCTCGACAAGCTGGTGCTGGTGGGCTTGACCGGTGCTGGCCTCAACGACAAACGCTTCACCCCGCTGGGGCAACTGGTGCCCGGCATCGAACTGCAGGCGCAACTGCTCGAAACGGCGCTAGAGGGGCGGTTTTTGTTGCGCCCCTGGTGGCTAAAGGGGGTTGAAATGGGTTTGCTGGTGATCATCGGCTTGCTCATGGTCTGGCTGATTCCAGGCCAGCGGCGCGCCACCAGCAGCGCATTGATGACCAGACTGCGGCAGGCACCCGGCTGGCTTTTTCTGGCCGGCTGCATGGCCTGGCTGCTAACCGGGTTTGTGTTGTTTGCGCACTGGGGATGGCTCATGGATGCATCCGCAGTCTTGCTCGGCTATGCGCTGGTATTGCCCAGTCTGATGTTCAGTGTCATGCTGAAAACCGAGCATGACAACCAGCGCCTGGCGGTCATTCAACAGCAGCTCAGGGAAGATGCCGCGCGCGTCACGGGTGAACTGGCTGTGGCTAGACATATTCAGCTCGGCTCGCTGCCCGATGCAGCGCGGGCTTTCCCTGATGAGCACCGATTCGAGTTGGCCACGCTGCTAGAGCCAGCCCGGGAAGTGGGCGGCGACCTGTTCGATTTTTTCATGATTGACGAGCACCGCTTGTGTTTTGTGGTGGCGGATGTATCGGGCAAAGGGGTTCCTGCGAGTTTGTTCATGGCGGTAACAAAGACACTGACCAAGAGCTTTTCGCTGCGGCTGCCAGGTGGCCCGGCTGAAGTCGTGATGGCCGCCAACCAGGACTTGTCCAGGGAAAACGTCGGCATGTTGTTTGTCACCCTGTTGCTGGGGGTGCTTGACGTGCAAAGCGGTGCGCTGGAACTGGTGAATGCCGGGCATGATGCCCCCTGGCGACTGAGCCGACTTGGCTCGGTCGAGAAAATTGCCACACCGCTGAGCACCGGCGGGCCACCGCTTTGCGTGGTCGATGACTTTGTCTATCTGCCGCAGCACTTGCAGCTTGAACCGGGCGACACGCTGTGCCTGATCACCGATGGTGTCACCGAAGCCATGAACGAGGCCGGCGAGTTGTTTGGCAGCGACCGGCTGCGCACTGCGCTGGCCGCCACCGCCACCGAGCCGGACCTGGGCCGGGTGATTGAACGGGTGCGCGCCGACATTGCCGGTTTTGTTGGTGCAGCGCAGGCATCGGATGACCTGACTTTGCTGCTGTTGCGCTGGAACCCTGCTGAGGCGGCGGTCGGGGCTTGAGCGCAGCGGTGGCAACACGCAAGCATGAATTACCTTAACCACGCCGTCATGTATCGTTTTCCAGCCGATATGGCCGCATTGCCCGATGTTTTGCAACAGCTTGACAACTTGACTGCCCAAAGCAGTCTGGCGCTGGTGCAGCGGGCTGCCATCGTGATTGAAGAGCTGTTTACCAACAGTGTTTGCCACGGCCTGCGGCGGGCGGGTGCGCCAGCCGAGGTGGGTTTATCGGTGCTGCAGCGCGATGGTGCCCTGTATGTCCGGTATCAGGACAGCTTTGCCCGGTTTGATCCCTTTCAGGGGCTTGACGACACATGGCAAGCAGTCACCGGGCCGCTGGAAGATCGGCTGATTGGCGGCCTGGGCCGACTGCTGGTGTACGGCCTTTCCGACTCGGCCAGCTATTCGCGCATCGACGGCAGCAACCGCATTGACCTTTTTTTTGCGCCCAGGGTGTGACCACCTGGGTGATCAGGCGGATGCCTGGCGCGGCGCGGTGGCGCTGACACCAAAGCGAATTGGCAGGCGCCGTCGCATTTTGGGAATATCTGAATTTACCGTACTGACCTAGGGTTAGCCCTAGGTTGAAATACGCGCCAAACTCCAACAATCGCTATGCAGTTGATTTCATAGGATCGGCATCACCTTGGTGCCGCTTGGTTGGATTTTTTACTCAGGAGACACACAACATGCAAAAGATGTTGCACATCAACGCCGACAAATGTACCGGCTGTTTGCAGTGCGAAATGGCCTGTTCTTTCGAGAACTACGGCAGCTTTGCCACCGCCAAATCGCGCATCAAGGTATTCAACTTTCACCACACTGGCAAGAAAGTCCCCTACACCTGCACCCAGTGCGACGAAGCCTGGTGCCTGCATGCCTGCCCGGTGGAAGCCATCACGGTCGATAAATTGACCGGCGCCAAGGTGGTCAACGAGACCACCTGCGTCGGCTGCAAGGTCTGCACCATTGCCTGCCCGTTTGGCACCATCAATTACGTGGCCGAAACCGGCAAGGTGCAAAAGTGCGACCTGTGCGGCGGCGAGCCAGCCTGTGCCGATGCCTGCCCGACCGCTGCCATCACCTTCATTGATGCCAACTGGACCGGTCTTGGCAAGATGGAACAGTGGGCCAACAAACTCGGCAATCAACCGGCAGCCGCCTGAGTTGATGCAGCCACAAGCAACCAATACTTAGGAGACATCCATCATGTCATGGGCTGGAAAAATACTGCGCGTCAATCTGACCGCCGGCACCGTCAAGTCTGAACCCCTCAACATGGACTGGGCTAAAAGCTACATTGGCTCGCGTGGCCTGGGCACCAAATACCTGGTTGAAGAAGTCGATGCCACGGTCGATCCGCTGTCACCCGACAACAAGATCATCTGGGCCACCGGCCCGCTGACCGGCACCATGGCCTCTACCGGTGGCCGCTATACGGTGATCACCAAAGGCCCGCTGACCGGTGCCGTGGCCTGTTCCAACTCGGGCGGCTACTGGGGTGCCGAATTCAAGATGGCCGGCTGGGACATGGTCATCTTTGAGGGCAAAAGCGAGAAGCCGGTTTACCTCTATGTCAACGACGACATCGCCGAACTGCGCGATGCCGCCCACCTGTGGGGCAAGAGCGTCTGGGAAACCGAAGAAATCATCAAGAAAGGCCTGCAAGACCCGCTGGCCCGGGTATCCAGTATTGGCAAGGCCGGTGAAAACGGCGTGCTGTTTGCCGCTGTCGTCAATGATTTGCACCGTGCTGCCGGCAGATCGGGGGTCGGTGCCGTCATGGGCAGCAAAAACCTCAAGGCGATCGCGGTGCGCGGCACCAAGGGTGTTGCCAATATCCAGAACCCCAAGGCCTTCATGGCCGCCGTCAAAGCTGCCAAAAAAGTGCTGGCCGACAACGGCGTCACCGGCACCGGCCTGCCCGCCATGGGCACCCAGGTTCTCATGAGCGTGATCAACGAAGTGGGTGCCCTGCCGACGCGCAACCACCAGGACAACCAGTTTGAAGGGGCCAAGGATATCGGTGCCGAAGCCATGGCGACACCGCGCAAGACCGATGGCAAAAAACACCTGGTGACCAATCAGGCCTGCTTTGGCTGCACCATTGCCTGCGGGCGCATCAGCAAGATGGACGAAGGCCATTTCACCATCGAGAACAAGCCGCAATACCGGGGTGCCAACGGCGGCCTCGAATACGAAGCCGCTTGGGCGCTGGGTGCCGCCAATGGCGTCAATGACCTGGAATGCCTGCAATACGCCAACCTGCTGTGCAACGAAGAAGGCATTGACCCGATCAGCTTTGGTGCCACTGTCGGCGCAGTGATGGAGCTGTATGGCATGGGTGTTTTGACCAAGGAGCAAATTGGCATGGAAGCGCCGTTTGGCTCGGCCCGCGCCCTGGCCTTTCTGGCCGAAGAAACCATCAATGGCCGTGGTTTTGGCAAAGAAATTGGCCAAGGCTCAAAACGCCTGACCGCCAAATATGGCCACCCGGAACTCAGCATGTCATCCAAGGGCCAGGAATTCCCGGCCTACGACAGTCGTGCCATTCAAGGCATCGGTCTGGCCTATGCCACCAGCAACCGGGGCGGCTGCCACTTGCGCGGTTACACCATTGCCTCCGAAATTTTGGGCATCCCGGTCAAGACCGACCCGCTGGAGTCGGCTGGTAAGCCCGAACTGGTTAAGGCGTTTCAGGATGCAACCGCCGCCTTTGACTCATCGGGCCTGTGCATATTCACCACTTTTGCCTGGGGACTGCAGGATTTGTCACCGCAAATGCAGGGTGCCTGCGGCGAGCAATACACCGTTGAAGAGTTGGCCAAGATCGGCGAGCGCATCTGGAACATGGAGCGCGAATTCAACAACCGGGCCGGCTTCACCAAAGCCGATGACAGCCTGCCGGCACGCCTGACCTCGGTCGAGGGAGCCTGCAAAACCGGCCCGGCCAAGGGCCGCTTCAACGAACTCGCCACCATGCTGCCGCTGTATTACCAGGCGCGGGGCTGGGATGCCGAAGGCCGCCCAACGGCAGAGACGCGCGAACGCCTGAGCTTGTAACTTCAACTGACAACCAACACGACGGCTCTGCAAGGAGCCGTTTTTTCTGGAGACCTTCATGACCCACCACGTCATTCTCGGCAACGGTCCCGCCGGTGTCATTGCGGCAGAAACCATCCGCAAGCTCAGCCCCAACGACAGCATCACCCTGATTGGCGACGAGCCGGAGCCGAGCTACTCGCGCATGGCCATTCCCTACCTGCTGATGGGCGACATCGACGAGGCCGGCAGCTACCTGCGCAAAAACCCGACCCACTTTCAGGATTTAAAGATAAATAGGCTTCAAGCCCTTGCCCAGTCTGTGCAGATAGCTACTAAAACAGTAGTATTCAAGGACGGCAACAGCATCTGTTTCGACACCCTGCTGATTGCCACCGGTTCGCACCCGGTCAGCCCGCCGATTCCCGGCATTCAGTCAAATGGCGTGCATGCTTGCTGGACGCTGGCAGATGCCCGCGCCATTGCCGCGCTGGCCCAGCCTGGTGCCCGCGTGCTGCAGCTTGGCGCCGGTTTTATTGGCTGCATCATCATGGAGGCGCTCGCAGCGCGCGGCGTGCATTTGAGCGTGGTTGAAATGGGCGACCGCATGGTGCCGCGCATGATGGGGCCAACCGCTGGCGGCATGATCCGCGACTGGTGCGAGTCCAAGGGCGTGGAAGTCTTTACCCGCACCAAGGTCGAGTCGATCACGCCAGGCCAGCCGCTGACGGTCAGGCTATCGAACGGCAAAACCATGGAGGCCGACCTGGTGATCAGCGCTGCCGGTGTGCGCCCGGCGATTGGATTTCTGGAAAACTCCGGCATCACCTGTTTGCTCGGTGTGCTGACGAACGAGCATTTGCAAACCAATGTGCCGGGCATTTTTGCCGCCGGTGACTGTGCCGAGGCCTTTGACAAAGTGTCAGGCAAGATGATGGTCAGCGCCATTCAGCCCAATGCAGCCGAGCAGGCGCGCATTGCAGCCACCAACATGGTCGCCTTTGGGCGTGGCAAACCGGCCCACGCCGAGTTGAAAGGGGTGACGCAGATCAACGTGCTCGACACCCTGGGCCTGATTTCGGCCAGCTTTGGCGACTGGCAGGGCGTGCCGGGTGGCGACCATGTGGAACTGACCGACCGGGCAGCCGGCCGGCATTTGAGCCTGCAGTTCAAGGACGATGTGCTGGTGGGCTGCAACTCGGTCGGCTGGACCGAGCATGTCGGCGTGATGCGCGGCCTGGTGGAAGGTCAGGTGCGGCTCGGCCGCTGGAAAGACACCCTCAAGCAAGACCCGACCCGGCTGATGGAGGCTTACCTGGCTTCGGCGCAAGGGCAGGGCGACTGGTCGGGGGCGCAGGATCAGCGCAGGCGCTAGGATTACGGCATGAAAATCATCCTCAAGCTGTTTGCTTCGCTCACCGATTATTTGCCAGCCGAGGCCAAATACACCAATCTGATCGAAATCGACATCGCGCCTGACACCAGCATTGCCGAGTTGGTCGAGCAGCACCGTCTGCCGGCCCGGCTGGTGCATCTGGTGCTGGTCAATGGCAGCTACATCCCGCCCGAGCAGCGGGCCGGTCGCACCCTGGCCGCAGGTGATGCGCTGGCCATCTGGCCACCGATTGCCGGTGGCTGATCGGCTCAAGGCTGCGCCTGCCCGGTGGTGGCACTGATTGCGATGCAGAATTGCTACGCCGAGCGCTTCGAGCGCGACATG
Organism: uncultured beta proteobacterium; assembly: GCA_903873485.1. Classification (GTDB taxonomy): domain Bacteria; phylum Pseudomonadota; class Gammaproteobacteria; order Burkholderiales; family Burkholderiaceae_C; genus Rhodoferax. The sequence continues at coordinate 153,338 of CAIQOO010000185.1, read as the reverse complement.
GGTTGTACCGAAGCCGACTGGCTTGGCTGGCTGCCCAATGCCATTGGCAACCACCACTGGAAGCTGCAAGCGCAGTCTGCCGGGGTGCGCATAGGGGACGGTGCGCTGGGTTTGAAATGGCAGGTTGCGCCACCCCGGGTGATCGGGCTGATCAGCATTGCGCGCCTGTTGGTGAGCTTTCGGTTTGCCGGGCTGGATGACGCGCAGCGCTACCGCTTCATGCAACGCTTTGATTTGTACATGCAGCGCGGCGGCGGTTAAATTTATGACAAATCGGCCTCCAGCCCTTGCTGGTACTGCGCTGTCAGCTCTACTTAATGTAGCAACATGAAGGTCGGCAAACAATGGTTTGACCGGAACCTCTTGAGCAATGCCGCTGCCAGTGCCGTCAATGTCGGTGTTTGCGGTCGGTTGGCGACACCCTGTGACCTGGTCACCTTGTCAGTTTCACTTAAGAATACGTCAGAATAATACACCATGGTCACCACTAAAAAACCCGCCAAAGCCCACCGCATTTACCAGTTCGATGTCTCATTGCTTGACATCAAGCCGAGGATTTGGCGGCGTTTGCTGATTCCTGGAAACCTGACGCTGGCACAGCTCAATCAAGTGATTCAGTCCGCTTTTGGCTGGACCGACAGTCACTTGCACGAGTTCACGATTGGTGCTGATCGTTATGGCATGGCGGACATTGACGACATGGACGCAGAAGTGAAGGATGAAAAGAAATTCACGGTGGCCGAGGTGCTGAAAGATTCAGTCTCCGAGTTTGAATATGAATACGACTTTGGTGATGGATGGTGCCATCGTGTTGTCGTTAAAGGCATCATCGACGCTACCCCCGCCAACGATTCGCCCCAATGCGTTGCTGGCAAAAATGCCTGCCCGCCCGACGATGTGGGTGGTCCAGGTGGCTACGAGATGTTCCTCAAGTCGATGGCGGACCCTGAGGATGACGAGCATTCTGAATACCTGGATTGGTACGGCGGGCCTTTTGATCCGAAAGCATTTGACATCGATGCCGCCAACGCATTAATCCGCCGGTTGCGTTGAAGCGGTCAGTCAAAAAGCTTGTCCATATCACTTTGCGACAGCTTTTCACTGCCAGCCGTCTCATCGCTGAGTCTGGGTTCAGTTTCAGCCTCAATTGACATTTGCTCAATCATTTCAAGGTGTCGTGGATCCACCCGAAGCAACCGAAGCTCTGATCTGGCGCCTTCTTGCGGGAAATAGACAACCGGTTTTCTGGTGTAATTCCAGTAGCCTTGGACAACGCCAATCCGGCCTTCAAGCCGCTTTCTGTCTTGCGGCATTAAAACGGACAACCGGGCCTCGGTAAACCGGACCTTGGAGTCCAATGGAAATGTATCTTTCTCGGCCACCATATCCTCCATATTGATAAAGTTTCTGGAACACCGCAGCCGGGCCTTGGCGCAAGTGCTGACTTGAAAGTCTAACGCTTCATTCCGCGACGGTTTTGATCCAAAGGTCGCAAAAATCCACCTTCCCCGCCGAGCGTGGAGACCCAAGGTTACTGTTTGGGTGACTAAAGGCTCCAACCGGCAGCCTTGTTTTCCAAAGTTCTCGTCATTTTCGCCAGTCTGGTCAGTAGTGGCGGGAGAAACGTCGAATGTCTAAAGTTGATTGACGCGCTCAACGCCGATGATGCGCTCAATAAAAACATCGGCGAACTGGCACGCCTGCTGCGGGTGCTGTCAGGCATGTATGACCAGGCCGCACGGGCGGCTGCCTCCCTGTGAAAGAACCACCAATGCCAGCCAAAAACGCCATATCCGGACCCGACCAGCGCTGGCAATTCTGGATTGACCGGGGCGGCACCTTTACCGACATCGTCGGCAAACGCCCCGACGGCACGCTGGTGACCCACAAGCTGCTGTCAGACAACCCCGAGCAGTACCGCGATGCGGCCGTGGCGGGCATTCGCCATTTGCTGGGTTTGCAGCCAGGTGAGCCGGTCACCCCCGACCGGGTCGAATGCGTCAAGATGGGCACCACGGTGGCCACCAATGCGCTGCTCGAGCGCAAGGGCGAGCCAACGCTGCTGGTCATCACGCGCGGTTTTCGGGATGCGCTGCGGATTGCCTATCAAAACCGGCCACGCCTGTTTGACTGCCATATCGTGCTGCCCGAGTTGCTGTACTGCGCTGTGGTAGAGGCGCAAGAGCGCGTCGGAGCGCATGGTGAAATGCTTCAGCCGCTCAATCAGTTACTATTGAAAACAGAGCTAGAAGCGCAATACCAGCAAGGGCTGCGCAGTGTTTCCATTGTTTTTATGCACGGCTACCGTTACCCCGCGCATGAACAAGCGGCGAAACGGCTGGCGCAACAGGCGGGTTTTACGCAAATCAGCGTCTCGCATCAGGTCAGCCCGATGATGAAGCTGGTCAGCCGGGGTGACACCACCGTGGTCGATGCCTATTTGTCGCCGATTCTGAAGCGTTATGTGGCGCAGGTGGCGGCCGACATGCCCGGTGTCAAGCTGCTGTTCATGCAGTCGTCCGGTGGCCTGGCCGATGCCCATGCGTTTGGCGGCAAGGATGCGATTTTGAGCGGCCCGGCCGGTGGCATTGTCGGTATGGCGCGCACCGCCGAGCTGGCGTTTGGCGCTGGCAGCCCGGCGGCAGGGTTTGATGGCCCGGTGCGGGTGATCGGCTTTGACATGGGCGGCACCTCGACCGATGTCAGCCACTATGCCGGTGAATTTGAGCGCGAATTTGAAACCCTGGTAGCCGGTGTGCGCATGCGCGCGCCAATGATGAGCATCCACACCGTGGCGGCCGGAGGCGGCTCGATCCTGGCTTTTGACGGCGCGCGCTTTCGGGTCGGACCGCAGAGTGCCGGGGCCAATCCGGGGCCGGCCAGTTACCGGCGCGGTGGCCCGCTGACGGTGACCGATGCCAATCTGATGGTCGGCAAGCTGCAGCCGCGCCACTTTCCCAGGGTGTTTGGGCCAGGCGCCAATGAGGCGCTCGACAGCGCGGTGGTGCTTGAGCGTTTTGGCGTGCTGGCAGCGCAAACCGGTCGTGCGCCAGAGAACGTGGCCGAGGGCTTCATCAATATTGCCGTGCAGCAAATGGCCAATGCCATCAAAAAGATTTCGGTGGCGCGCGGCTATGACGTGACGCGCTACACCCTGCAATGTTTTGGCGGCGCCGGTGGTCAGCACGCCTGCCTGGTAGCTGATGCTCTGGGCATGACAAGGGTGCTGGTGCATCCGCTGGCCGGGGTTTTGAGCGCTTATGGCATGGGCCTGGCGGATCAGACGCTGATGCGCGAGCAGGCGGTGGAGCGCCCGCTGAACGCCCAGACCGTGTCGCAACTGGCCCGCCAAATCGACGCGCTGGCACAAACGGCGGCAGCCGCGTTGCGTCGCCAGCAGGCAGGCGATGCCGCCGCCACCGGCCCGGCGGCGGCCTGTGCGCAAGCGGCTGCGGTGCAGGTGCTGCGCCGGGTGCATTTGCGCTATGCCGGCAGCGACTCGGCACTGATCGTGCCGTTTGGCAGCCTCGCCGAGATCACCGAGCGCTTTGAGGTCGCCTACCGCCAGCGTTTTGCCTTTTTGCTGCCGGGCCGGGCACTGGTGGTGGAGGCGCTGTCGGTTGAAGCGGTGATAGCCGGGGACGCGCCGAGTGAAATCAGCCATCGGTTAAACCCGCCGCGCGACCTGCAGGCCAGCGGCGTGGTGCGTGAAACGGTGCGTTTGTACTCGGGCGGCCAGTGGCATCAGGCGCTGCTGGTCTGGCGCGACGAGCTGCAAGCCGGTGACATGGTGCCCGGGCCGGCCATCATTGCCGAGCAAAACGCCACCACCGTGGTAGAGCCTGGCTGGGCCGCAAGTATCACATCATTTAGCCATCTGGCCCTTGTCAGGCAAGCGCAGCGTGCTATTACATTTGCATCAGGAACCAGCGCTGACCCGGTGCTGCTGGAGGTATTTAACAACCTGTTCATGAACATAGCCGAACAAATGGGCCTGCAACTGCAAAACACCGCCTGCTCGGTCAATATCAAGGAGCGGCTCGATTTCAGTTGCGCGCTGTTTGACGCAGTTGGCAATCTGATCGCCAACGCACCACACATGCCGGTGCATCTGGGCTCAATGGGCGAGAGCATCAAGACGGTGATTGCCGGGAATGCCGGCCGGATGTTGCCCGGCGATGTCTATGTGCTCAATGACCCGTACCACGGCGGCACCCACCTGCCCGACATCACGGTGATCACGCCGGTGTATCTGGCGGCATCCAAAGAGCCGATGTTTTATGTCGGCTCGCGCGGCCACCATGCCGACATTGGCGGCATCACGCCGGGTTCGATGCCGCCGTTTTCTGTCTGCATAGAAGAAGAAGGGGTGCAGATTCACAACTTCAAGCTGGTTGCAAGCGGCGTGCTGCAAGAGGCGGCGATGCTGGCGCTGCTGCAAGCGGGCCGCTACCCCAGTCGCAACCCGCAGCAAAACATGGCCGACCTGAAAGCGCAGATCGCCGCCAATGAAAAAGGCGTGCAGGAATTGCGCAAAATGGTCGATCAGTTTGGCCTGGCCGTCGTTCAGGCCTACATGGGCCATGTGCAGGACAATGCCGAAGAGGCGGTGCGCCGGGTCATCACCCGCCTCAAAAACGGCCAGTTCACGCTGGCGCTCGACAACGGCGCGCAGATTTGTGTGGCAATTCGGGTTGATGCGGCAGCGCGCAGTGCCGAAATTGACTTTACCGGAACCAGCGCGCAGCAGCCCAACAACTTCAATGCCCCCACCGCCGTCTGCATGGCGGCGGTGCTGTATGTGTTTCGCACCCTGGTGGGTGACGACATTCCGCTTAACGCCGGCTGCCTGAAATCGCTCAGGGTCATCATTCCGGCCGGCTCCATGCTCAACCCGAATCCGCCGGCCTCGGTGGTGGCGGGCAATGTGGAAACCTCAAGCTGCATCACCAATGCGCTGTATGGCGCGCTTGGCAGCATGGCGGCCGGCCAATGCACCATGAACAACTTCACCTTTGGCAACGGGCAGCACCAGTATTACGAAACCATCTCGGGCGGCTCGGGTGCCGGTGCGGTGTTTGACGCTGACGGTCGTGTGGTGGGCGGCTTCAATGGCTGCAGCGTGGTGCAAACCCACATGACCAATTCGCGTCTGACCGACCCCGAGGTGCTGGAGTTTCGCTTTCCGGTGCGGCTGGAGAGTTTTGAGATTCGGCAGGGTTCGGGTGGGGCAGGGCGCTGGCCGGGTGGCAACGGTGGCGTGCGCCGACTGCGCTTTCTGCAGCCGATGACGGCCGGCATCTTGTCCAACGGCCGGGTAGCCGGCGCTTTTGGCATGGCCGGCGGGCAGCCGGGCCAGCCGGGCATCAACCGGGTGCTGCGGGTTGACGGCAGCATCGAGACCTTGGGCCATATTGGCCAGACCGAGATGGCGGCAGGCGATGTGTTTGAAATCCACACGCCGGGCGGCGGCGGTTTTGGTCAGCACAGCCGTTGAGTCAGTGTTATGGGTGCCGGGGGGCAGGTTGGCGCCATGATCAGCCTGACAGGAAAGCTGGCCACCCGGCGCTCAAGGTTAAAATCCGGGTTATTGGTTTTTTGGGTTGGTTTTCTGCCACCCCGATTGATTTGCGCGGGTGGCGAAATTGGTAGACGCACCAGGTTTAGGTCCTGACGTCCGCAAGGATGTGCGGGTTCGAGTCCCGCCCCGCGCACCATCTGAGAGGCATGAAAGACAACCGCCCGAGGCACAAACCGGGTTGCTAACCTTTCATCCTGTTTCACAAACCGAATTCCCGAGACTTGAAATTTGATTCTGCATCACCAATTCACTGTGATCGGCAGCGCGATAGTGAGGCCGATAGAATGAAACAATGGCTACCAAATCCCCAACCACCATCCCGCAGCGCCCGATCAAACCTGCCGAAATTGATTCCGACGGCACGGTTGTGCTAGAGCGCCGCACCCAAAAAACGAAACCGCCGAAAATGCACCAGGTGGTGATGCTCAACGATGACTACACGCCAATGGAGTTTGTGGTGATCGTCATCCAGGAATTTTTCAGCAAAGATCTTGAGACGGCCACGCAAATCATGCTGAAGATCCACCTCGATGGTCGCGGCGTTTGTGGCGTGTACTCCAAAGACGTTGCCGCGACCAAGGTCAATCAGGTGCTCGATGCCGCCAACAAGGCCGGTCATCCGCTGCAATGTGTGTCCGAGCCGATCGATTCTTGAGAAACCCGTTTTTTTACCCGTGTCCTGATTCGAAATCAGATTACAGTCAACTCCTGAAACAAAGCTATTAAAGGAATCTCATGATTGCTCAAGAACTGGAAGTCAGTCTGCATATGGCGTTTGTTGAGGCGCGCCAGCAGCGGCACGAATTCATCACCGTGGAGCACCTGCTGCTGGCCCTGCTGGACAACCCCAGCGCCGCCGAAGTGTTGCGGGCCTGCTCAGCCAGCATCGATGACCTGCGCAGGTCGCTGGTGACCTTCATCAAAGACAACACGCCGCAGGTGGCGGGCAGCGATGATGTCGATACCCAGCCCACGCTGGGTTTCCAGCGCGTGATTCAGCGTGCCATCATGCATGTGCAATCCACCGGCAGTGGCAAGAAAGAAGTGACCGGCGCCAATGTGCTGGTGGCTATTTTTGGCGAGAAGGATTCGCACGCCGTTTATTACCTGCACCAGCAGGGTGTCACCCGGCTGGACGTGGTCAACTTCATTGCCCATGGCATCAAGAAGACCGAGTCGCCCGAACCAGCCAAGACCAGCGACAGTCCGGCCGAGGCCGAAGAGGCTGCGTCCGAGAAGAATGAAAAATCGTCGCCACTTGAGCAGTTCACCCAAAACCTCAACCAGCTCGCCAAAGACGGCAAGATCGATCCGCTGATTGGCCGTGACTATGAGGTTGAGCGGGTCATTCAGATTTTGTGCCGCCGACGCAAAAACAATCCGCTGCTGGTCGGCGAGGCGGGCGTTGGCAAAACCGCGATTGCCGAGGGCCTGGCCTGGCGCATCACGCAAAAGGATGTGCCGGAAATTTTGGCCGAATCGGTGGTCTATTCGCTCGACATGGGTGCGCTGCTGGCCGGTACCAAATACCGGGGTGATTTCGAGCAACGCCTTAAAGGTGTCTTGAAGTCGATCAAGGACAAACCCAACACCATTTTGTTCATTGACGAAATCCACACCTTGATTGGTGCCGGGGCGGCATCGGGCGGAACGTTGGATGCGTCCAACCTGCTCAAGCCTGCTTTGAGCTCTGGCGCGCTCAAGTGCATTGGTGCCACCACTTTCACCGAATACCGGGGGATTTTCGAGAAAGATGCAGCCCTGTCGCGCCGCTTCCAGAAGGTTGATGTGGTCGAACCCACGGTGGAGCAGACGGTGGAGATTCTCAAGGGACTGAAATCACGCTTTGAAGAGCATCACAGCGTGAAATATGCGGTAGCCGCCTTGCAGGCGGCTGCCGAACTGAGCGCCAAGTACATCAATGATCGCCATTTGCCCGACAAGGCGATAGACGTGATTGACGAGGCCGGTGCAGCTCAGCGGATTTTGCCGGCCTCCAAACGCAAGAAAATCATCACCAAGGCCGAGGTGGAAGACATTGTGGCCAAGATCGCCCGCATTCCACCCGCCAATGTGTCCAACGATGACCGTGGCAAGCTCAAGACGCTCGAACGTGATTTGCGCAACGTGGTGTTTGGCCAGGACAAGGCGCTTGACATGCTGGCATCGAGCGTCAAGATGGCGCGCTCGGGTCTGGGCAAGGGCGACAAGCCGATTGGCTCATTCCTGTTCAGCGGCCCAACCGGTGTTGGCAAGACCGAAGCCGCCAAGCAGTTGGCCTACATCATGGGCATTGAACTGATTCGCTTTGACATGAGTGAATACATGGAACAGCATGCCGTGAGCCGCCTGATTGGTGCGCCACCTGGCTATGTCGGGTTCGATCAGGGTGGTTTGCTGACCGAGGCCGTCACCAAGAAGCCGCATTGCGTACTGCTGCTCGACGAGGTTGAAAAAGCCCATCCCGCGATTTTCAATGTACTGCTGCAGGTGATGGACCACGGCACGCTGACCGACAACAATGGCCGCAAGGCGGATTTCCGCAATGTCATCATCATCATGACCACCAACGCGGGTGCCGAAACCATGAACAAGGCCAGCATCGGCTTCACCAACCCGCGTGAGGCGGGCGATGAAATGGCCGACATCAAGCGCCTGTTCACCCCCGAATTTCGCAACCGGATCGATGCGATTGTTGGTTTCAAGTCGCTGGACGAAAACGTCATTCTGCGGGTGGTGGACAAATTTTTATTGCAGTTGGAAGCCCAGTTGGCGGAAAAGAAGGTTGAAGTCACGTTCACCGACAAACTGCGCAAGCACCTGGCGAAAAAAGGTTTTGATCCGCTGATGGGCGCGCGACCAATGCAGCGCCTGATTCAGGACACCATCCGCCGTGCGCTTGCCGACGAATTGCTGTTTGGCCGACTGATGGACGGCGGCCGTTTGACAGTCGATCTTGACGACAAGGATCAGAGCAAAACCGATGTCTTGCTCGATATCACGCCTTTGCTGAAAAAAGAAGGCAAGCCCAGACCCGAGGCGCAGGAAGTGACCACGAGTTAGACCAAGCTTGGTCCAGATCGACGTGCAACTGACCGAGTGAACAGGCTCCCCAAGTTATTCCGTCAGCTTTCGCTCGCGTTGCTGGCCTTGGCTGTTGTTGGTTGCGCGCAACAGGAGTTGCGCCAGCCACTGCCACCAACGGTGCAGCGACCTGAACCCGTTTCCCCAACCCTTGTCAAGAAGTTGCCCAAACTGGGCCTGGCACTCGGTGGCGGTGCGGCCCGCGGGTTTGCGCATATCGGGGTGATTCAAGTGCTGGAAGAAGCCGGCATTCACCCTGACCTGGTAGTCGGCACATCGGCTGGCAGTGTGGTGGCAGCACTCTATGCCAGTGGCAAGAACGGGAAAGAAATCCAAGGCGTTGCACTGTCCATGGACGAGGCATCGTTTTCTGACTGGCGTTTGCCATTGTTCAAGCCAGGTGTTTTCAGAGGCGAGGCCCTGGCCAGATTCATCAGCGTCCAGGTCAAGGGCCGACAGATACAAGAGTTGCCAATGCCGCTAGGGGTAGTTGCCACTGACCTGCGCAGTGGGCTTGGTGTGTTGTTTCAGCGTGGTGATACCGCCACTGCCGTGCGGGCCTCCAGTGCGGTTCCGGCGGTGTTTCAACCGGTTTCCATTGCCGGCAGAGATTATGTCGATGGTGGCCTGGTGTCGCCGGTGCCGGTCGTTTACGCCCAAAAAATGGGCGCGGAACTTGTTCTTGCCGTGGACATTTCCAGTGAACCAGATGGCAAAGATGCCCAGGACAGCTTTCAAATTCTGATGCAAACCTTTGCCATCATGGCAAAAAGCATCAACGCTTTTGAACTTCAGGCGGCCGATGTGGTGGTCAAGCCCTGGCTGGCAGGGCTTGCCAGCGCAAGTTTTTCATCGCGGGCCGATGCCATCCAGTCGGGTCGTCAGGCCATGTTGGCGCAATTGCCTGCATTGCGTCGCCTGATGGCAGCCAAATCGAAATAGCGGCAAAAAAAAAGGGTTGGTCTTGCGACCAACCCTTAAGGGATCCCTGAACCTGAAGGTTACGAAAGGACCCGAGGAGACAACCTGTGAAAAAAATGTTTGAATCGACCTCTGGAGGCCAGTATCTCAGGGTTTTCCCTTCAACTTTAGAGATTGAACATTAAATTTCTATTTTGAATTCAAGCTAGCCACCCATTAATGCTTTTTCGCGCCCGCCTTGACCGCATTGGTTGCGGTGTTGGTCACAGCGGTGAAGTTGGCTTCTGCAACTTCGGTTGCCTGTTTGACTGCCTTCTGCACCGATTCCAATGCATTATTGGCAGCGGCTACAGCGCTTTTCATGACGGCTACAGCGGATTCAGAACCGGCCGGTGCGTTCTTGGCAGCGGTGTCGATCAGTTCGGTGATCTTTTGCTGTGCTTCAGTGGCCTGACCTTCAAATGCCTTGGTGAATTCGCTGCTGGTGCCCGAGGCGATTTCGTACAGGTGACGGCTGTAGGCAGCGGTTTTTTCAACCAGCGGCTGCAGCAAGCCCGATTGCAGAGCCAGCAACTCTTGCGCGTCTTTCACGCTCAGCATGGCTTTGGCGTTCTCGCCAGACTCCATCAGCGCACTTTTGGACGCGGCCATGTTGAGTTCAATGATCTTTTCAACGCTTTCAAAGGCCTTGGTTGTCAAACCCAGCAAGGTTTCGACATTTGTTTTTTGCGAGGCCAGAACTTGTTCTACTGTCATCATGATGATTTCTCCTTCAGTTAAAAAAAATGAACTGCTCTGTCACTGAGTTTGACTCATCCTATGTTGCAGTGCAGCATGACACAAATTATAAGAAATTATTCAACCGGCGCAAGCTTTTTTTGTTGCATTGCAACAAATTGAGAAAAATTTTCATTAAAACCGATTGTTCCGGCGAAACACAGAGACCTCATCTTGCCTGCCCCTTGCAGCCATCATGGCGCACCAGACCACGGGCTACCAGGAACGCTGACATCCCAAGCGCGATATTGATTGATCAAAGCTGGCCAGGATTGTCAGCAGCTTCAACCGTCTGGCAGCAAGCGATAGCCGACCGCCGTCTCGGTCAGCAAGTGCTGTGGCTGTGCCGGGTCGGCTTCGAGTTTTTGCCGCAGATGACCCATGTAAATGCGCAAGTAGTGGCTTTGGTCGGCATGCGCTGGCCCCCACACGTCGCGCATCAACTGGCGGTGTGTCATGACCCGCCCGGCATTGGCCATTAGCACCGTGAGCAAGCGGTACTCGATCGGGGTCAGGTGGATTTCTGCCTGCTTGCGCCGCACGATTCTGGCTTGCCGGTCCACCTCGACTTCGCCAAACCTGAACAAGGGGTCAAGCTCGCCCGACTTGGTTTCGTCCTGGCCACCTGCGGTGCTGCGTGGCCGGCGCAAATTGGCCCGCACTCGTGCCAGCAACTCGCCGATGCCAAAGGGCTTGGTCAGGTAGTCGTCGGCACCGGCATCGAGTGCGGCAATCTTGTCACCCTCGTCGGTGCGGGCCGACAAAACCACGATCGGGACATTGGACCAGCCGCGCACCTCTCTGATCAAATCCAGCCCGCTTCCGTCGGGCAGGCCCAGGTCAAGCACTAGCAAATCCGGCTTGCGGGTGGCGGCATTTTGCAAACCGGTTCTGACGTTTTCGGCCTCAAACACCAGCCAGCCTTCAGACTCCAGCGCGGCGCGCACAAAGCGGCGAATCTGGGGTTCGTCTTCAATCAGGATGGCAACCGGGGCAGACATGGGTGTTCAGTTCTCTTCAGTCAGGGGCAGTTCGGGCGGTGCCGTGCGTGGCAGGGTGATGGTGAATTCTGCACCACCACCGACCGCTTGTGCGGCGGTAATGCGGCCATGATGCGCCAACACCACCGCCTTGCAGATGGCCAGTCCCAGGCCGACACCGCGGGTGGCTGACTCGGTCTGGCCACGGGTGAACTTGTCAAAAAGGGTTTCTTCCTGCCCCCGGCTGGCCAGCGGCAGGCCCGGCCCATGGTCGCGCACCTGCAGTTCCAGGCTGGTGGCGGTGACACGCGCACTCAGCACAATCGGTTGTGGCTGTGCCGTGTTGGGCGACACGCCGTATTTGGCGGCATTTTCCAGCAGATTGACCAGCACCCGCTCCATCAGGCTGGCATCAAAGTCCACCAGCGGCAAGTCTGGCGCTATCTCGGTGCGCACCTCCAACTGGCCCAGGGCATGACGGGCCGCACGGATCGCAGCACCCACCACTTCTTCGACCGACTGCCAGTCGCGATGCAGATTGACCTGGCCACTTTCCAGCCGCGCCATGTCCAGCAGGTTGCTCACTAAGGCGCTCAGTTCGTGGGCCTCGCTGCGGATGGCCTGGGTCGATGCCCGCTGCTCTGCTGTCAGCGGCGCAGATTGTTCCAGCGACTCGGCCATGCCCACCAGCGCCGTCAAAGGGGTGCGCACGTCGTGCGACATGGCGGCCAGCAGCGTGTTGCGCAGCCGCTCGGATTCCATCTGCACCACGGCGGCTTGGGCAATTTCGACATAGTGAACCCGTTCCACGGCAATCGCGATCTGGCGCGCCAGCGTGTCGAGCTGTTGCACCTGCTCGGGTATCAACAGCCAGCGCGGGTGGCTGGGTGCCAGCGCCAGCACGCCACGAATGCGCATTGGTGCCCGCAGCGGCACATAATGCCAGCGGCTCGATGGCAGGGTGGCGGTGGCCAGCCCGGCGCGCTGGCCGTGGTTGAAGGTCCAGTCGGCAATGCTGGCATCGAGCCCGACGGGCAAGCCATCGCCCATTGCCAACTGGTCATTGGCATTGGTCAGCAGCACCCGGACCTCGCCGCCAAAAGTCTGTTGCACGGCAGCTTCGCCGAGTTCGACGATCTGGTCGTTTTGCAGGGCCGCAGACAGCTCACGCGTTAGCTCAAACAACGCGCTGGCGCGGCGTTCCCGGCTGGCTGACACATCGGCGGCAAATTGCAGGCGGGCGGTGAGCTGCCCGATGATCAGGCCGACTGCCAACATCACCGCAAAAGTGATCAGGTATTGAACATCGCTGACGGCAAACGAAAAATGCGGTTGCACATAAAAAAAGTCAAATGCCGCCACCGAGACCACCGCTGCCAGCATGGCCGGGCCACGACCCAGCCGCACTGCCACCAGCACCACACACAGCAGAAAAAGCATGACGATATTGGCCTGGTCCAGAAACCGCTGCAGGGGTGATGTCAACAAGGTGGTGAGCAGGCAGGCCGCCAAGGCCCACGCGTAGCGCGGCAGCGCCTGCAGCCACGGTGCCGGGTCGGCTGCAGTACTGACACCCCTGGCGGTTTGCAGCGATTGCGGTGCAAGGCGGCGCATGGCCGGGGGCGTGCCGACTTCTACCATGTCGATGGCAGGTGCCAGTCTGGCCAGTTGGCGGGTCAGAGTTGGGCGCAATAGATGCCAAAAGTTTTGCCATCCGGGCTGGTGAGGGCGACCAATCACCAGGGTGGCGCAGTTCAATTTTTGCGCCTGCTGTATCAGTTCCTGTGCCACCTGGCTGCCAGCCAGCACTGCCGTGTTGGCACCGAGTTCTTCAGCCAGTTTCAGCACCGCCAGCGTGCGGTCCCGCTCGGTCGCGCTGCGCCGCTGCAGCGCGGGCGTTTCCACATAGGCCGCATGCCAGCGCACATTGAGTTGCCCGGCCAGCCGCGCCGCACTGCGCACTGCGTGTTCGGCACCTTCGTGTGGCCCGACGCAGACCAGCATCGCACCCGAGGTGTTCCAGGCCGGTGTGCCTGCGCCACCATTGCGATTGACGCGAAATTGTTCGGTGCGGAAGGTACGCACATCGTCACCCACATGCTCGGCGGTGCGCCGCAGGGCGATTTCGCGCAGGGCAATCAGATTGCCTTTGCGAAAGAAGTTTTGCGTGGCACGCTCGGCTTGCTGCGGCAGATAGACTTTGCCGGCTTTCAGGCGGCTGAGCAACTCATCGACCGTGACATCGACCAAAATGATCTCGTCGGCGCGGTCGAGCACCGTATCGGGCACGGTTTCGTTGACGCGAATGCCGGTGATGGCACCCACCGTGCCATTGAGGCTTTCCAGATGCTGCACATTCAGTGCCGACCAGACCTCGACGCCGGCCTCCAGCAGTTCTTCTATATCCTGCCAGCGTTTGGGGTGGCGCGAGCCCGGCGCATTGCTGTGCGCCAGTTCGTCCACCAGCAGCACCTGCGGATGCGCGGCCAGCGCCGCGTCCAGGTCGAATTCCTGCAGCGTTTGTCCCCGGTAGGGCAGTTGGCGCAGCGGCAGTATCGGCAGGCCGGACAGCAGTTCGGCGGTTTCCTGGCGGCCATGGGTCTCGATCACGCCGACCAGCAGGTTCTGGCCGGCTTGATGGAGCAGCCTTGCGGCATTGAGCATGGCGTAGGTTTTGCCGACACCGGCGCTGGCACCGAAATAAATGCGCAGCTTGCCACGCTGGGCGCGCTGGTCCTCGTCGCGCAGTTGCGCCAGCAGCGCATCGGGGTCGGGGCGGGTGTCGTCAAGGTGGTTCAAAGACGGGTTCCTCTCTTAGGCATTTGTCGATGGGGCCTCATGCCTCCAGGGTCAGCGCAACGCATCCAGCGCCAGATTGAGTTGCAACACATTGACACCAGGCTCGCCCAGCCAGGCCGCCAGCGGGTGCTGGATGGCGTGTTCTACCAGTGCTTGGACCTTGGCCGCAGGCAGGCCGCGCGCTTTGGCCACGCGGGCCACCTGAAAGTTGGCCGCAGCCGGGCTGATGTGCGGATCAAGCCCGCTGGCTGATGCCGTCACCAGGTCCACCGGCACCGGTGCCGTGTTGCCCGGATCGGCGGCCCGCAGCGCTTCGATGCGGCTCTTGACGGCATCGGTCAGCGCCGGGTTCAGCGGCCCCAGGTTGGAGCCACTCGATGCCTGGGCGTTGTAGGGCATCGGTCCGGTGGCCGACGGGCGACCCCAGAAATGTTTGGGGTCGGTGAAGTTCTGGCCAATCAGCGTTGAACCCACCGGCTTGCCGTTGCGCAGGATCAGGCTGCCGCCGGCTTGCGCCGGAAACAGCGCTTGCGCCAGGCCGGTGACCAGCAGCGGATAGGCCACACCGGTCAGCAGTGTGAGGATGAAAAACAGCACGAGTGCCGGACGAACAATGGTTTTCATGAAAATTTCCTTGGCTTGTGTGTTGAGAACCTGACGCCAGCCGCTTCAGGCCAGATGCATGGCCACCAGCAGCACATCAATGACCTTGATGCCGACAAAGGGCACGATCAGGCCACCTGCGCCATAAATCAGCAGGTTGCGACGCAGCAAGGCACTGGCTCCCATGGCACGGTATTTGACACCTTTGAGCGCCAGCGGAATCAGGAACACGATGATCAGCGCGTTGAAGATCACCGCCGACAGGATGGCCGACGACGGGCTGCCCAGTTGCATCAGATTCAGCGCCGCCAGTTGCGGGTAAGTGCTGACAAAAATTGCCGGGATGATGGCAAAGTACTTGGCCACGTCGTTGGCAATCGAAAACGTGGTGAGCGAGCCGCGTGTCATCAGCAGCGCCTTGCCGGTTTCCACAATTTCCAGCAGCTTGGTCGGGTTGGAGTCCAGATCGACCATGTTGCCAGCTTCCTTGGCGGCCTGGGTGCCGCTGTTCATGGCCACCGCCACATCGGCCTGGGCCAGTGCCGGGGCATCGTTGGTGCCGTCGCCGGTCATCGCCACCAACTGGCCTGAGGCCTGGTACTGGCGAATCAGCTTGAGTTTGTCCTCGGGCGTAGCCTCGGCCAGAAAGTCATCGACCCCGGCTTCGGCTGCGATGGCAGCAGCGGTCAGCTTGTTGTCGCCGGTGATCATGACGGTCCTGATGCCCATGCGGCGCAGTTCGATGAAACGCTCCTTGATGCCTGACTTGACGATGTCCTTGAGTTCCACAATGCCAAGCACCGTGTTGCCCTCGCTGACCGCCAGCGGCGTGCTGCCACGGCGTGCCACCTCGTCCGCGGCACGCGCCACGTCTACCGGTAGTTGGCCGCCCTGGGCTTCAATGTGTCTGCGTACCGCATCCACCGCGCCCTTGCGCAACTGTTGCGTGCTGCCGTCCGGGTGCCTGATATCGACACCGCTCATGCGGGTTTGCGCTGAAAACGGCACGTCCTGGCTGTCGCCGCTGCTTGGTTCAGGTGCAAACAGACGCTGCGCCAGGGCCACGACACTGCGGCCTTCGGGGGTTTCGTCGGTCATTGAAGCCTGTGCTGCCACGGTTGCCAGTCGTTCCGGTGTCACGCCCGGCGCATTCAGGAAGGCAGCGGCCTGCCGGTTGCCATGGGTGATGGTGCCGGTTTTGTCGAGCAGCAGCACATCGACATCACCGGCGGCCTCGACCGCGCGGCCCGAGGTGGCAATCACATTGGCCTGCATCATGCGGCTCATGCCCGCCACACCGACCGCCGACAGCAGGCCGCCGATGGTGGTCGGAATCAGGCACACCAGCAGCGCCACCAGCGCCGTCAGGCTGACGGCCGTGCCGGCACCGGCAGCTTGCACGCTAAACAGCGAAAACGGCAGCAACGTGACGGTGACGACCAGAAACACGATGGTCAGCGCCACCAGCAAAATCGACAGCGCAATCTCGTTGGGGGTTTTTTGGCGTTTGGCACCTTCAACCATGCTGATCATGCGGTCCAGAAAGGATTCACCCGGATTGACCGTGATGCGCACCACCAGCCAGTCTGACAGCACCAGGGTGCCGCCGGTGACGGCAGAAAAATCACCGCCCGACTCGCGCACCACTGGCGCTGATTCGCCGGTAATGGCGCTTTCGTTGACCGAGGCGACACCTTCAATGACCTCGCCGTCCAGCGCAATCATGTCGCCCGCTTCGACCAGCACCACATCGCCCTTGCGCAGGAACTCGGCCTGTTCGGGCAGCCAGGCGCTGCCATGAAAGACTTTGTTCAAGGGGCTCTGGAACTTCTTGGCCCAGGTGCTTTTTTTCAGACTGCGCAGCGATTGAGCCTGGGCTTGCGCCCGGCCTTCGGCCAGACTCTCGGCAAAGTTGGCAAACAGCACGGTAAACCACAGCCAGACAGCCACGGCAAAGATAAAGCCTGCTGGTGCCTCGCCCTGGCCTTGCAGCGCCTGCAGGCCCAGCAAGGTGGTCAGGATGCTGCCGACATAGACCACAAACATCACAGGATTACGCCACTGGGCCTGCGGGCTCAGTTTGGCAAAGGCCGCCCGCACGGCTGGCTGAACCAGCGCCGGGTCAAACAGCGCCAGGGTAGTTTTGCTTTTCATGGGATGAACTCGCTTATTTGATGTTGACGGTTTACCGGACTGGCCACAGCATCAGGTGCTCAACTATTGGCCCGAGCGCCAGGGCAGGCACGTAATTGAGCAGGCCGACCAGCAGTACCGTGCCGATCAGCAGCATGACGAACAGCGGGCCATGGGTGGGCATGGTGCCGGAGGTGACGGCCAGGCGCTTTTTGGCAGCCAGCGCACCGGCAATGGCCAGCACCGGCACGATCACGCCAAAGCGCCCCAGCCATACCGCCAGCCCCAGAAGCAGGTTGTAAAACGGGGTGTTGGCCGACAGGCCGGCAAAGGCGCTGCCGTTGTTGTTGGCCGCAGAACTCAAGGCATAGAGAATTTCAGAGAAACCATGCGCGCCGGGATTGGCCACACCGGCGCGGCCGCCATCTGCCAGCACGGCGATGGCGGTGCCAGCCAGCACCAGCAGCGGGGTTACCAGAATGGCGATCGAGGTCAGCTTCATTTCATGCGCTTCGATCTTCTTGCCAAGGTACTCCGGCGTGCGGCCAATCATCAAGCCGGCAATAAACACTGCCAGCATGGCAAAGATCAACATGCCATAAAGGCCGCTGCCAACCCCGCCAAACACCACTTCGCCGAGCTGCATCAGCACCATCGGCACCATGCCGCCCAGCGGCGTGAGGGAGTCATGCATGGCGTTGACGGCACCACAGGAGGCAGCGGTGGTGATCACGGCAAACAGGCTTGAGGCGGTGATGCCAAAGCGGACTTCCTTGCCCTCCATGTTGCCGCCTGCTTGCAGGTGGCTTACGCTTTGATCCACTCCCAGCGCCCCGATCAGCGGGTTGCCGGCCTGCTCGGCAGGCGTGATGACCATGACGGCCAGCACAAACAGCAGGGTCATCGCGGCCAGCACGGCCCAGCCCTGGCGCAGGTCGCCGACCTCGCGGCCAAAGGCAAAGCACAGGGCAGCAGGTATCAGAAATATCGCCAGCATCTGCAGCAGGTTGCTTAAATCCGTGGGATTTTCAAACGGGTGGGCCGAGTTGGCGTTGAAAAAGCCGCCACCATTGGTGCCAATCATCTTGATGGCTTCCTGCGATGCGACCGGCCCCATGGCCAGGGTTTGCTTGTCGGTCATGGCCTGTTCCATGACGGGATTGCCTTGGTCGTCTTTCAGTGCCAAGCCATCAGGGCCGATTTTGGGCTGCTGGAAGCGGGTGGCCTCCAGCGTCGTCACATCTTGGTAGGCATCAAAGTTCTGGATGACGCCCTGGCCCACCAAAAAGAGGGCAAACACCAGCGACAGCGGCAGCAGCAGCCAGACCGTGACACGCGTGACATCAACCCAGAAGTTGCCGATGACACCAGTCGAGCGCCCGGCAAAGCCGCGCATCAACGCAAAGGCCACAGCAATGCCGGTGGCGGCCGATAAAAAGTTCTGCACCGCCAGCGCCAGCATTTGGGTCAGGTAACTCATGGTCGATTCACCCGCGTAGCCCTGCCAGTTGGTGTTGGTGACAAAGCTGACGGCGGTGTTGAAGGCCGAGTCAGGCGAGACAGCGGCCATGCCAGCCGGATTAAGCGGCAGCCAGATTTGCAGCCGCTGCAGGGCATAAACCACCAGCACACCCATGGCGTTAAAGGCCAGCAACGCCAGTGCATAGTGCGACCAGTGCATCGACTGGCTGGCCGAGGTGCCCGCCAGCCGGTACAGCGGAGCCTCGGCCCGCAGCATCCAGGCCGGCAGTTGGCCAGTGCTCAAGTCTGCCAGCCACCGGCCAAGCGGCCAGGCGGTCAGCAGCAAGACTGCGAGGAAAAGGGCCAGCAAGCCCCATGATGATGTGCTCATCAAAACTCCTCGGCGCGCAGCAGCGCATAAACCAGATAAACCAGCAGCGCGATGGCGCACATGCCGCCAAAACCATAGAGAACTTCCAGGCTGATCATGGGCGCGCTCCTTTGGCTTGCTCTAGCCGCACGAAGCCTCGCACCAGCAATACCATCAAGCCCCACAAGCCGGCGATAACGCCGAGATAGACCAGATCCATGTTCACTCCTTTGTCGTTGAGATGAGAGAAGTGTGCGCAGTGCCGCGTAAAAACGGGGTTGAGTTTTATCAACTGGCTGTAAAAAGAGTGTAAAAACGACCGATTGCAAGGGAGTTGGCAGGATCGGCGCGGTGGCTGCCGGGTTGTGGTCACGGCGACCGATGGGCCGACTGCCGTGCTCGGTGCAGCAGGAAAATAGCTATTTATAATGTAGCTAACTGCGCTTGACCAGCAAGGGCTACAGCCCGAAAGTGCTTAGAAAAAGGGCCGATTAAGCAAGCCCCGTTCCACGCGGTACAGCAGCCAACGATCTCGTCCTCCTTGGGTGTGGCAACTGTGTCTATTGTGCTGTCGGGTCAAGTCCGACCGGCTGCCAGTAACGTGGCATCATTGCGCCACAACAACGAAGGAGACAAACCATGGGCCAATTCACCTCATTGCCGCGAAAGTATCCCGAGAAACCGGGCGATGTTTATTTGTTTGCAACCTGCCTGATCGACCAGTTCACGCCACAGGCCGGGCTTGACACGGTTCGGCTGCTTGAGCGCGAGGGCATTCGGGTGCATTACCCGCAAGCCCAAACCTGCTGCGGCCAGCCGGCGCACAGCAGCGGTTACCCGGATGAGGCGCGTGCCGTGGCCTTGCACCAGCTCAATCTGTTTGCCCAACCCTGGCCGGTGGTGGTGCCCTCGGGTTCGTGCGGCGGCATGATGCGCCTGCATTACCCGCACCTGTTTGCCGATGATCCGGTGCTGCATGCCAGGGCGCTGGAACTGTCCGAACGTATCTATGAGTTGAGCGAATTTCTAGTGCATGTGGTCAATTTCAGCCGTGCCGATGCCGGTGTCGATTGCACGGTGGCACTGCACACCTCTTGCCACGCACGCCGCCAGATGGGCTCGCACGAAACCAGCGCCGCGCTGCTCGACACCTTGGGCCATGTCAAGGTGGTGGAACAAGCCCGCATCGACGAGTGTTGCGGCTTTGGCGGCACGTTTGCCCTGCTGCACCCCGACATATCAGAGGCCATCGTGACCGACAAGGTCGCCAGCATCAAGGACAGCGGGGCGCAATGTGTGGTCAGTGCCGACTGTGGCTGCCTGCTCAACATAACAGGGCGTGCCGCCAAACAGGATGAACTGGCGGGTCGCACGGCGGCATCATTGCCGGGCCAGCACCTGGCCAGCTTTTTGTGGAACCGCACCAACTTGGGCCAGGAGGCCGCGCCATGAGCGCACGGGACCAAATTTTGGCGCGTTTGCGCGCCACCGCCATCACAACCATGCCGACGCTGCCCGATGTGGCGGCCTGGTTTGACGCACATGGCCGCAACGAAAACAGCACGCAACGTGCCGCAAGGCTTCGCACCGCACTGGAAGCGGTCAAAACCGAAGTCCATGACGTGACCCACGCCAATTGGGCAACTGTGTTGCTGGCCATCGCCGCCAGCAAGGGCTTGCGCCACCTGTTGATCGGCTCGGCTACGCCGCACGGCACCGAGCTGGCAGCCCAGGCGCCTGAAACGCTGCAAATCGTGCATTACGACCAACCGATTGATGTCTGGCAAGACCAGTTGTTTGACGGCATCGATGCCGCATTGACTCTGGCCAGAGGGGCGGTGGCGGAAACCGGCAGCCTGATTTTGTGGCCCAGCCCGAGTGAACCCCGGCTGATGTCGCTGGTGCCTTCATTGCATTTTGTGCTGCTTGATGTGGACCGCATTCACGCCGACTTTCACTCGGCCATGCAAAGCGAAGGCTGGGCCGCCGGCATGCCGACCAATGCCCTGCTGATTTGCGGCCCTTCCAAAACTGCCGATATCCAGCAAACGCTGGCCTACGGCGCGCACGGCCCGCGCGAACTGGTGGTGCTGTTGCGGCAAGCATCAGGAGTCCTATCATGAGCCAGGTTATTCCAATCCGCCCGACCGAAGACTTCAAGGAGCGCAGCCGTCAGGTGCTCAATAACCCGGCGCAGCGCAAGAATTTTCGCGGCGCCATGGACTTCTTGCAGGCCAAGCGCCGTGCCCAGTTTGCCGATCAGGACGAGTTGCAGGGTCTGCGCGAGCTGGGTGCCCAGATTCGTCGCTATAGCTTAGCCCATCTGCCGCGCCTGCTGGAGCAGCTTGAAACCAATCTGACCGCCCGCGGGGTTCAGGTGCACTGGGCAGAAACACCCGATGAAGCCAACGCGATTGCGCTTGGCATTGCCCGGCGTGTCGATGCCCGGCGCATCATCAAGGGCAAGTCGATGGTGAGTGAAGAGATTGGCTTCAACCATGCCATGGAAGCGGCCGGCATTGAAGCTTTTGAGTCCGACATGGGCGAGTACATCGTGCAGCTTGCCGGTGAGGCACCATCGCACATCATCATGCCGGCCATCCACAAAACCAAGCAGGAAATCGCCCAACTGTTTGCCGATGAAGTGCCCGGGGTGACTTACACCGAAGATGTGGATGCGCTGATCCAGATTGGCCGACGGGTATTGCGGCACAAATTTGCCGAGGCCGACATTGGTTTGTCTGGCGTGAACTTCTGTGTGGCCGAAACCGGCACGCTGTGTCTGATCGAAAACGAGGGCAATGGCCGCATGTGCACCACCGTGCCCAAGGTGCATATTGCCATTACCGGTATTGAGAAAGTGCTGGAAAAGCTCGAACATCTGCCGCCGCTGGTGAGCCTGTTGACGCGCTCGGCCACCGGCCAACCGGTGACAACTTATGTCAACATGATCAGCGGGCCACGCCAGCCAGGTGAAAAAGACGGCCCGCAAGAGGTGCATCTGATCTTGCTGGACAACGGGCGCACCCAGGCCTATGCCGATGACGAACTGCGCGCCACCCTGCAGTGCATCCGCTGCGGTGCCTGCATGAACCATTGCCCGGTCTATGCGCGCATTGGCGGCCATGCCTACGGCACCACCTATCCGGGGCCGATTGGCGCCATCATCTCGCCGCACATGCTCGGCCTGGATGCGACTTATCCGCTGGCTTTTGCCTCCACCCTGTGCGGTGCCTGTGCCGAAGTCTGCCCGGTGAAGATTCCCATCACCGACATTCTGGTGCGTTTGCGCAACGAAGCGCAGGCCCGGCCCGACAGTGACGATGCCACTTTGCGCGGCAGCGGTGCGGCGCGCAGCATGGCGGCGTCGGCGGTGTGGAGCGTCTGGTCGCAGGTTTATAGCAAGCTCGGCTTGTACAAGGTGGCTTCCTGGTTCATGAGCCGGGGCCGGGCGCTGTCGCCCTCCGAGCAGGGTGCCTGGACCCGCAGCCGCACACCGCTGGTGCCAGCAGCCAGACGACTGCGCGATTTGCTGAAAGACCAGCAACCGTAAGTGCCGCCATTTCCCACCCGATTGAAATCAGTTCTGGAGAAATTTTCATGACCACCACACCCGCCAGCCGGGCCGGGCAAGCTGCCGCCGTTGAGGCAGCCATCACCTCGCGCATGTCAACACGCGCCTTTACCGGGCAAGATGTGCCGCGGGAAACCATCGAACATCTGCTGGAGGTGGCCAGTCGTGCCCCGTCAGGCACCAATACCCAGCCCTGGAAGGTTTATGTGCTGCAAGGCGACAGCCGCAATGCCTTGGTTGCCAAGGTTTGCGCCGCCCATGACGCCCTGCGCGCAGACCCGGCACTTGCCGCGCAGTACCAGGAGGAATATGACTATTACCCCGGCAAATGGGTCAGCCCCTACATTGAGCGCCGGCGTGAAAACGGTTGGGGACTGTATGGCGTGCTGGGCATTGGCAAGGGCGACAAGGACAAGATGCACTTGCAGCACCAGCGCAACTACCGTTTTTTTGATGCACCGGTTGGGCTGATATTCACGATAGACCGTGTCATGGGTCGCGGTTCACTGCTGGATTACGGCATGTTTGTGCAAAGCCTGATGATCGCTGCGCGGGCGCATGGCCTGCACACCTGCCCGCAAGCCGCCTGGAATGGTTTTGCCAGCATTATTTTGCCGCACCTTGGTGCCACCGATAGTGAAATGCTGGTGTGCGCCATGGCGCTGGGCTATGCCGATGAAGCTGCCGTGGTGAATTCTTTCATCACGCCACGGATACCGGTGGGTGAGTTCACCCGCTGGCTGTGATCATCCGCGCGGCCGGTCAAAAAACGCCACGGGCGGTGCCGGCTTGCCCTGCAGCGCTGAAATAGCGCCAGCGATAATCTGAAAATGTCAAATCCAAAAGTTCTGTTCGGCTTTCATGCTGTGGGCGTGCGGCTGAAAACTGCGCCCAAATCCATCATTGAGGTTTATTTTGATCCGGCGCGGCGCGATGCCCGCATGCGCCAGTTTGTTGACAAGGTGAATGAATCCGGCCTGCGCCTGATTGAGGCCGACGGCATGCGGCTGGCCAAAATGTCGGGCAGCCACGGGCATCAGGGGGTGGCGGCCAGGGTGCATGAACTTGCCCAGATCACGTCACTCGACGAGTTGCTGGAACAGTTGGAGGCATCCCAAGCCGACAAACCGGCATCCGAGCGCGAGCAGCCGCTGATCCTGGTGCTCGACGGCGTGACCGACCCGCACAACCTGGGTGCCTGCCTGCGGGTGGCCGATGGCGCCGGTGTGCATGCGGTGATTGCGCCCAAAGACCATGCGGCGGGCATCAACGCCACCGTGGCCAAGGTGGCCAGCGGGGCCGCCGAAACCGTGCCGTATTTCATGGTGACCAACCTGGCGCGCACCTTGAATGAACTCAAGGATCGCAATATCTGGATCATCGGCACCAGCGACCAAGCCGCCAAAACGCTGTACCAGGCCGACCTGACCGGGCCGGTCGCGCTGGTGCTGGGTGCCGAAGGCGACGGCATGCGCCAGTTAACGGCCAAAACCTGTGATGAACTGGTCAGCATTCCCATGCGCGGCGCAGTCGAAAGCCTGAACGTGTCGGTGGCCAGCGGTGTTTGTCTGTATGAGGCGCTGCGTCAGCGTTTGACGGCCGCAAAGGCCGATGATTCTTCAACCCAAGCGAGATCGATGATGCCATGAATGCTATTCAATATAGAGCTGTCAGCGCAGTGCTGGCGGGGGCTGCAGCCCTTTTCCTTCTGAATGCCTGCACCCAGGAACAGCAGAACAAGATCAGCCGCGACATTCAGAACTGGACCGGCACCAATGGCGTGCTGGAGTTTTATGCCGGTGACAAGCTGGTGCGCCGCTTTATCAAGATCGACAAACTCAGTACGGCCATGGGGACCGAAGACGGCAAGCCGCGCGCCTACCGTTTTGGCTATGGCGTGTTTGATGCCAACCTGAACTTTGTCGTGGACTCAGGGGAAAAAAAGGTCTATTTCGAGATCAGCGACTACGGCTCGAACTACCTGTTTTTTGAAAACCCGAATTAAGCTGCCGCTTTATCCTCTGCGCTGTTGATCCGTGGTGTTCAAAAAAACCGTCGTTGGCATAAGCCTCGACTGGGCAATGCGCCCAGAATCCGGCCTGGCGCCACCCTGGGCGTGCGAGCCAAACAAAATGATGGTTTCCGGGTCAACTTCGTTGACGATGATGCTGACCATCTGGTTGAGGGCTTCTGCTGGCAATGTTGACATGGGGCGTGCTTGGCTGCAGGATTTATATATAAAAAAGACTTCTAGCCCTTGCTGGTAAAGCGCTAGTAGCTATTATTAGCATAGCTGCTTTGAAATCAATGGTATTCATTTGACTGCTGGAAGTGTCAATTGCTGCCTGAAGGCGGTGGCTTGGGCAGGGCATGGGTCTGGATGTTTTTGATTTGAGTGTTAATTTTTTGTACCAGACTGGCGACGGCTGCCAGGATTTGATCCCGATCCAGCGGTGCATCGGCGCTGAGGTGGCCCTCCTCATAGCGCGCTTGATGGGCATAGATGGTGAACTCATCGGCCCACCAAAAGGCATCGACATTCATCCCCGCTTCCTTGAGCAGCATCAGCAAGCGGTTAATGTGATGGGTAAACGGGTAAGTTATGCCGATCGCGCACATCCAAGCTTTGAGGCTTTTTTCAACCGCCTGCTGCACATGAAAACCAAAAATTTCATCGGCAAACACGGCGTCATCATGCATGCCACCGAGCGCCTTGAGGTCGCGGTGTGCCATACGCAGCATGGCCTGGGCTTGTTTAAGGTCTGACATGAAGCACTTTTCCTTCGCGCTGGGCACGGCCTACCACATGGTTCGGGGAATCTTTCCAGTAGTCGAATTCGTCGCGGCTGTAGAGCAGGATGTCTTTGGCAAACGGAAAGTCGCGCAGCGCCATCGACAGACGGGCAGTTTCTGCACGGCGACTGCGTTGCGCTGAAAAAGGTGCCTGCTCAATCACCATCAGGTCAACGTCAGAATCCGGTCTGGCATCGCCCCTGGCGTGCGAGCCAAACAGGATGACGGTTTCCGGGTCAACTTCGCTGACGATGATGTTGACCATTTGGTCGAGGGCTTCTGCTGGCAAGGTTGACATGGAGCGTGTCTTACTCAAGGATTTATATGTAAAAAAGACCTCTAGCCCTTGCTGGTAAAGCGCTGACAGCTATCTTTAGCATAGCTATTTTTAAAATCAATCGTTTTCATTCAACGTGACCAAAGCGCGAAGGACTTGACTGCTGGAAGCGTCAAGGGCTGCCCAGAATCAGCTTTTCGACTTGGGATTTTGCGTCGTCAAGTTTTTGTTTGGCTTGCTGGCGCAGGGTTGCAGCTTCGACTTCTAGCTCGCAAAGTTTGGCAACAATGCGTTTTTGCTCTTTCATTTCCGGTACAGGAACCAGTAAATTTTTCAGCGCATCAGCATTGATTCCAGACTGGTTGTTCCAGTTGACACACATGCGATAAAAAATCTTCATTCTCTGATAAGCATTGAGAATATAAGTTAAATATTTTGGATCCAATTTTTCAATATTTGTTGCAATGCGCGTGATGTGATTAGAGCAAAAGTAATCACCATCAAAATCAAAATAAGTTGTTTTACCTACCAAATCCTGACTGTTTGTGTTATTGAAAAGTACTTCACCTCTTTCTAATATGTCTTTTGGATACTCTTGAATCAATGCGAAAGGTAAATATACATTTCGATCAAATATCAAATCGCGGTCCTCATTAATATTTGTTGGCCTAATTTGAATAACACCAGTTCCAGTTTCCATTTCCTGATCTGATTTTCCAGCCGCAAAACCTGTTCGTATATATTTCGTTAGAGTTCCAAGACGTAAGAAGCGAATAGAATGCTTAGCAGCAAATTGAAAAACATTAAACTGATGAAATAATGGATCCCATCGCTGATAAGTAACGATGTCATCAAGCGATTTTATAAAACATGATTCATTCGAGATAAATTTATTAGATTGAATAAATTTTAATAATTCAACACTTATTCCAATGAGATCATTTTTCTTGGTCGGATTTCCTGTTGAGTCATAACCTATAGTTTCGGCAATCGCCATAAAAATATCGTAATCATCCTGTCCCTGGCGCAGCGCTGCTTCATAAGCTTGGCTGGCGGCAAATTTGATGGCATCGACCCGATCGGCAAACTGGTCGCTGACCTCTTTTTTCCAGGCGGCATAGGCCGGGGTGTCTTCAATGTCGATTTTTTCTGCTGGCTGCTGTTCGCGCAGCGCTACCAGTTGCAGCGCGGCGCGGCGGCCAGCATCGGCCCCGGCAAAGCCGGTTTTCCTTTTCAGGGTGTCTTTTTTCTCGGCTTCCAGCCGGGTCAGTTGCTTTTCCAGTTGCTGCTGCCTTTTGATCTCGTCCTGCAGGCGCTGGCGCAGGTCTTCGATGCGTTTGGTTTGCTGCTGGCTGTGTTTGCGCAGAAACAGCACCGAGCTTTTCACCCCGGCCCCGGTGGCGGCAAAGGCGGTTTGTGGCATTGAGATGACGGCCACGATGCGGTACAGGCTCTCGATCTGGTCGCGCACATATTGCAAGCTGCTGTTGGTCAGGATGCCGTCGGGGATGACGACGGCTAGGTAGCCGCCTTCGCGCAAATAGGTGTGGCACTGCTCGATGAACAAAATTTCGGTGTCTTGCGCCGGGCGGCTGGCAGCTTTGCTTTTTGGGTTAAGCCAGTCTGCACCCTTGATCGCCAGCCGGTAGTTGTGAAAGTACGCCTGCTCGGCTTGCCGCACGCTGGAGCCAAAAGGCGGATTGGTGATGATGAAGTCAAAGCTGTTGGCTTTGAACTGGGTGTTGCCGGTTTTTCGGGCCAACTCGTCGGGTGGCAGCAAACCGTCTGCCGCTGCCACGTTGGTGTGACCATCGTCATGGATGATCATGTTCATTTTGGCGGTGCGGGCGATTTGCTCGTTGATCTCGATGCCAAACAGGTTTTTCTCGGCAAAGTCGTGCCAGTGGCGAAAGTGCTGGGCGCCTTCCGGGCGGCCTTCGGACGGCATGGCGATTTGGTCCGGGTAATAGCTGTCGGCTTCAAAACGCACTTTGTCCAGGGCGTGCAGCAAAAAACCGCCACTGCCACATGAGGTGTCCAGCACGCGGCTTTCATGGGTGATGGGCAGCACATCAACGATGAACTTGACGATCGGTCGGGGGGTGAAATACTGGCCAAAGTCGCCACGAAAAAACGAGCCCATAAAGGTCTCGAAGGCGCGGCCCTTGCTGTCGAGGTCGGTGTCTGACAGGTTGATGTCTTGCAGGTAACCGACCACCACGCGGATTTTGCTGGCCCGCAGGCGGATATCGTCTTTGAAGACTTCCGGGTCTTTTTTGCGGCCTTCTTCGTACAGTGCACGCATTCTGGTGTGCAGGGCGGTGTTGGTTTCTTCTTCGGTATCGAGGGCAAATATCTGAAAATCGTAGGGCTGGCCCTGTTTGCGCGGTTTGCGCTCGTCCCAAATTTTGCAAAAAATCAGCTTGTCGAGTTCGTCAAACGCTTCTGAGGGGTTGAGCTCGCCGCCACCCCACAGCGCCTGATGCGCCTGTTTGAAGCGGGCGGTCAGTTCGTCCTGGGTAACGATGGTGAGTGGTTGCAGCTTTTGGCCTTCTGGCGTGCTGCCACCGCCATAGGCATATTTGTAAATCGCGAGTTTTTTAATGCCAAACTGGGGAATGTCCGAGACGGTGATGCGCGCCTTGGGCTTGTCTGCCGGAACCTGGTAATAGGCATCCTTTAGCCCGGAAGTGGTCCAGACATATTTGGCCCCTTCCGCCACGGCGTAGCTGAAGCATTGATCGGCAGCACGCTGAAATTCGAGTTCGGTGACATCCTGTTTTTTGCACTCCACCACAATGAGCGGCTTGAGACGAAGTGCATCGTCATAAACGATCATGTCGGCTTCGCGTGTGTCGGAACCCATTTGCACGCTGACAAACTGCCAGATTTGTCCTACCGGGTATTGGTAGTCGATGACCAGCGTCAGGAAGGCATCGGCCTGGACTTTTTCCTCCGGGTTGTCAAAGTTCCGGCGCTTGTTTTGGTGGATATAGACAATGTATTTTTCGTTGTCTTCAAAGCGGATCAATTTTCGGGCAATGCCCTGGGCGATCAGGTTTTTCATGGGGTCGTGAGTTGGATGCCCAGTGCGCCAGCCGCTGTGTTGAGCTGTTTGTCAAAGCAGCAAAATGCCATGGTGGCCCCGGCCTGGCTATGGATGCGCAAGACGCTTGCCAGTTGCAGGCTGTCGTAGGCGCGCAGACCGAAGGTTTGGGCAAGGTCGCCAGCATTGGTGATGAGGGCGCTATCGACGGCAAGCTGGCTGTAGCCGCCCCATTCCTGCTGTAGTTCCTGCAAAGCTTGCGCCGCTTGTGGTGCATCAATTTGCTGGGTGCGCTGCTTGAGAGCCAGCGCTGCGCACATCTCGACCCAGGTCAACTGGCTGACAGCGATCCGGCTGGCGGACTGAAAAGCCGCTTGCATGCTGGCGCTGTGCTGTTCCTGCACAAACAGCTTCATCAGGGCCGACGTATCGCAAAACAGAATCACTTTGGCCCCCGCAGTTCAATTACCAAGTCGCTCATGGTTTGGCCGCTTGGGTCAGGCGAAAAAACCACTGGCTTGGGCAAACGCAAGGGCTGCGTCGGCAGGTGGGCGATGTAGCCGGCATCAACCAGCCGCTGCATCGCTTCTTCATCGCTGAGCACTTTGGGCGGTGCTGGTTTGTTGATCGGCAACACCAGTTCAGCCACCACCTTGCGGTGCGAGGTGATCTGCACCGGCTGGCCCGGGCGAATGGCGGCAATGGCGCGCGCCGGGTTGGCTTTGAGTTCGCGTATCGAGACTTGCATGATGGACCTCAAAAGATTTAATAAGCCTACATATTACCAATGCAAGCATATTTATGGTCACCAGATGTTTGCCAACTTCATGGCGCGCAGCAACCCAACAACTTTTTCAGGAAGAAACCATGCCCCATCTCAAAATTTTTACCCGGCTGATCACCATGATGTGGGCCAGCCCTGACCGGGCTGCTACATGATCGAGTAATTCGGCCCGCCGCCGCCCTCGGGCGTGACCCAGACAATGTTTTGTGTCGGGTCCTTGATGTCGCAGGTTTTGCAATGCACACAGTTGGCGGCGTTGATCTGCAGGCGGTCGGTGCCGTTGTCGTTCTTGACAAATTCATAGACCCCGGCCGGGCAGTAGCGGGCCTCTGGTCCGGCGTATTTGGCCAGGTTGATGCTGACCGGCACCGAGGCATCCTTGAGTGTCAGGTGCGCCGGCTGGTTTTCTTCGTGGTTGGCGCTGCTGATGAAGACGCTGCTCAAGCGGTCAAAAGTCAGTTTGCCATCGGGTTTCGGGTACTCAATCGGCTGGCACTCGGCGGCTGGTTTCAGGTAGGCATGGTCGGGCTTGTCGCGGCGGATGGTCCAGGGCATGGCGCCGCCCAAGCCAAACTGCTCCAGCCCATTCATCAGCGTGCCGACACGCAGGCCGTATTTGAACCAGGACTTGAAATTGCGCGATTTGTTGAGTTCGAGATAGAGCCAGCTTTGCTCAAACGCTTGCGGGTAAGCCGCCAGCTCGTCCTGGGCGCGACCGGCGGTGACGGCCTCATAAGCCGCCTCTGCCGCCAGCATGCCCGACTTGATGGCGGCGTGGCTGCCCTTGATGCGGCTGACATTCAAAAAGCCGGCATCGCAGCCCACCAGCGCACCGCCCGCAAACACCGTCTTGGGCAGCGACATCAGGCCGCCAGCGGTGATGGCGCGGGCACCGTAGGCGAGCCGCTTGGCAGTGACTTCGCCTGCTGCGTTTTCCAGATACCAGCGGATGTTGGGGTGGGTTTTCCAGCGCTGGAATTCTTCAAATGGGCTAAGGTAGGGGTTGCTGTAGTTCAGGCCGGTGATGAAGCCCATGGCAATTTTGTTGTCTTCCATGTGGTACATGAAAGAGCCGCCATAAGTGGCATCGTCCATCGGCCAGCCGGCCGTGTGCAGCACCAGGCCGGGTTCATGGCGCGCTGGCTCGACTTCCCATAGCTCCTTGATGCCAATGCCGTAGCTTTGCGGGTCACAGCCGGCATCAAGCTGGTAGCGGGCAATCAACTGTTTGCCCAAGTGGCCACGCGAACCTTCGGCAAAAATGGTGTATTTGCCCAGCAGTTCCATGCCGATCTGAAAAGCCTCGCCCGGCTTGCCGTCCTTGCCGACACCCATGTTGCCGGTGGCGACACCTTTGACGGCACCGGCTTCGGTATAAAGCACTTCGGCTGCGGCAAATCCGGGAAAGATCTCAACACCGAGACTCTCTGCCTGGGCCGCCAGCCAGCGTGTCAGCGCCCCCAGGCTGATGATGTAGTTGCCGTGGTTCTGGCTGCACTTGGGCAGCAGCATATTGGGCGTGCGGTAGCCGGTAGTTTCCGACAAAAACAGCATCGCCTCATCGGTAACTGGCTGGTTCAACGGGGCACCCCTGGCCTTCCAGTCGGGGAACAGCTCGGAAAGCGATTGCGGGTCAAGCACCGCGCCCGACAAAATGTGGGCACCCGGCTCGGAGCCTTTTTCCAGCACCACAACAGAGATGTCCTGGCCTTTTTCGCTGGCAAGTTGCTTGAGCCGGATCGCCGTTGCCAGGCCAGCGGGTCCACCGCCGACAACGACAACGTCGTATTCCATCGACTCGCGGGGGCCAAACTCGGCCAGGATTTCCTCATTGGTCATGGTGATTCTCTCTTTCTAGCTGATTGTTGGATGTTTATTGTGCGGAACCGGCCAAGGCTTGCGCGCTGTGAGCTTGCCCTGTCCTGAGCTTGTCCCAGGGTCGAACCGCATGCCCTTCGACTGCGCTCAGGGCGACCGGTTTCATCATTTGGGGTGGGCGTGAGTCCATGAAAGTTGACGGATTGGATTGTCTAATACAAAACGTAATTTTAGGGGCACCGAAAATGCACATAATAGAACGGTCGTTCTATTCATAACATCAAGGAGATTCAATATGGCTTACAGCATTGACTTGTCGGGCCGGGTGGCTTTTATCACCGGGGCCTCCAGTGGGTTGGGTGCCCAGTTTGCCCGCACCATGGCAGGGGCCGGTGCCGCCGTGGTGCTGGCCAGCCGACGCATTGAAAAACTCAAGGACTTGCGCGCCCAGATTGACGGCGACGGGGGCGATGCCCATGTCATCGCGCTGGATGTGACCGATCACGATTCAATCAAGTCGGCGGTAGCCCATGCCGAGACCGAGGTCGGCTCGATCGACATTCTGGTCAACAACTCGGGTGTCAGTACCACCCAGCGTCTGCAGGATGTCAGCGCAGATGACTATGATTTCATGTTTGACACCAACGTCAAAGGCGCTTTTTTTGTCGCGCAAGAGGTCGGCAAACGCATGCTGGCGCGCGCACAAGGCGCAGCGCCGGGCAGCTTTACCGGCGGGCGCATTGTCAATGTGGCTTCCATGGCCGGTTTGCGGGTGCTGCCCAAGATCGGGGTGTATGCCATGAGCAAGGCGGCGGTGATTCAGATGACCCGTGCCATGGCGCTGGAATGGGGCAAGTTTGGCATCAACGTCAACGCCATTTGCCCAGGCTACATCGACACCGAACTCAACCATGCGCACTGGCAGACCGATGCCGGGCAAAAACTGCTGCAACTGCTGCCGCGCAAGCGGGTCGGCCAGCCGCAGGACCTTGATGCGCTGATCGTCATGCTGTGTTCGGACCAAAGCCATTTCATCAACGGTGCCGTGATTTCTGCCGATGACGGCTTTGGTGTCTAAAACCCTGTCTGCCAACCCGCTTGGGCTGTGGAGCGGCATTGCCGCCGGGCTGTTGGCCGGCGCCCTGTGGGGCATGGTGTTTGTGGCGCCACGCATGACGCCAGGCCTGTCTTCGGTTGACCTGACGGCCGGTCGTTTTGTCAGTTTTGGGGCCATCGCCGCGCTGGCCATGCTGCTGGCCCGCAGTCGCCACGCCATGCCGACCTGGCGCCAGGCGGCAAGCGCTCTGGGCTTGAGCCTGCTCGGGGCTACCGGCTACTATTTGCTGCTGGCGCAAGCCATCCATGCGGCCGGCTCCGAAGTCCCGACGCTGATCATTGGCACCATTCCAATCTGGGTCATGCTGCTGGGCAAGCCGCTGGGCCTGAAGTGGTCAGCGCTGCTGCCGGGCCTGCTGTTGACGGCCGCCGGACTGGCGCTGATGATGCACGCGTCACTGTCGAACGCGGCCCGGCTGCCAGTTGACGGCAAAGACTTTTGGTGGGGCGTGGCGCTGGCGGTGGCCGCCATGCTGAGCTGGACGGCTTTTGCGCTGCTCAATGCAGCCTGGCTGAAACGCCACCCGGAAATCAGCGCGACCGAGTGGACCAACTGGATTGGCATTGCCACCGGCCTGGGCGCGCTGCTGCTGTGGCTGTTTACCGGTTCAGAGCCAAAAGTGCTTCTAGCCCTTGATGGCATTGCGCTGACAGCTATTGTTTGTATAGTAACCGGGATTGGTGCAGGCTGGGCCGCCAGCATCTTGTGGAACCTGGCCAGCCAGCAATTGAGCGTCAGTTTGTGCGGCCAACTGATCGTCAGCGAGACGCTGTTTGGTCTGCTCTATTCGTTTGCCTGGGGTGGCGTCTGGCCGGCTGCGGCGCAGTGGCTGGCCGCGCTGCTGTTCACGTTGGGCATATTGGCATCGATTCAGGCGCACCGATGACGCGCTGGTCGCAACGTAATCCGGTACGCGGCAAGCTGCGCCGCTGGCTGCAGGCACCCGGCTCGCTGAGTGCGCGTCTGGCTGCTACCGGCGAGCGCTTTACGGTACAAGTCTTGAACCAGCGCCGCCAGTCGCTGACGGTTGATGAGGCCCGGGCACTGGGCAGCGCTGGTGGGCGCGCCGGTTATGCCCGCGAAGTGCTGTTGCGGGTGGATGACGTTCCGCTGGTATTTGCCCGCAGCGTGACCCGGCATGTCGATTCAGTCGGTGCCTGGCGTTCGCTGCGCGGGCTGGGTTCGCGGCCGCTGGCCGATGTGTTGTTCAATCGTGCCGGCATGGTGCGCAGCCAGTTGGCGTTTGCCCGGCTGGCGCAGGGGAGCCGATTGCAGCGTCATGTCCAGGCTTGCTGGCAGGCGGCAACCGGTCAGCGCAGCGTGCGCGCGGCCTTTCCGGCGCGCCGCTCGGTGTTTGTTTGGCATGGCGCAGCGCTGCTGGTGATGGAGGTGTTTGTTGCCGATACGATCAACTGGTCGGGGCAGCCCAAGAACACCAGATAGCAGCCAACAGTTGTTTGCAACTCAGGAAAAAACATGAAATTTGACATTCCAGACAACAAGAAACTGGTGTTTGAAACCTTGATCCCGATCCGCTGGGGTGACATGGATGCCATGGGGCATGTCAACAACACCACCTATTTCAGGTACCTGGAAACGGTGCGGATTGACTGGTTGCGCGCCATTGGCGGCATGCCCAATCCGCTGGGTGAAGGTCCGGTGATCATCAACGCTTTTTGCAACTTTTACAAGCAGTTGGAGTACCCGGGGGATGTGCTGGTCAAGATGTATGCCAGCGATGCTGCCCGCACCACCTTTGAGACCTGGGCCACCATGGAAGTGGCCGACCAGCCGGACCTGATTTACGCGGCAGGCGGAGCCACCACCATCTGGGTGGACTTCCCCAAGCAAAAAGCGATTGAACTGCCGCCGTGGATGCGCAGTATTGTTGGCTGAGCTAGTCGAAAGTGTGGCCGCTGGCGATCAGCCGGTCCACTTCGGCTTCGGCGGCCAGCCAGTCGTTTAACGGGTCGCCGGAGGCAAAACCGCGAAGTTCGGCAATATGAAAAGCGGCGACGGCGATGTATTGGTTACGCTTTTCGGTGGTCAACACGGTGGCGATTGCGGCTGATGCCGGGACCGGGGTAACCGGTGTCTTGCTGAGGGCTTGTTTTATTGCTGGCGGCTCGATGTCGGCTTTTGCCGTGGCGACTTCAGGTACTGGTGCTGGCGCAGCAGGTGCTGGTGCTGGTGCCGGTGCTGGTGCAACGGCAACCGGGGCACGTGCTGGTGCAGCAGCTACAGGTGCCGGTGCAACGGCGACCGGGGCCGGTGCTGGCGCAGCAACTACAGGTGCTGGTGCAACGGCAACCGGGGCCGGCGCTGGTGCAGCAGCGGCAGGGGCAGGGGCAGGTGCGGCAGCAGCAACAGGTGCATCCATCTTTTTGGCGACAGTCGGGTTGTTGACTGCCTCAGATTTTGCGGGCGCTGGCTTGGTCGCCGGTGTTGCGGCTGCGGCGGTTTTGGCAGCGCTTGCCTTTTTCGGCGCAGCTTTGTCAGTTGCTGCCGTCTTGCTTGGGGCTTTGTTAGAAGTGACCATGGCGTCTCCTTGGGGGTTAAAAACAAACTGGGATTGTGGCGCGACCTGTATCAAAAGTGCTTGATGTCGGTGATGTTTGCATCACGCAAAACGCGTGCCACACACCGCGCATTATCCCGCCATTAATCGGCGAACCGATTCGCCGGTGTTGCCAGCGTTGTACTGGCGCATCAAGCCGGCGCGGTGACCTTTAACGCCACTTCACCAGTCTTGTAAGTCAGACCAGGCAGAGCTGCTCGCCCACAGTTCGTTTTGGCAAATCAGCAACGTGGTGACTCAAGTTTTTCCGGACCAATGCCTCCATGGATTGCAGAACAATACCCAACTGATCTTCACTGCACGTCATGGCATCCTTTGCAAGTTTGAGAGCCAAATCAATGGAATCGGCATCCCAACCACGCCAATCGGGAACCAGCAGCTTTGACCAATCGCCCGGTTCGAGTTTCTTGAGTCCGTCACCGTAGGCGCGCTGCCGGGATGAATAGTTGACATGTGCGATGGCGGTTTGGAAATAGAGCCAAATGATCTCCACCAATTGTTGATAGCCAGGCTTTGGGTGAAAACCATGAAATGCCGTCAGATTGACCGCATCGCTTCTGTTGAGGATGACCCTGAACCCCTGCCGTCCAAAAACAGCCAGCAACAGTGGGGCT
The DNA here is from genome assembly GCA_903873485.1 of uncultured beta proteobacterium. GTDB lineage: Bacteria > Pseudomonadota > Gammaproteobacteria > Burkholderiales > Burkholderiaceae_C > Rhodoferax. Next base: position 118,028 of record CAIQOO010000185.1, on the reverse strand, counting down.
ACATTTCGACTCTCCAGGCGATACCACGGCTGTCTGGTACTTGTCAGGTAGCGCTGATGGAAGTTTTGGCGCTCTCCCTTGGCGACGTAGGCCTGTGCAGATGCCAGCTTCGAGGCAATGCCGTCAAACAAAAAACATGAACGATCTTGCTCGCGCAGTGATCGCCAATGTTGGTTTGAGAATAACTGTCCAGTCACCGCATTGGCATTGGCAATGCAGGGAACCAAAGCGGCGCTATCCAAATTCAGCGATGCCGCTTTTGAACGCGACAAGACAAAAAATTCGTTGGCACCGGTGGCAATGCCGCGCTGGATTTTTCCGAATGTTCCCAAAGGAATAAAGCCGTCTGATTCTCCCGCCGGAAAACCAAGCCCTTGCCAATTCTCGGCGGGATCCAAACTGGCAGCATCAATGCTAGCGTTAGGCAGGGTTTCATCAATACCCTTGCAAATGGCATCAAATCTTTGAGCGTCGGATTCACCCGCCAGGTGCCAAATTTTCAGCGATCGAGATATGCCGCAGCCAAATAGCAAAACACAGGCTGTTGTAGCGGCTTCTGGAAATATTCTGCTTTCAGTATCAAAAATAATCAAATGCTGCAATCGGCCGGACTTTTTCAAGAAACGCTTAACCTGTACACCATACCCAGTCGCCAAAAACTCGGAAGGAACAATGAATGCGGCTCGCCCCTCGTGCGACAGGCGGGATACGACCAAATAGATGAATATGGCATATTGATTGGTGTAGCCACTTGCGACTTCACCGAGAAGCTCTGAAAGTCTAAGTTGCAACTGCGGAGTGAAATCTCGATTTTGAAACCTGTTGTATGGCGGGTTAACAATAGCTGCCTCGATGGTGTTGTCCGTAACGGCAAGAAAATCGGTAACACTCAATTCAATCGTTGAATCAGCAACAGCTTCTTTCCAGATTTTCACAAGTGCTGCATCGTTCTCGTATCCCACCCGCAACCCCTGATAACCCTGGCGCTTACAGGCATCGAGCAGCATTCCCAATCCAAAAGCGGGGTCAACGATTCGCCTCGGAGAGGTTGCAATCACCCAACTTGCCATTCCATTGGCGATCCAGCGGGGTGTAAAAAATTGGCCGGCCGAGCGGCGGTATTCACGGGGACTGTTCCCCAAATATGCCAATTGCAATGCTTCAATATCAGTCATAAGCCAGCACCGGCATCGTCAGGTTGGCACGAGAAGTTTCAAAACGAACGTAAAACAGCAATCTGCCTTTTGGCAACTCCTTCATGGCGCTTGAATGCTGCGGCAACTCTACGGCATCCATGACTTGCCTTCCGAGCTGGACGTTTATCTTGAAAGTGACTTTTCCCTGGTTTTTCTCATCAGACTCGATGAAGTAGTCAATATTTTCCTTTTCAGGATCACACAGAATTTCAAGAATATCCTCAAAAGATAAGATAACTGCTCGATCAAAAAAGACTTGGCAGTAGTGGTGTGGTACGTCGTACTTTTGTATCCACCTATAGACTTGGCTCAGATCCTCTGCTTTGGGCGTGATGCTCAAAAAATCTCTTTGCCGCAGTCGCTTGAGTCCTTCATTGATGCTTTTGGTCAATGCGCTGACCGTGTGCAGCCGTGCCGTGCTTTTCTTCCCCAAGGCCCTTGGGGACTCTTTTGAGGCATCAACACCATTCGCGATCACCTCGGCAAGATAAAGTTGCCACTCTGGCGAAGTTGAAAGCTCGGGACTGAAATCATTTAACAGCAGGGAGGCTTTTGCAATGATCTGTACTTCGACTTCTTGCCGGTTTCGTGCCGTAACCAGATCGTATTTTTTGGACAAAAAGGCACTTGACCGTACTTCAATGGCTGCTGCGGCTTGGGGAACAAGTGCGTCAAGCTTCTGGCGCGGCAAATTGGAAATGTCTCCTGCTTCGCCATGCTCGCTTTGAAAGAAGCCACGCTGAAAGATCAGCAGGTCTGGCCTCTTGCCTATTTCTTCCAACTCTTTTTGGTAGTTTTGATAATAGCTGTCAAATCCATCTTCACCGGCTACCAAATCTTCCGAACGTCCATATTTGACTGCCCACATGTCGCTTTGTGTTCGATTGAAATTTGCCGCGAATGTCTTTTCTGCCCAATCGCCCTGTTCTTTGTTGGTCAGGAACTCCGAAAAAGCTTGCGTCGGTGCGCGGCCTTGCTGGAATGGCAAATCTAGTCTGGCGGGCGACTCCATCGCCTCAAGTCGCGTTTTTAACGCCGTGATTTTGTTGAGATATGACATGGAATGGGCAGGTAGCGGGCAGGAAATGTCGTTTGAAGATTCCAAGTATCGTCGCAACCGGTCAAAAGCCTGGCATTACCCCGGCAGCCTTGAGCGCGCCACCCGGCGCAGCAGCCACACCAGCCCGAGTGCGGCAATCGTCAGACCCACCACCAGCGCAATCCAGAAGCCTTGTGCGCCCATCGGCTGCGCCGGTGCCCAGGCCAGCCATTTGGGTGCAATGCCCAGCAGGTAGCCCAGCGGCAGCGAAAACACCCAAAACGCCGTGAGATGAATCGCCATTGGCGCGCGCGTGACCTTGTAGCCCCGAATTGCACAACTGGTCACCACCTGGGTGGCATCGGACAACTGGAACATGGCCGCCAGAAACAGCAGTTGCGCCGTCAGCCCGATGACCGCTGCATCGCGGGTATAGGCGCTGGCGATCGGGGTGGCAAACAGCGCAATCAACACGGCTGAAACCAGCGCAAAGCCCAGCCCCAGCGCCACCCCGACCCAGGCCTGAAAACGTGCCTGCACCGGCTGGCCGGCACCCAGCGACTGGCCAACCCGCGTCAGCAGTGCCAGCCCCAGGCTCAGCGGCACCATGAACACCAGCGAGGTGAAATTAAGCGCAATCTGGTGTGCCGCCACCTGGGTGCTGCCAAATTCGGCCACCAGCAAGGCGATCAGGCTGAAAGCGCTGGTTTCGGCAAAGTAGGTGATGCCAATCGGCAAGCCAAGCTTGAGCAGGCTTTTGATCTGTGGCCAGTGCGGCGGCTCGAAATGGCTGAACGGCCAGGTGCTGCGGTAGGCGCTGGCATGCTGCATCCACCACAGCAGCGCCAGCAAGTTGAAAGCGACGGTGATCAGCGTGGCCCAGGCACAGCCAAGGCCGCCGAGCCGGGGAAAACCCAGCGTGCCAAACACCAGCAGGCCATTGACGGCAATGTTGAGCAGCAGCGACAACAGCGCAATCACCATCAGCGGCTTGGTCTGGTTGATGCTGGTGCTGTAGCCATACAGCACCCGGTGGCAGGCAAACAGCGGCATCGCCAGGCTGGTGATGAAGACAAATTCAATCGCCAGCGTGCGCACCCGGGGTTCTAGCGTCATCTGCTCAAACAGCAGCGCCGCCCAGTTGGCCAGCAGGGCCGCCAGCAGACCCAGCCCGACCGCTTTCCACAAGGCCTGGCGCACCACCTGCGGCACACCACTGAGGTCACCGGCACCAACCTGATGCGCCACCGTCGGGTTGACCGACATCATCAGGCCCATCAGGGTGATGATCAGCATGTTCCAGATAGACACACCGAGCGACACGCCGGCAAGGTCTTGCGCCGAGGCATGGCCGGCCATGGCGACATCGACCACTGCCATGCCGACCGTGGCCAGTTGCCCGATCAGCATCGGCCAGGCCAGTTGCCACAAGGCGCGCAATTCGGTCATCAGCCGGTGGCGCTGCGCCGGGTGGCGGATCAGGTGCTGCAGCGGTGTCAGCAAAATGAACTGCAGCTCTGGCAAGCCGGTCCGGCGTGGCTGCAGGCTTGTGGCACCCGCGCTGCAAGGCTTTTGGCGTGATGGCGACCTGTTGCTGGTTTGAATGGAAAAATCATGGACCCGATTATGTAACGCCAAAATTCCGGAAATGCTATTCATTTTGATGTTTTTTTTCAGAATAAAAAGACCTTGCAGCGCTTGCTGTACAAGCGCCTTCAGCTATTGAATTAATATCAAAATCAAGACCAGCAGACAAATCCGTCATACCCGTGCGCTGGCCGCCCCGGCCAGCCGACAATCGGCGCTTTAACGCTGCCGCCAACGCTGCTTGCCCGATGCGCCAATTGATCCGCCACTACCTGCTCAGCCTGCAATTCTTCACCCGCATTCCGGTGACCGGCAGGCTGGCCGATTGGGTTGGCTTTAGCCCGGCCATGTTGCGCGCCAGTGCCGGGCATTTTCCGGGTGTCGGGGTGCTGGTGGGCGGGCTGGTGGCGGCGTTCACTTATGGGCTGCTGACGCTGCTCCCGCCGACCGGGTCGGCAGCGCTGGTGGCGGCCGCGCTGGGCACCGTGCTGGGGGTGCTGCTCACCGGGGCCTTTCATGAAGATGGCTTAGCCGACGTGGCCGATGGTCTGGGCGGCAGTCTTGACCGCCAGCGGGCACTGGAGATCATGAAAGACTCGCGGGTTGGGGCTTTTGGCGCGATTGCCGTGGTGCTGGCTTTGCTGTGCAAGGTGGCGCTGCTGGCCATGCTCGGCGATGTCAGTGCGCCGCTGCTGGCGGCTGCGCTGCTGGCCGCGCATGTGGTGTCGCGCACCTGGCCGCTGCTGACCATCTGGCTGCTGCCGCATGTCGGCGACCTGGCGGGTTCCAAGTCGAAGCCACTGGCGGACCAGATCGGCAAAGCCGCTTTGCTGACCGGTTTTATATGGTGTTTTATGGCTCTAGCCCTTATGGCGTATGCGCAGCATGCTACTGAATTTATACTGATCAATGTCACCCCGGAAGGGCTGCTGCAGGCATTTGCCAGCGGCTTGCTGGCCACGGCGCTGGCCTGGGCCGCGCTGGCGCGCTGGTTCTGGCAGCGCCTGGGCGGTTTCACCGGCGATTGTCTCGGGGCTACGCAGCAGGTCTGCGAGCTGGCGTTTTACCTTGGCCTTGGCCTTGGTTTGGGACTGGGCCGGTGATGCGGCCATTGCTGCCGGGTGCCGGCAGGCGAGGGCGCCGATGACACTGTGGCTGGTGCGCCATGCGCAGCCGCTGATCGAAGCTGGCGTGTGTTACGGAGCGCTGGACCTGCCCGCCGATGTGGCGGCAACCCGGGCCGCCGCCCGTGCCTTGGCCGAGGTGCTGCCGCCAGCGGCAGCAGTGATCTCGTCGTCGCTACAAAGATGTGAGCTGCTAGCGCAGACGCTGTATGGGCTGCGGCCTGATTTGCCATATAAAACCGAGGTTCGGCTGCGGGAAATGAACTTTGGCTGCTTTGAAGGTCAGCGCTGGGACTGCATCGGCGCACCGGCTTATGCCGCCTGGACCGCCGACTTCTGGCAACACCGTTTTGGCGGTGTTGAAAATGTGGCCGACTTTCTGAGCCGGGTGGCCAGTGTCTGGGATGCGCCGGTGCGTCCAGGCCAGCCGCAGGTGTGGATCACCCACGCTGGCGTGATCCGGGCGGCCACGCTGTTGTCGCAGGGCATTCGCCAGCTTGACCAGGCGCAGCAGTGGCCGGCTGGCGCACCCGGTTTTGGCCAGTGGTGCCAGTTGTCACGCCAGCCTTGAATAACCTGACTGATTTTCTTGCGCAATTCTGATTGAAATAGGGCATTTATGCCCTAACATAAACCTATGAAATCAAAACAATTCCTGAAACTTCTCAAAGCAAAAAATGCCCAGATCATCAGGAATCGCGGTAAAGGCGGGCACTATGTTGTCAGTCTCAATGGGGAACAAACGGTAGTACCAATGCATGGCGATACTGACTATGATCCGGTTTTCCTGGACAACATTTGCAAGCAACTCAACACTCGACTCAAGGACATTCAAAAATGAACCTGGCTTACCCTGTCACCTTGACCACATACGCAAACGGACAAGTCGGAGCATCTTTTTGTGATGTACCAGAGGCACATACTGCAGGCAACACCGAAGCGCAAACCCTAGACCGCGCGCAAGATGCCCTTGTTGTAGCCCTGTCTTGCTATCTTGATAACGGACGGCCACTGCCAACACCCAGCAAGGCAAAGCGCGGGCAGCGCCTTGTTATGGCACCACCGCGTGCCGCGATCAAGCTGGCTATTTATCAGGCTATGCGCGATCAATCCATGTCTCAAGCCCAACTGGCTGAGCGCATCGGGGTTGATGGCAAACAAGTCCGGCGCATTCTCAATCTTGACCATGAATCAAAGCTGTCTCAGCTTGAATCTGCACTGGCGGCGCTTGGGTTGGTCGCCAGTGTGGAAATCTCTTCAGCAAACTAGCAGGAATCCATGCGTTTTATCCATGCAGCAGATTTGCACATTGACAGTCCATTAAGAGGCTTGAGCCGCTACCAGGGTGTGCCGCTGGAGCAATTGCGGGGTGCCACCCGGCGGGCGCTGGAGCGGCTGGTGGAACTGGCAATCCACGAGAAAGTTGACTTTGTTTTGATAGCCGGCGACTTGTATGACCGCGATTGGCTGGATTTTCATACCGGCCTGTTTGTGCGCGAGCAGATGGCGCGTCTGGGCAAACAGGACATTCGGGTGTTCATGGTGCAAGGCAACCATGATGCGCAAGGCGTGATCACGCGCCAGGTGCCGTGGCCCGACAACGTGAAGGTGTTCTCAAGCCGCAAGGCCGAAACGGTTCGCCTGGAGCACCTGGGTGTGGCGATTCATGGCCACAGTTTTTCTGACAGCGAGGTACCAGAGGACCTGGTGCCGGGTTTCCCGGCGGCGGTGGCGGGCTTTTTCAACATTGGCTTGTTGCACACCAGTCTGACCGGAACGGTAGGGCATGACACTTATGCGCCCACCAGCTTGCCGGTGATCAAGAGCAAGGGCTACGATTATTGGGCGCTCGGGCATATCCATGCGCGCTGGGTGGTGTGCGAGCAACCCCGGGTGGTGTTTTGCGGCAATTTGCAGGGCCGCCATGCGCGCGAGACCGGCCCCAAGGGCTGCGAGCTGGTTGAAGTGCAGGGATCGGTGTTGCAGGAGGCGCGCTTTGTGCCGCTGGATGTGGTGCGCTGGCAGCAACTGCAAATTGCGCTGGAACCCGCCCTGGGCCTTCATGAACTGCCCCGGCATGTGACGCAAGCCTTGCAGATGGCGGTGGCCGGCGCAGCCGATGCGCTGCATGCGGTGCGCGTGGTGCTCTGCGGCGAGTCGCCACTGCATGCCCTTGAAGCGCGCCAGCCAGGCACGCTGGCGGCGGCAGTTCAGGCAGCGGCACAAGATGTCACCGGGGCAGAGGTCTGGATTGAGCAAGTCAAGCTTGATTTGCGCTCGCCAGTGGACCGTGCCCAGTTGGCGCAGGGCCAAGATGCCGTGGCTGAACTGGTGCGCTGGGTTGATCTGTTGTCTGCCGACGCGCAGGCGCTTGCGGGATTTTGCCGGAGCAGCTTGTCTGAGGTGCTGACCAAAGTGCCGCCCGAAGTTCATGCGGCGCTGGCACTTGAACCCGAGTCGCTGGATCTGCCGCGTCTGGATGACCCGGCGGCACTATTGGCGCTGGTGAAAGATGCCGAGGCCACGTTGCTGGCGCGTTTGCATGCAGGCGAGGTGTTGCCATGAAGATTCGTCAATTGTTGTTGAAGGCCTTTGGCCCGTTTACCAACACCCGGCTGGATTTTTCCGGGCCTGCCAATCTGCATCTGATTTATGGCCCCAATGAGGCGGGCAAGTCATCGGCGTTGCGGGCAATGGCCGATTTGCGCTACGGCATTCCTGCGCAAAGCTCCGACAACTTTGTTCATGACTACAAAGAAATGCGGCTCGCCGGGGTTTTTGAGGACGGGGCAGGGCGCTTGCTGGGTCTGGCACGGCGCAAGGGCAACAAAGACACGCTGCTGATGTCCGACCCCGCCAGCGGCGAGCCGATTGCGGGCAGCCAGGTGGCACCCGATGTGCTGCTGGCCCTGACGGGTGGCGTGACACGCGATCAATTTGTCACCATGTACGGCCTCGATTCAATCCATCTGCGGGCCGGCGGCGACATGTTGATTCGGGGTGAGGGCGAATTGGGCGCGGCCTTGTTTGAGGCCAGCACCGGTTCGGCCGGCATCAAGGCGATTTTGGAAACCCTGCAAGCCGATGCCCGGAAGTATTTTGCACCGCGTGGTGCCAGCACCGTGCTGGTCGAGGCGGCGCGCCAACTTGAAGATGCCCGGCAGCGCTGCAAACAGGCCTTGACCCGGCCAGAGCATTGGAAGGCGCTCAACCGGGCGCATGAGGATGCGCTGAGCCGTTTGGCCGATGTCAGGCGGCAGCTTGTTCATTTGCGTCGGCGACAGGCCGAGTTGACCGAATGGCGCGCGGTCGAGCCGCTGCTGCGGCAACTCGATCAGGCCGACCATGAATGGGCCGCCGTGCAGACTAATGTGGCGCTGCCAGTGGACGCCCGCGAGTGCCGTCTGGCCGCGCTGCAGCAGCAATCGCAGGCCAGCGCGGTTTTGCAAGAAGCCGATGCGGCACTGGCGCAGTGTCAGGATGAAGCGCAGACGCTTCAGGTGGAAGCCTTGTTGCTGACCCACGCCACCTTGATTGACCGGTTGGCGACTGATCTGGGCGCAGTTCGACAGGGTCGTGACACGCGGCTGCGGCTGCTGGCATCGACCGAGGCGCAAGGCCGGCAACTGATGCAAGAGGCCATCCGCATCACCGAATCGGTCAGACCCGTCAAGTGTCTCGATGAGTTGTTTTGCCAGTTGCCAAGTGCTGCCGATCAGACCGAACTGGAAGGTCGCATTGCGCAGTTTCAACGGCAAACTTTAGAGCTGCAACACGCGCGTGACCAGTTGCGTCACAGCGGCCACAAGCTGGAGTTGCTGCAGCGCGAGACGCTGGAGGCACCCGCTGCGCATTTGCAGCAGGCTTTGTCATTGGCGTTAAAACAAGCCCAATCCTTGGGCGACGCAGAAAAACGGCTGGCAGACTGGCTGGGCAGTTGCACCAGCGAGCAGCGCAAACTGGATCGCAACCAAGCCGACCTGGGGTTTGCTTCGGTGGCGCAATTGACCGCTTCGCGTGGCTTGGCGGTCAGTGAAATAGAGGTTTTTGAGCGTGACCGCACCGAACTGGGCAAGCAGTTGGCGCTGTGTGTCGATCAGGCCAGGCAAATTGAGCTGGACTTGCGTACCCAGCAGCGTCGGCGCACCAGCCTGGCCGCCGCTGGCGAAGTGGTGACGGCCGATACGCTCAAACATGCCCGCTCGACGCGCGATGCCGGTTGGCAGGAAATTCGGGCTGTCTATATTGACCGCGTGCCAGGTGACCCTGATGCATCAACGCCCGGCTTGCCAACAGCCTTTGAGCGCTTGCAAGGCGATGCAGACCGGCAGGCAGACTTGCTGCGCGAGGGCGCCAAGCGCGCCGCAGAAGTGGCCGAATGCGAGCAACGCATCACCGAAATGACGCAGGCGCTGGCCGGCCTGCAGCAGGTGCAGGCAGCACATGCCAAGTCATTGGCCGCGCTGGATGCAGGCTGGCAACATCAATTGGCGACAGTCGGTGTGCCGCAGGGTGCAGCGGCGCAGGTGCGGGAGTGGCTGACGGGGCGTAAGGCGGCGCTGGATCAGTTGGACCGACTGACCGATGTGACGCAAGCGCAAACACAATTTGCCCAACAGGCGCAGGCGGCGGGCAGCAGCTTGCTGGCGGCGCTGCTGGCATTGGGCCAACTGGTGCCTGAAAACTCCCCCCACCTGGCCGCCTTGATCGCCTTGGGTACAGCTCGCGAGCGTGAATTGCTTGAGGCCAAAGTGGCCATGGCACGCCGTGCCCGGGACATGAAGGTTCTGGCGCAAGAGGTGCAGGATGCACAGGGGTCAGAGGCTGAGCTTGGTGCCAAACTGCTGGCCTGTCGCGCCGCGCTGGATGTCGCCTGCCAGCGACTGTTCCTGCCGGCAGGTGTCGCGCCCGAGACCATCAAGGCGCGGCTGGCTGAATTGCAGCGCTGGGCCACCGACTACCAGATGCATGGCGCGCTGCTGGTGCAACTGCAACAACTGCAGGCCGGCGAGACAACGGCCACGCAGGCGGCCCGGGACTTGGCTGAGTTGTTGCAGGAACCCGACTGGGTTCATCTGGAGGCCTGGTTTGACGACCTGAGCCGGCGCCTGGCCTTGTCACGCGAGGCACAGGCCAGGCAGATCACGCTCCATGACAGGATGACGCTGGAGACCAAACGCCGCCAGCGCGCCCAAGCGGATCTGCAAGCCGCAAGCCACAATCTGCTGCAACTGATGCAGCAAGCGGGGGTGCAAGATGCCCGCAGCTTGCCCGATGCAGAAGTGCTGTCAGAGCGGCGCCGCGATGCGGCCCGGCAGCTTGATGCCTTGAAAAGTCAGTTGAACAGCACCTCAAGCAAAGATGCCGCCACGCTGCGCGCCGAACTGACCGGACTCGACCGGGTGGCAATCGAGCAGGAAAAACAAACCGGCACCGCTGAAATCGAGCGACTGGAACAAGACGAGCAGGCCGCCATCATGGCCGAGCAAGACACCCGACTGGCATTGGCTGGCATCGATACATCGGACCAGGCCGCCCAGGCGCGCGAAGAAATGGAAGCCGCCATTGCCCGCTACCGTGCCGGCGTGCGTCCCTGGGCGCAACTGAAATTGGCACAAGCCTTGCTGGGCGAGGCGTTGCGGCGCTACCGCGAAAAAGCCCAGGGGCCGCTGGTTGAATTGGCCAGCGCCTATTTCAAGGAGATGACCGGCGGGCGCTTTGCTGGCTTGTGGGTAGATGACGACAGTGGCTCGCCGGTGCTCAAGGCCAGGCCGGCCCAGGGCCTGCCGGTGGCCGTGGCGGCTTTGAGCGAGGGGACGGCAGACCAGCTTTATCTGGCGCTGCGGCTGGCCGCGCTGCAAGTGCAACGGCAACCTGATCGCCTGATGCCGCTGGTGCTCGACGACGTGTTCATCACCTCCGATGACGAACGCGCAAGCTATGTGTTTGCCGCACTGGATCAGTTTGCCGTGCAGGGTCAGGTGCTGGTGTTTACCCATCACCGGCATCTGGTCGATCTGGCCACGCGCACGCTGCCGCTGGGTGCCTTGCGTGTTCATCAACTGCCACCAGCTTTTGAACGAGGCCTTTGATGCCGGTCAGGCAGCGTGGCTGGCCGGGTTTGCGGGTGCTGCCAGCCGGCTCTTGAGCAGATAAATTTTGGTCGGCCCTTTGCCCTTGAGTTCGACCAGGCCCCGATCTTCAAACAGGAACTGTTTGCGCAATTTGAAGTAGATCGGTTCAGTCACGCTGATCGCGTTGGCTTCGCTCTGCGCTTTGATGCGCTCGGCGATGTTGACCGAATCGCCCCAAAGGTCATAACACAGGCGTGAATTGCCGATCACGCCGGCCACCGCCGGGCCGGTATGAAAGCCGACCCGAACCGCCAGATCAAAGCCTGAATTGAGAGCGATATCTTTGCAGGCTCCGACCACATCGAGGGCAAAATCGGCCATTCTTTCTACGGGATGATCAACCATCATGGGCACACCCGAGACGGCCATGTAAGCATCACCAATTGTCTTGATTTTTTCAACGCCATGTTTTTGCGCCAACTGGTCAAATTTTCCGAAAAGTTCTTCAAGCAAATCGAGCAAATGGGACGGCATCAGCCGGCTTGACAATTGGGTGAAATTGACAACATCAGCAAACAGGATGGTGACCTCGCCATGCAGGGCGATCGAACGATCCCCCTTCTTGAGCGCAGTGGCCACCGACTCCGGAAACACGTTGTACAAAAGCTGGTCGGCGCGCTCGCTTTGCCGTTCAATGCCCTTGCGGTGTGAAAACTCCCGCAGGGCCGCAGCAAAGGTAAACCTCTCAATCACTGCACCAATCAAGCAGGTGGCAATGATGTTGCTGGCCCAGAACGGTCCGGCATCTGGAAAATGGAAATAAAGCCAGCCAATCAGGGCGGCGCCAAAAACGGTAAACAGCACTGCATTAAAACGGCCGGGCAGGGGACAGGCGGCGGCCACGCCCAGCGCCCCGATGGTAAATGTTGACATATCGCCAGTGACCCCGGCCAAGGCGGCGCTTGCCCAGCAGCAAAGGAACATCCCGAAAATCAAAAAGTAGCGAAGGCGCATGAGTTCAGGCTCCATGCGCTCAATCGCCAAGCGATAACTGATCAAAAAAACCAGCGCCGTGACGCGCCAGATAAAAATCGCGTCTGCGCCAGTTTCAAGCCAGCGTGTCCGATAGAAATCGGACATCAGCAAAACGACTTCGATGATGAGCAGGGTGTTGGTGACAATGCCGGCGCGGCGCAGTGCCGACATGACCAGTTCACGTTTGAACTCATCGACCCAGGTGACCGGAAATTCCGTGTCTGGTTTCGGCAGTTGATTTGAAACAATAACCATCACGCCACCCTGGTAAGTTGAGTTGGAAAAACAGTATATCTGGGTGATGTCGGCTGGCGCCATCTCGGTCACAATGCCTGGTGACGATTGAACCAGAAGGAGGTGTTGGATGCGCGGCTTGTTGACTTTTATCGGCTTGTTGGTGGCACTCGGGGTGACGGCTATTCTGATGCGCAAGCAAATGACCAGCGTGCAGATGCCGGTGCCGGTCCTGCAGGCACCGACAGGTACGCCAGCCACTGCGGTGACACCGGTACCCGGCAACGCGACTCAGCAGAGCCAGCAAATTCAGCAGCAATACAAGCAAGCGCTCGAAGCTGCCACGCAGGCCCGCCCGATGCCCGACAACGACAAGTGATGCAGCAAGATGCCGCTAGCGATCCGCAGTGGATGCGTCTGGCCATTGAGCAGGCACAGGCAGCCGAGACGGCAGGCGAGGTGCCGGTTGGTGCCGTGGTGGTGTGCCAGGGCACGGTCATCGCCACCGGGCGAAATGCCTGTGTGGCTGGCCGCGACCCGACGGCGCACGCTGAAATCGTCGCGCTGCGCAGCGCCGCACAACACCTGGGCAACTACCGGCTGCAAGACTGCGAGCTGTTTGTGACATTGGAGCCGTGCAGCATGTGTGCCGGGGCGATGCTGCAGGCGCGCCTGAAACGGGTGGTATTTGGCGCGCCCGACCCCAAAACCGGTGCTGCCGGATCGGTCATCAATTTGTTTGCCTTAGCGCCACTCAACCATCAAACCGGGGTGCTGGGCGGGGTGCTGCAAGAGGCCTGTGCGGCGCTGCTGCAAGAGTTTTTTCGGCGGCAGCGTGCCCGCAACCAATTGAACAAAGCCGAGCCGGGCAGGGCGCTGCGTGACGATGCCCTGCGCACACCCGAGAGCCGGTTTCGTCATTGGCCCGAATTGTCGGCCTATTCCTGCCATGTCAGCGACCTGCCGAGCCTGGGCGGCTTGCGTCTGCATTATCTTGACAGCGGCCCCGCCAGTGCCACCCACGCCCTGGTTTACCTGCATGGCCCGGACGACTGGTGTTGTGTCTGGCGGCAGCAATTCAACCAGGCTGCCCAACAGGGAGTCCGGGTGATCTGCCCGGACCTGATCGGTTTTGGAAAAAGTGACAAACCGAAAAAAACATCTTTCCACCGCCTTGAGTGGCACGCCCAGGTCATGCTGGAATGGCTGTCTTGGTTGAATCTGAGCGACATCATGTTGATCAGCCCTGCCAGCATGGAGGCTCTGACACAGCGCATCCGCGCCGGCGCGGGCGGGCAGCGGGTCAGAACGCGTTACAGTCAGGCGCAGGCAGTGGACCTGGCCATGTCGTCAGCGCCATTTCCAGATGCAGGCCATCGGGCTGCGTTGCGAGCCTTTGCGGCCATCAACAAGCCAGTCTGAAGACCTGCCATGCGCCAGAACCGAACCATGACAAAACATATTTATATTTATTCCCCCTCTGGCGCCGTGCGCGATAAGGCGGCGTTCAACCGTGGCATCACGCGCTTGCAGGCTTTGGGGCACGAGGTTGAAGTCGATGCAGCGGCGCTAGACAGTTTTCAGCGCTTTGCCGGCATTGATGCAACCCGCCTCGCGGCAATTCACCGGGCTGCCGCCAGCGGTGCCGATGTGGCGCTGATCTCGCGCGGTGGTTACGGTTTGACCCGCATCCTGCCGCAAATTCGCTACAAAAAAATCGCCAAAGCCATTCACCAGGGCATGCAATTTGTCGGTATCAGCGATTTCACCGCCTTTCAAAACGCACTGCTGGCCAAAACCGGCGCCATCACTTGGGCCGGCCCGGCGCTGTGTGAAGGTTTCGGCGCGGGCAGTGAACCAGGGCAATTGCCCGACGAGATCATGGAAGCCTGTTTTGCCGACATGTTGAGCGGGCAGGGCGAGGGCACCGGTTGGCGGCAAACCAAGAAAGCGCTGTCGGAAGATATAAATTTGATAACTGAAGACGCTGATGCAGCAAGGGTCAAGAGCAATTTTTCTATTCAAGATTCGGTTTTGTGGGGCGGCAACCTGACGGTCTTGACCAGCCTGCTGGGATCGGCGTATTTTCCAAAGATCAAAAACGGCATTTTGTTTCTGGAAGATGTCTCAGAGCACCCCTACCGGATCGAGCGCATGTTGACCCAACTGCTGCACGCCGGTGTACTGTCCCGGCAAAAAGCCATTTTGATGGGCCAGTTCACTGACTTTGAACTTAGCCCGCATGATGACGGCTACAAGCTTCAGTCGGTGATTGACTGGCTGCGTCAACAGGTCAAAACGCCGGTGCTGACCAACTTGCCCTATGGCCACGTCAGCACCAAAGTTTTGCTGCCGGTGGGCGCCAATACTGATCTGAATGTGCAGGGACGTGATGTTCTTTTGACCTGGGGTCATCTGTGAATGCGCCAATGTCTGGCAATATCCGGTCATGTTTGTCCTAAACTAGGCTTATCACACACTGAGGTTATTTTGCATGGGTGTCCAATCCACTGTTGTTTTTGCCGACCTGTTTGGGAGCACCGGGGTATTTGAGGCCCTGGGCAATGCCAAGGCGACCGAGGCCGTCATCCGCATCACTGCCTGGGTGGCGCAAAAATTAAGCTCGCATGACGGTCGGGTAGTCAAGTTTTTGGGTGATGGCGTGCTGGCCACCTTTAACGACAACACCAGCGCCCTGGCGGCTGTGGTGGATACCCAGCGGTCTTACCAGACATTGCTCAGCCACATGCCACCCAAAAGCTATATGCCATTGCGCATTGGGGTGGCGCATGGCGGCGTCGAGATGGTTGACGATGACTGTTATGGTGATGCGGTCAATATCGCCGCGCGCTTGAGCGAACTGACCGGTCCGCACCAGATTTGGGTCAACGCGGCGGTCGTGGGCAATGGCAAGGTACCACCAGGCGCGCAGGTTCGTCCGCTGGGTCCAATCCACATTCGCGGCCGCTCTGAGCCATGCACGGTTTGCCAGATTGAATGGCAAGAAGAAGACAACTCCGATCTGTTCACCATTGCAGCGCCAGCCGACTCGATGTATGACGATGTCTCGCCTGACGCATTGGGTGGCCAGATTGAGCTGTCGTGGCTCGATAACCACAAGCTATTCAAGTCATTCGAGATGCCGATCCACATCGGACGCACCCGCCAGGTCGAGTTTCTGGTCAACGATGCCCGGGTGTCGCGCACCCATGCCCGGGTCGATTGGCGCAACGGCTGCGTGGTGCTGGTGGATGTCAGTTCTTACGGCAGTTGGATCAGGTTCGCCGGCGGTGGTGCCGATTTGCTGCTGCGCCGAGAAGAATGCGTGCTGCATGGCCGGGGCGAAATTTCTTTGGGCACGCCATTTGGTGACCCGAGCGCGCCGGTGGTTGCTTTTTCTGTACTTTGATGAGAGTGGTGGCAATCCGGTTGTCAATCCGTTTTTTTCCATCTTTAACTTAACATAATATACATTGTATAAAGTCAGATACAGTCAGATACAGAATGGGCGTGGGAGCCAAACCGATGCCTTACCAAGTACCTTTGGGTTGCAAACTGCGGATAAAGGCCCGGATGATGTTGGCGGAATCTTCCCGGCGACCCCGGTTGGCAAAGTCCAGCGCCGCAAGGCCCTGCATATTCTTCAGCAGCGGATCGGCACCGGCTTGCAGCAACAGTTGGACCGCCGCTGGCGTGCCATAGTGTGCTGCCATCATCAGTGGCGTGGTGCCATTGGGAGACTGGGCGTCGATATAGGCATTTTCTTCAAGCAGCAGGTTCATGACCTCCAGATGCCCGTTGGTGGCAGCGTAATGCAAGGCGGCCCAGCCGGGTTTGTTGACATCCGCATTCTTTTGAATCAGCAGGCGGCACAGTTCAAGCTCACCGGCTAAGGCTGCCAGCATCAATGGGCTTTCATCCTGTGCGTTGCGAACCTCGACCTTGGTTGTGGGCCAGTCCAGCAGCACCCGGATCACTTTAGGTGACGGCTCCCGGATTGCCAGCATCAAGCCATGCCAACCCGACGGATCCACTGTATTGGCATCAAAACCGCGTTGCAGCAAGGCCGAAACGCTGCTGGCATCGTCTTGCCTGACAGCTCTGAAAAAGTCATCATAAGACCCCGCAGAAGCCACAGAAAATCCATAAAAAACAACCAGATAGAACAGTTTTTTGCAACATTTCCCAGAACTGGCCAGCAGCACTTTCAGCATGCCTGAACTCCCTTGAACAAGCGCTCAAAATTGCCACTGGTGATCTGTGCCATCTGTTCGACGGGCATCTGCCGAAGCTGCGCCAACTGCGCTGCCACCAGCGGCACCAACGACGGATTATTGGTTTTTCCCCGGTATGGCACCGGGGCCAGATAAGGGCTGTCGGTTTCGATCAACAGCCGATCCAGCGGAACCCAGCCCGCCACAGCGCGGATGGCGTGGGCACTCTTGAAAGTCAGGATGCCGGAAAAAGAAATATAAAAGCCCAGGTCGAGTGCCGCCTGGGCAGTTGCCGCATCTTCGGTAAAACAGTGGAAAACTCCGCCGGCACTGCCGGATGACCCGTTTTCGCCCTCTTGCCGCAAGATATCGAGCGTGTCGGTCGCAGCACTGCGGGTGTGAATCACCAGTGGCCTGGCCAGTTGCCGCGCCGCCCGGATATGGGTGCGAAAGCGTTCGCGCTGCCAGTGCATGTCAGCCACGCTGCGGCCGTTAAGCCGGTAATAGTCCAGGCCGGTTTCGCCGATAGCCACCACCCGTGGCAGACGGCCCAGGCGCAGCAGATCGTCCAGACCCGGTTCCAGCACCCCCTCGTTGTCCGGATGAACGCCGGCGGTCGCCCACAAATGGGAGTGCGCCAAGGCCAGTTGATGTACCGCAGGAAACTCTTCCAGCGTGGTGCTGATGCACAGGGCGCGCTCGACCCGGGCATTTTCCATGGCCTGCAAAATGGCGGGCAGATCGGACAACAGCTCGGGAAAATTCAAATGACAGTGGGAATCGGTGAACATGCCAGCCTGTCAGACGGTTTGCGAGGAACGCTCGGTGGTCACATAACCACTGAGCATGCCTTCAATTTTTGATTTGAGCGCCAGCGACTTTTCATCGTTGGGAAACCGCACGCCCACTCCTTGAGTTCGCCCGCCGGCCGCGTTGGCCGGGGTGATCCAGGCCACCTTGGCTGCCACCGGATGACGTTGCGAACCATCGGGCAGCGCGATCAGCACATAGACCGAATCACCCAGCCAGTAAGGCCGGTTGGTCGGAATGAACAGGCCGCCATCGAGCAGTATTGGCATATAGGCTGCCGCCAGGCCCGACATGTCTTTGATGGAAAACTGGATGACGCTGGGGCGCGGCAGCTTTTGGCCGCTAAGTTCGGTGTTCGTCATGATTTCAAGTTTAGAGCCAATTGCGCCTGGCTGACCAGCGCCTCTTGCATCAGGCCGGCGTTAAACGGGTGTTCCACCGTGCGCCGGGTTTGACTGAGTACCTTGGACCAGGCCGTCAGGCTCTGCCAGGAGCCGCCAGCAGGCAGATCATCGGCCTCAAAAAATCGCGGCATCGCCCCGGCTTTCATGGCCAGCAGATCATGGCAGAGCTTGTGCAAAACATCCACCACCTGTGCCGCTGTCCAGTCTTTGAACACGCCAAGCTCGCCACGCTGCACCGCCCTGGGCAGCAGTTTCCAGGTGTCGGCCAGGCTGGCAAACAGCAGGGCATCCTGCGCCCGCCCGCCGGCTGCACGCAAAGCCACTGCCGCCCGGGCCGCTGGCACACCTTGCGCTGTCAGCCAGGTCATGGCGCTGGCCTGATCCGGCCAGACCATGCCGTGCCAGAGGCAACGGCTGCGAATGGTGGGCAGCAACTGGTGTGCCGCATCGGTGGCCAGCACAAACTTCAGGTCCCCGGCGGGTTCCTCCAGGGTCTTGAGCAAGGCATTGGCGGTGAACACATTCATGCGTTCAGCCGGAAACACCAGCACCACCTTGCCCCGGCCACGTGCGCTGGTGCGCTGGGCAAACTCGATCGCGTCGCGCATCGCCTCGACCTTGATCTCTTTGCTGGGCTTGCGTTTTTTGCCGTCGCCGCCGGCATCACTGGCGATTTCGTTTTGGGCTTTTTCTGATAACTGCCAGCCCAGCTCAAGCAGCACGGTTTCGGGCATCAGCACGCACAGATCGGCGTGGCCATGCACGTCAATCGCATGGCAACTGGCACATTTGCCACAAGCGCCCTGCCCGCCCGGCTGGTCACACAGCCAGGCGCGGGCCAGCGCCAGCGCCAGATCATATTGCCCCAGCCCCGAGGGGCCGGCCAGCAGCCAGGCGTGGCCGCGCTGGGCCAGCAGGGTTTGCGCTTGTGCCGCAATCCAGGGTGCCATGCCATGGCCGTCGGCAATGGTGCCGGTGCTCATGCCAGCCAGCCCCGCTGCCGCACCGCTTGCAGCACGCTTTGCCAGACCGCCTGCAGCGGCTGGTCGGCATCAATGCGGGCAAATCGCTGCGGCTGCTGCTCGAACCGCTGCAAGTAGCCAGCACGGACGCGGGTAAAAAAATCGACCGGTTGCGACTCAAATCGGTCTGGCAAGCGGGTGTCGGCCAGCCGCTGTGCCGCCACCAGAGGCGCCAGATCAAACCACAGGGTCAAGTCAGGCTGCAAGATGAAATCACCCTCTGGCCCTTGGACCGTCTGCACAAGCTGCTCCAGATACTGTAGCGTTGACAGGTCAAATCCGCGGCCACTGCCCTGATAAGCAAACGTGGCGTCGGTAAAACGGTCACACAGCACCACCTCGGCGCGCGCCAAGGCCGGTGCGATCAGTTGCTGCAGGTGATCACGCCGGGCGGCAAATACCAGCAGCGCTTCGGTCATCGCGTCCATGGCATCGTGCAGCACCAGGGTGCGCAATTTTTCGGCCAAAGGAGTGCCACCCGGCTCGCGCGACAACGTTACCGCCCTGCCCTGCGCTTCAAACGCCTGCGCCAGGACGGCAATGTGGGTGGATTTGCCGGCACCATCGATGCCTTCAAAGCTGATAAAAAGTCCGGTTGGGGTCATAAATGTGGCTGACATGTCATTGCCCACGCTGATATTGGTTGACGGCATGGTTGTGTGCTGCCAGATTTTCACTGAACTGGCTGCTGCCATCGCCACGCGCCACAAAATACAGCGCCCGGCCGGGTTCTGGCTGTGCCGCTGCCCCAAGCGCCGCCTTGCCAGGCATGGAAATGGGCGTCAGCGGCAAGCCGCTGCGGGTGTAGGTATTCCAGGGTGTGTCTTGTTGCAGATCGCGTTTGCGCAGGTTGCCGTCAAATTGTTCGCCCAAGCCATAAATCACGGTCGGGTCGGTTTGCAGCGGCATGCCCAAACGCAGGCGGTTGACAAACACTGAGGCAATCAGCGCCCGGTCACGCGCGAGGCCGGTTTCTTTCTCGACAATGCTGGCCAATGTCAGCAGTTGTTCGGGAGTTTTCAGCGGGCTATCGGTTTGCCGCGCCTGCCAGGCGGCCGCAAGCTGCCTGTCCATCGCCTGCAGGGCGCGCCGGAGCAGCGCCAAATCGCTGCTGCCTTTGGCATAGTTGTAGGTGTCGGGGTAAAAGCGCCCTTCCGGTGGCAGCTCCGGCCGCCCCAACGACTTCATGATCAAATCAGGCTCCAGCCCTTGTGTATCGGGCGTGAGTAGCTCTGCTTTTAGTAGCGCTGCACGAACCTGCCGGAAAGTCCAGCCCTCCACCAGAGTGACCGTGCGCAGCGCCTCGTCACCACGCACCAGCTTGCGCAACAAGCTCGCCGGGGTCAGTTCACCTGCAAATTCATAACTGCCGGCCTTGATCTGGCGGGCCTGCCCCGACAGGCGAAACCACCAGTACAGCACCAGCGGCGAGGTGTCCACCCCGGCCTCCACCGCCGCCTGCGCCACCGATTGCGGCAAGCTGCCGAATTCAATCGACAGGTTCACCACGCTGTTTGCCAGCGTCAGGCGGTGATGATTCACCCACCACCAGCCTGCACCACCGATGAGTAAACCGAGCACCAGCAAAAACCCCACGATACGACGCACCAGACTGTGACCTTCCTAGAAAAACAGCAGCACATCATAATCCGTGCCATGACAAGCTCAATCCAATTTCTCGATGGCGTGGCCCCGCTGACAAACTATGGGCTGATTCGGGTCGCTGGCGACGATGCCGCCAAGTTTTTGCACAACCAGTTGACCAACGACTTTGTGCTGCTGGATTTGACCCAGGCCCGGCTGGCCGGGTTTTGCAGCGCCAAAGGCCGTATGCAGGCCAGCTTTATTGGCTTCAAACGCAGCCCGACCGAAATTTTGCTGATCTGCGACCAGCGCATTTTGCCTGCCACACTCAAGCGCCTGCGCATGTTTGTGCTGCGCGCCAAAGCCAGCCTGACCGATGCAAGCCCCGAATTTGGCGTTTTTGGCATGGCCGGCTCCACCCTTCAGATTGCTATTGAAAATAGAGCTATCAGCGCAAGCGGGGTATGGGCCAAGGCCGATTTTGATGGTATATCCCTGATTCAGCTCTACCCAGCCGACGGTGTCGCCCGTGCACTCTGGACGGCCCCAATCTCCCAACCCGCCCCAACCGGCCCGGCCCTGACCCAGGCGCTGTGGGACTGGAGCGAGGTGCGCAGCGGCATTGCCACCATCACCGCGCCGACGGTTGAGTCCTTTGTGCCGCAAATGCTCAACTACGAGTCGGTAGGCGGCGTGAATTTCAAGAAGGGCTGCTACCCTGGGCAAGAGGTGGTGGCGCGCAGCCAGTTTCGTGGCACGCTGAAACGCCGCGCCTATCTGGCCCATGCTGACATGGCCATGAGTGCCGGCGACGAGGTGTTTGCCGGCAGCGACGCAACTCAGCCCTGCGGCATCGTGGCACAGGCGGCTGCGGCACCCGCCGGCGGGTTTGATGCAATCGTGTCGATGCAGATCAGTGCGTTTGAAGCCGGTGGCGTGCATTTGGGGGGCGCTGCCGGGCCGCTGATGGCGCTGTCACCTCCACCCTACCCTTTGCTCAAAGACATATAAGCCAGCGCAGGTGTCCCGATGATGGTTTTTTGGTTTGGCAAATCAGCCCATGTAGAATTTGCCAAGTCAGGAGAGCGCTGCCGTTGAACCCGATTCAAGGCAGCCGCCGAAGGCGCAGAGTTGCTGATTGCAGCAGTTTGAACGCTCAGGCAAAAGGACTGACAAGCGTCTTGATGTTCGAAACATGTCAAGACGTATCCCCACTGGAGAGAGGCTGCACCCCCGCCACACCGCGCGGTGCATCCCACCGAAGGAGCAACCCGTTGGCCGTTGCCGCTGATTCAGGCGGCCCGGCGCGGCGAATCTCTCAGGTAAAGCGGACAGCGGGGGCAACCCATGGCACGGAGCATGCATCTGTGCCGTGGCATTTGATTTGCCCTTTGAACCGCTTTACCTGGAGTGCCCTGATGTCTGCCTCACCTGAAACGCTTTTGAAAGTTCCCCTCAACGACCTGCACATCGCACTTGGTGCCCGCATGGTGCCGTTTGCCGGTTATGCCATGCCGGTGCAATACCCGACCGGCCTGATCGCCGAGCACAAACACACCCGCACGGCGGCTGGCCTGTTTGATGTGTCACACATGGGCCAGTTGCGCCTGGTCGGCCCCGATGCCGCTGCCGCACTCGAAACCCTGCTGCCAGTTGACGTGATCGACCTGGCCGTCGGCAAGCAGCGCTACGGCCTGCTGCTCAATGATGCCGGCGGCATCATCGACGACCTGATGTTTGTCAATCGGGGCAGCGATATTTTCATCATCGTCAACGGTTCCTGCAAAGCCGCTGACATGGCGCATATCCAGGCCAGCATCGGCCGGCGCTGCGAGGTGATCCCCAAGCCGGATCAGGCCCTGCTGGCATTGCAAGGGCCGTTGGCGGTCAAGGCCCTGTCGCGTTTGGCCCCCGGCGTGGAAAAGCTGGTGTTCATGATCGGCGGCCACTTCCGGGTGCATGCCGAGCGCCAGAATATTGACGTGTTTCTGACCCGCAGCGGCTACACCGGCGAAGACGGCTTCGAGATTTCGGTGCGGGCCTCAGAAGCGCTGGCACTGGCGCAGGCGCTGCTGGCGCAGCCCGAGGTCAAGCCGATTGGCCTGGGTGCGCGCAACTCGCTGCGGCTTGAAGCCGGGCTGCCGCTGTACGGCAACGACATTGATGCCAGCATCACGCCAGTCGAAGCCGGACTGGGCTGGGCCATGCAAAAGGTACGCCGTGCTGGCGGCGCACGCGCTGGCGGCTTTCCGGGTGCTGCAAAAATACTGGCGCAACTTGCAGGCGGCGCGGGCGCTGCAAGCCGAAAACGTGTTGGACTGGTGGCGCTGGAGCGGATTCCGGTGCGCGAACACAGCGAGTTGCAAGACAGCAGCGGCAAGCGGCTGGGCGAAGTCACCAGCGGGCTGCTGGGCCCCTGCATCGATAAACCCATCGCCATGGGCTATGTGCCGCCCGAGTTTGCCGCATTGGGCACAAAAATCAACGCCATGGTGCGCGGCAAGCCGGTGCCGATGCGGGTTGCCACCATGCCGTTTGTGCCGACCAATTATTTTCGCGGCTAACTTGTATGGTCTGCCGACCAACCCAAAAAATGAAACCGTTCGCCCTGAGCTTGTCGAAGGGCCTTTCTACCGAGACGGTGCTTCGACAAGCTCAGCACGAACGGGTGTGTTTCACGCTAACGCTGATCCGAACGGCGCAGTCAATCATCAACCGGCCAGACCGCCGATTTGGCGTCGGCCCCTGCCGCAACATCGACAATATCCAACCCACCGGGCGCTGATCCGCCGGACCCATCACACCCACTTTTTCAGGAGTCAAGCACCATGTCCCTCAAATACACCCCCGACCACGAATGGATCAAGATCGACGGCCATAGCGCCACCGTCGGCATCACGCACCACGCGCAGGACGCGCTGGGCGACGTGGTGTTTGTTGATTTGCCGGAAGTCGGCAAATGCTACGCCGCCAAAGATGTCGCCGCCGTGGTCGAATCGGTCAAGGCCGCCGCCGATGTCTATATGCCCGCCAATGGCGAAGTCACCGAAGTCAATGAAGCCTTGCGCGATGACCCGTCGCTGGCCAACAGCGATCCGCTGGGGGCCGGCTGGTTTTTCAAAATGACGCTGGCCGACCCGACCGAACTTGATGCCCTGATGGATGAAACCGGCTACACGGCGTTTGCCGCTGACGCGCACTGATCACCGGAGCGTCATCACGATGTCCAAGCCCCACATTCCAAGCCTGACCGATCTCGAAAACCCGGCTGAATTCGTCGCCCGCCATATCGGCATCAGCGCCGTTGATGAAGCGCTGATGCTGCAAGCCCTCAACGCGCCTTCGCGGCAGGCACTAATAGACGACATCGTGCCACGCGCCATTGCCCGCCGCAGCGCCATGGCCATTGCGCCGGCCATCAGCGAAGCGGCGGCACTGGCCGAACTCAAAGGCATTGCGGCGAAAAACCAGGTATTCAAGAGCTACATTGGCCAGGGTTATTACGCCAGCCACACGCCCGGCGTGATCTTGCGCAATATCCTGGAAAACCCGGCCTGGTACACCGCCTACACGCCCTACCAGGCCGAAATCAGCCAGGGCCGGATGGAAGCGTTGGTCAATTTTCAGACCATGGTGACCGACCTGACCGCCTTGCCGATGGCCAATGCGTCGATGCTCGATGAGGCCACCGCAGCCGCCGAAGCCATGACGCTGGCGCTGCGCGTGGGCAAGTCCAAATCCAATGTGTTTTTGGTCGATGAAGAAGTTTTGCCGCAGACGCTGGAGGTGATCCAGACCCGTGCCGCGCCCTTGGGCATCCGCGTCAAGGTCTGCAGCGGTGATGAGGCCCTGAGCCAGGACAGCTTTGCCGTGCTGCTGCAATACCCCGGTGTCAGCGGTGTGGTGCGCGATGACCGCGCCTGGATCAAGGCTTACAAGGCCAGCGGCGGCATCGTCATCATGGCGGCCGACCTGCTGGCGCTGACCCTGCTGATGCCGCCGGGCGAACTCGGTGCCGATATTGCCGTTGGCAGCACCCAGCGCTTTGGCATGCCGATGGGCAACGGTGGCCCGCACGCTGCCTACATGGCTTGCCGCGATGATTTCAAGCGCGCCATGCCGGGGCGACTGGTCGGTGTGAGTATCGATGTGCATGGCAACCCGGCTTACCGGCTGGCACTGCAAACCCGCGAGCAGCATATTCGCCGCGAAAAAGCCACCTCCAACATCTGCACCGCGCAGGTGCTGCCGGCGGTGATGGCCAGCATGTACGCGGTCTATCACGGGCCGCAGGGCTTGCAGCGGATGGCGCAGCGGGTCGTCACGCTGACGGCAGTGCTGGCGGCCGGCCTGCAGCAAATGGGCT
Organism: uncultured beta proteobacterium; assembly: GCA_903873485.1. Lineage (GTDB taxonomy): Bacteria > Pseudomonadota > Gammaproteobacteria > Burkholderiales > Burkholderiaceae_C > Rhodoferax. Next base: position 93,339 of record CAIQOO010000185.1, on the reverse strand, counting down.
ACCGCCTGCGCAACAACAGCGCCTTTGACACCATCACGGTGACCACCGGAAACGCTACAACAAAGATAGCTGCCAGCGCAGGTGCAGCAAGGGCTAACCTGCGATTTGACTCAAAAACTTCGCTGAGCATTTCGCTCGATGAAACCAGCACCCGTGACGACATCGCCCAGCTCTGGTCATTCTTTGCCACAGATGATCAGTCGCTGCCGCAGGTGGCCGCACTGCAAGCCGATGCCCAAGTGCTGCTGCCCCCTGCCCTGCTGCGCACCAGCGATTATTTGCGCCACCCGGTATTCAACAACCATCACAGTGAAACCAGCATGCTGCGCTACATCCGCCGCCTGAGCGACTTTGACCTGGCACTCGACCGCAGCATGATTCCGCTGGGCAGTTGCACCATGAAGCTCAACGCCACCAGCGAGATGTTGCCCGTCACCTGGCCCGAGTTTGCCGACATTCACCCCTTTGCCCCGGCCGAGCAGCGCACCGGTTACGCCGAGCTTGATGCCCAGTTGCGCGCCTGGCTGTGCCAGGCCACCGGTTACGCCGGCATCAGCCTGCAACCCAACGCCGGCAGCCAGGGCGAATACGCCGGCATGCTGGCGATTCGCGCCTTTCACGCCTCGCGCGGCGAAGCGCATCGCAACATCTGCCTGATTCCCAGCAGCGCCCACGGCACCAACCCGGCCAGCGCCACCATGGTCGGCTTCAAGGTGGTGGTGACCGCTTGCGACGCTTTGGGCAATGTCGATATGGCCGACCTGAAAGCCAAGTGCGAGCAGTACAGCGCCAGCCTGGCCGCCATCATGATCACCTACCCCAGCACCCACGGTGTCTTTGAGACCAGCGTGAAAGAGCTGTGCGCGCTGGTTCACAGCCACGGCGGGCGGGTGTATGTCGATGGCGCCAACATGAATGCGCTGGTCGGCCTGGCTGCACCCGGCGAATTTGGCGGCGATGTCAGTCACCTGAACCTGCACAAGACCTTTTGCATCCCGCATGGCGGCGGCGGCCCCGGTGTCGGGCCGGTCTGTGTGGTGGCTGATCTGGTGCCGTTTTTGCCCGGTCATGCAACCTGCCCCCCGGGCGCGGCTGGCGGCGAAGCTTGCGCCGTGGGTGCCGTGTCAGCCGCCCCGCTGGGCAATGCGGCGGTGCTGCCGATAAGCTGGATGTATTGCCGCATGATGGGTGCCGACGGCCTCAAAGCCGCCACCGAAGTCGCCATCCTGAGCGCCAACTACATCAGCGTGCGCCTGTCTGGCCATTACCCCACGCTCTACACCAGCGCCCCGGTTGACGGCAAGCCGGGCCGCGTCGCGCACGAATGCATTCTGGACTTGCGCCCGCTCAAGGAAAGCAGCGGCGGAGCCCTCGGCATCAGCGCCGAAGATGTCAGCAAACGCCTGATGGACTATGGTTTTCATGCGCCGACGCTGAGTTTTCCGGTGCCCGGCACGCTGATGGTTGAGCCAACCGAAAGCGAAACTCTCGACGAACTCGACCGTTTCATCAACGCCATGATCGCCATCCGCGAAGAAATAGCCAAGGTCGAGCGCGGCGAATGGCCGCCAGACAACAACCCGCTGAAAAATGCCCCGCACACGGCAGCCGCCTTGCTTGGCGAGACCTGGGATCGACCCTACCCACGCGAATTGGCGGCGCATCCGGTGGCGGGCTTGAAGCAAAGCAAATACTGGCCGCCGGTTGGTCGCATCGACAACGTCTATGGCGACCGCCATCTGTTTTGCTCTTGCGTGCCGGTTGGGGATTGAAGGCGGGAAATAAGTGTTGTGGGGTGGCATGGCCACTATGAAATCGAATGCATCGCTGACGAGTTTGTTGGGTCGATGCAGGAAAATCAGTTTTCAAGGCGAATCAATTTGGAGTTTCAAGATGAACAGAATCACACTGGAGCCAGGCAAGCGGGGCGGCAGACCCTGCATTCGCGGGCTGCGCATCACGGTTTATGACGTTCTGTCCATGCTGTCCTGCGGGATGACGCAGGAAGAAATCCTGGATGATTTTCCTGAATTGACGCTGGAAGATATTCGGTCTGTGCTGGCCTATGCAGCAGACCGGGAGCATCAGGTTTTCTCCCTGAGAGTGGAATGAAATTGTTGCTTGATGAAAATCTGTCGCGGCGACTGGTGCCATTTCTACAACATGACTATCCGGGCAGCAACCAAGTGGTTTTACTTGGCATGGCATCTGCGTCAGACAAAGACGTATGGCAAAAGGCCAAAGATGATGGCTATGTGATCGTCACGCGTGACGCAGATTTTCAGGAGTTGTCGCTGGCCTGGGGGCAGCCACCGAAGGTGATTCGCCTCAAGACACTGAACCAGTCGCGGGCCGCCACGTTGAAGGTGTTGATTGAAAACCGGGATGCCATCACTGAATTGCTCATAGGCAGCGATCTGGCTTCTGTAGAAATTCTTCCTGCCTGATTGCGCTTTCAAGGATTTTCCATGCGGCTATATTGCTATTATTAAAATAGCTGCTTGCGCATACAGGACGTGGGCTAGAGGCTTATTTCTTATATAAAAAGCGAATCAATGCCAACTGACTTCAAGGCAACTGCATGGGCCAGTTTTCGCTATAGCGGTGCTGGTGGTGTTCCGGTGGGGGATTGAAGCGAGGTCATCATCAATGACGACCTTCCGGGAACCGCTCTGGGCAATGGAAGATTCTTGAGCAAAATCTTCGCTTCAAAATCTGGATTTCAGGGTTTTAACAACACTTTCAGCACATTTTGCAGACGACGTGTCAGGGTCGCATCAAAGGCGCTGGCGAGCACGCTGGCGGCATCCTGACCCCAGGTCTGCGCCGGTGGCGGGTCGTTGCGGCGGGTCAGCAACTGCAATTGCAGCAGGCGCCGGTCGCTCAGGTGATCGGCTGGCGTCGGCAGCTCAGCCGCCATTTCGAGCCGCAGCAACGCGGTGCCGGCAGTGTCAGTCGGTGCCTGACCCAGCGCCTTGATCCAGGCGTTGCGCATCACCGGGGTGACCCGGTTGCCCAGGTCTTGCAGACTGGGCACTTGCGCACCATCGCGCAGTTCCCAGGCGCGCAGCAGATGGGTCAAGGCTTCGCCATGCGCCTGCTCGGACAGCTTGCGCAAGGCAAACTGGGCCTGCTCCAGCGCATCGCGCTGTGCCCGAAATGCCGCATCACCCAGTCGCGGGGCCTCAAAGCGATCACCCGGCGAGGCACGCTCCGGGCGATCTGGCCGACCACCACGTTCATCAGGACGACTTGAACCACGCCCGCCGGCGTCACGTCCACTAGCATCTCTTCCACCCGCATCGCGTCCACCGGTTCGCGGACCATCCTTGCGGTCGCCAAACTTGCCACCGCGCCCAGGCATGGCCGGCGCTTCTTTTTTCATGCCGGGGCGATCATCACCGCGCATGGCGACCACCGGCTTGCGTACCACCACCGGTGCAGCCGGCTCGGCGGCAGGCTCGGCATTCGCCTGCGCTGCCGCCTCAGTCACTTCATTATCTGTAGCTGCCAGCGCAGGCGGGACAAGGGCTGGAGCCTCTTTTTGATCAGATTCTTCTACGGTGGCGGCAACTGCTGCCAAGGCTTGTGCCTGGCCACGCAAGGCGGCATCGAGTGCCGCCATGGCGAGCCGAATGGCCTGGCCATCGCCCGATGCGTTGGCCACCTGCAGGGCTTTGGATGCATCGAGCACGATGCGGTCGCGCTCGCCGAGCGCGCTTTCCGCTTTTTCGCGCTCTGCGGTCTTGCGGTTGAAGGCCTCGTCAATCGGCTTGCGAAACGCATCCCACAGCTTTTGCTCGTGGCGACGCTCCACCGGCACCCGGTGGGCTTCGGCCTGCCAGCGCTGCTGCAAAGCCTTGACTGCGTCAATGCGCAGCACCGGCTCGGCACCGAGTGCCCGGGCTTCATCGATCATCGCGTGGCGCGCCGCCAGGCTTTGCTTTTGCAAGGCTTCAAGCGGTGCCGCCGCCTCGTCAATCGCGGCTTTCCACAACGGCTGCAGCTCTGCATACAGCTTTTCGCCGACCTGACCGGACTCGCGCCAGAGATCACCAAACTGCAGCAGCAGGCGGTGAAAACCTTTCCAGTCATCGTCGCGGGCAACCCGGTTGTCGGCGGCCCAGGCCTTGACTTCATCGATCAACGCCAGCCGCTGTGCCCGGTGCTCGGCAGCGTCGGCCTTGAGTTTTTCCAGCCAGCTTTCCACCACCTTGTGGGCCTCGTTGCAGGCATCGTCAAAACGCTTCCATAGGCCGTGGTTGGGCACACCGCCCTGGTCGGTTGTCTTCCATTGCTCGCGCAGGGCGCGCAAGGTCTCTTGCATCTTGCGCCCGCCAATCGCCTGGCCGTCGGGGCGGTTCAGCAGGCCTTCGGCCTTGACCACCAGCTCATCACGCAACTGATCGGCACGCCAGCGTTGCCAGCCTTCGAGTTCGCCGGCCGCCGCCAGCGCGCTGTGCGCCTGGTTTTCCAGCTTGTCGTCAATCAGGCGGCCATATTCCTTGAGCGCGTTGCGCAGCGCACTGGCGGCACCGGCGCTGGCTTTGCCATGGCCCTGGGCCACCTCCTGCTCCAGCTTGGTCAGCACATCACGCACTGCCTGGGTGGCGCGGGCCTTGATTTCAGGATCAATCTTGGGTTTGACCGGTTTCGGCGTGCTCTCCAGCGGCAAACCGCGTGCGGCGCGCAGTTCGTCCGCCCATACCAGCACGTTGGGCAGAACGGCGCTGGCATCTTCGCTGGCCTGCAAGGCCAGCCGCAAGGCATCCTGAAAGGCATCCCAGACCAGCCCCAGTTGCGCCTGCGATGCCAGCAATTGCGGCGGAAATTTGGCATCCACGCTGGGCCAGTTGGCATCACCGGTGAGCGCGGCAGCCTCGGCTTGCCAGCTTGCCACATCGGCGCTCAGAGCTTCCTGGGCGGCCTGGGCATCGCGCCAGGGTTTGGTGGACAGCACCTCGATGCGTTGCGCCACCAGCACGGCCGCTTCACGCTGCACCTGCACCCGATGCTGCAGGTCTTCAATGGCGCGCACCCGCTCGACCAGCCGAACCTTGAGTTCGGCCAGCGGCTCTTTGCTCAAAGGGGCACCGGCCTTGGCGGCATCACGCTGCCAGGCCAGCGCATCCGCCAGATTCAACTTGGGCAGCGCCAGCAGCGCCTGCGCCTTGTCGGCCCAGTCTTGGGCAATGCTGGCCTGCGCTTTGCTGCGCTTGATGTCGTCGAGCTTTTCGCGCAGCAGTTTGGCCGCACCCTTGTCTTTGCTGCTGAGTTCCTTGAACACTTGCTGCATTTGCTCAGGTGTCGGACTGCCGGCCAGCCAGTCGCGAATGCAGGCCATGCGTTCGCTCGAGGTCTGGGCCGAAAACGCGCCATGTGTCAGGGCGTCAAGCGGATGCGCGTCCTGGGTTTTGGCTGGCGCTGCAGGGGCGTCAGGGGTTGGAGCTGCTTTGTTGTTGGTAGAAAAGGAAAACATCGACATCGCGCAAACGAGATAAAAAAATCCGCTACTCGGCAGCGGGGACAAGCGCGTATTTTCGCCGTCTTTTGTGTGTGCCTTGAAAAAACATTTATCGCACCAGGCTCGGCACCATGGAACCGATCGGCGACCGGCTCAGTGTTGCCGTGGCGCAGTTGCGCTGCCAGCTTCAGGTCAAATGTGGTCAAAAAAGAACGAAACGCTGAATTCATGGTGGCATATTTTGATTTTTCCAGCACACAAACTGGCTTGTAATTCACTGAGAGAATCACTTTTTTTGAAATAAGGAATTGATTTGATATGGTTGACCTGACATAAAAGCTCACCCTAGAATCCAAAAAAACCTGAATCCGTCAGGTTTTACCCCAACCCGCTGCCGATTTTCGGCAACATCAAATCGCTGCAACCCAGAAAGGAAACCGCAGGATATTGATAGCGTAACAACCCAAGTGAGGCCTCTGGCACGCTGTGTTCACTAAAAAAACACAGTGCCCCCACACCCCGCGCAAGAAGGAGAAGCTATGTCAGCATCGAAAAATTTAATCACTAACCTGCGGCGCTTGACCACCGCCGTCACCCAGGGCTTTTTTGAAATCACCCACAACAGTTTTGCCCTGGTCGGCATTGCTGTCCTGTGTACCGCCATCGCTATGGTGGCGCGTCCCGAGTTGCGCCAGATCGGCGAAATCAAGCTGTTTGGCTGGCTGCAAGAACGTCAGTTTGAAGTGACCGGTCTGGTCAGCGACTTGATCGCCAGCGACAGGGCCACCGCTGCAGACCCGCAAGACCTGCCCAAGCAGCAAGCCGCCGTGGCCTTCTGGCTCAGCAAGAAATACCGGGTCGCCCCGGAACCTGTCAGTGCCCTAGTCGCAGAAGCCTACGATATTGGCAGTCGGGCCAAGCTTGATCCAACCCTGATTCTGGCGGTGATGGCGATTGAGTCGGGCTTCAATCCGTTTGCCCAAAGCCCGGTGGGTGCCCAGGGCCTGATGCAGGTGATGACCCGGGTGCACCACGACAAGTACCAGAGCTTTGGCGGCAAATTTGCCGCGTTTGACCCGCTGGCCAATCTGCGGGTTGGCGTCAAGGTGTTGCAAGACTGTATTCGCGTGGCCGGCTCGGTGGAGGGTGGCCTGAAAAGTTATGTGGGCGCGGCCAATATCGAAGAAGATGGCGGCTACACCGCAAAAGTGCTGCTGGAACATGCCAAACTGCAGCAGGTGGCGGCCGGACGCAGCGTGCCGTTTGGCTCGCCGGTGGTGGCCATCACCGCGCGAACTGCCAGCAGCAGCGCCATCACCAACGGTGCCGGCATCTCCGAAAGCACCGACGGCATCAGCAACACCGACAGCATCGACAGCGCCGAGACACCCAAGGCCACTGAAGAGATGCCCAAGACCACGCCAGACCATGCTGCCACCCTGGCGGCCTTGCGCTAAAACCGTCAGCTAAAATCCGGCGGCACGCAACTGGCGATAGGTGCCCGGCCCTTTGGAGCCTGGGCACCAAAGTGGAACCACCACTGGGAAGTGTGCCGCAGAGCTTGTTTCAGGTTTTGCGTTTAGCCGTTCGCCTGGGCAGCCCTGTTTTCATGCCAACCGTGCATCACAGGCTCATTGTCTCTAAGGACTGCCATGTTCAACCGAAATATGCTCATCGAGCAAACCGACCCCGAGTTGTTTGCCGCCATTCAATCCGAAAATGCCCGCCAGGAACAGCACATCGAGCTGATCGCCAGCGAAAACTACGCGTCCCCCGCCGTCATGGCGGCGCAAGGCACACAACTGACCAACAAATACGCTGAAGGCTATCCCGGCAAGCGATATTACGGCGGCTGCGAGTTTGTTGACATGGCCGAGCAACTTGCCATCAACCGGGTTAAACAGCTCTTTGGTGCCGATGCCGCCAACGTGCAGCCGCACTGCGGTGCATCGGCCAACGAAGCGGTGTTTCTGGCCTTTTTGAAACCCGGCGACACCCTCATGGGCATGAGCCTGGCCGAAGGTGGTCACCTGACCCACGGCATGGCGCTCAACATGAGCGGCAAGTGGTTCAACGTGGTGAGCTACGGCCTGGATGCGAATGAAGCCATCGATTACGACGCGATGGAGCGCAAAGCCCATGAATCCAAGCCAAAACTAATCATCGCCGGTGCCAGCGCTTACTCTCTTGCGATTGATTTCGAGCGTTTTGCCCAAGTCGCCAAAGACGTGGGGGCGATTTTCATGGTCGATATGGCGCATTACGCTGGCCTGATTGCCGCCGGCGTCTATCCGAACCCGGTGCCACATGCCGATGTGGTGACCAGCACCACCCACAAAAGCCTGCGCGGGCCGCGCGGCGGCATCATCTTGATGAAGTCGCAACACGAAAAGGCCATCAACAGCGCCATCTTCCCCGGCCTGCAAGGTGGGCCGCTGATGCATGTGATAGCCGCCAAGGCAGTGGCTTTCAAGGAGGCCTTGCAGCCTGAATTCAAGCTCTATCAGCAACAAGTGCGGACCAACGCCCGCATCGTGGCCGAAACCCTCACGGCGCGTGGTCTGCGCATTGTCAGTGGCCGCACCGAAAGCCATCTGATGCTGGTTGATTTGCGCGCCAAGGGCATCACCGGCAAAGAGGCCGAGGCGGTGCTGGGCAGCGCCCACATGACCATCAACAAAAATGCCATTCCTAATGACCCCGAAAAACCGATGGTCACCAGTGGCGTGCGCATTGGCACCCCGGCCATGACGACCCGCGGTTTCAGGGATGAAGAGGCCCGCATCACCGCCCACCTGATCGCCGATGTGCTGGACCATCCGCGTGATGCTGCCCATATCGATGCGGTGCGGGCCAAAGTCAATGCGCTCACCGCCCGCTTTCCGGTCTATGGCTGATGCCGGCTTTGGCTGCCGTGATGCAAAATCAGCTCGTGCCTTGCCTGACTGACCCGCGATGAAGTGCCCTTTTTGCAGTCACCCCGACACCCAGGTAGTGGAAACCCGGGTGTCTGAAGACGGGGGCGTGATTCGCCGCAGACGCCGTTGTGCGTCGTGCGACAAGCGATTCACCACCTATGAGCGGCCCGAGGTGACTTTTCCGGCGGTTGCCAAAAAAGACAGCCGCCGGGTTGAATACGACCGCAACAAGCTGCTGGGTTCCATGAAGCTGGCCCTGCGCAAACGTTCGGTCAGCACCGAACTGATGGACAGCGTGGTCGAGCGGATCGAAGAAAAACTGCTTAACCTGGGCCTGCGCGAGGTGCCTTCAACCCGCATTGGCGAAATGGTCATGGCCGAACTGAAAAAGCTCGACAAGGTGGCTTATGTGCGTTTTGCCAGTGTTTATCGCAGTTTTGAGGACATTGACGAGTTCAAGACGCTGGTCGATGAGGTGCAGCGGTAGCTGACCAAACCATGACTTTTTCCACTCTGGGCTTGTCCCCTGCCCTGCTTGCTGGGATTGCTGCGCTGGGTTACTGCAGCCCCACCCCCATCCAGTGCCAGGCCATTTCGCCGGCGCTGCAAGGCCGCGACCTGCTCGGATCGGCGCACACCGGGTCCGGCAAGACGCTGGCGTTTGCGCTGCCCCTGTTGCAACATCTGCAGCCACCCGATGGCCGGCTGCGCGGTGTGCAGGCACTGGTGCTGGTGCCGACGCGCGAGCTGGCCATGCAGGTCGGCGAAGTGATCGGCAGATTGGCCCGGCACCTGCCGCAGCAGGTCAAGCTGTCGGTGCTGTTTGGCGGTGTGTCGGTCAACCCGCAAATGATGCAACTGCGCGGCGGCACCGATGTGGTGGTGGCCACGCCCGGGCGTCTGCTGGACCTGGTGGCGCACAACGCGCTGTCATTGGGCAACGCGACGCTGCTGGTGCTCGACGAAGCCGACCGCATGCTCGACCTGGGGTTTGCCGACGAACTCGATCAGGTGCTGGGCCTGCTGCCAAAGCGGCGCCAAAACCTGTTTTTTTCGGCCACATTTGGCCCCGCTGTGCAAGCGCTGGCAGACACGCTGCTCTGCAACCCTATGCGGGTCGAGATTCAGGCGCCAACCCGGCAGCCCGCCGACATCGTGCAGCGTGCCATTGCGGTCGATGCCGGCCGGCGCACCCAATTGTTGCGCCACCTGATCGCTTTGCATGGCTGGCCCAGGGTGCTGGTGTTTGTTGCCACCAAATATGCGGCCGAAATCGTCGCCGACAAGCTGCGCAAGGCCGGGCTGACGGCCGAGCCTTTTCATGGCGCGCTCAGCCAGGGCAAGCGCACCCAGGTGTTGACCGACTTCAAGGCTTCGCGTCTGGGTGTGGTGGTGGCTACCGATGTGGCGGCGCGCGGACTCGACATCGCCGAGTTGCCGGTAGTGGTGAACTTTGACCTGCCGCGCTCGCCGCAGGACTACACCCACCGGATTGGCCGCACCGGGCGCGCTGGCAGCCCAGGTTTGGCGATCAGCTTCGTCAGCGTCGCCACGCAAGCCCATTTCAGGCTGATCGAAAAGCGCCAGCAGATCAAACTGACCCAGGAGCGCATTGACGGCTTTGCGGTCACCCAGGCAGCCATCCCTGCATCCACCGCACCCGAGGCACCCGGCAATGGCGGCATCAAAGGCCAGCGCCCGAGCAAAAAGGACAAGTTGCGGGCGGCAGCAAGACTTGCGGCACGGTAACGCTGGGTCGCTGCAGGCCATCGCAGGCTGATCAACTCGCCGGCAACACGATGTCAAGCTGGGCACCACCGAGATCGGCACGGGAAATTTTCAGCTCGCCCTGGTGGCTGGCAACCAGTTCACGCACCACTGCCAGACCAATGCCATGACCGGGCACCTGCTCATCGAGCCGAACCCGGCGCTGCGGCATGGCCGGTGCATCGGCAAATCCGGGGCCATCATCCCTGACGCAAATGCACAGGCAGCCAGCGGCCATGAAAATCCGCACCGACGCCTGGTGCCTGGCCCACTTGGCTGCGTTGTCGAACAGGTTGCCCAGCATCTCGAAGGCATCTCCCTGGTCGATGCGCCAGGTCAGTTCTGCCGGGCAATCGACGGCAAGCTGCAGGTTTTTGTCAGCATAAACTTTGGCCAGCGTATCCCGAATCCGGGTCAGCATCGGCGCCAGCGCCACTGGCGGCGCAAAGCGCGTGGCGCCACTGGCACCGGCCCGGCCAAGCTGGTGCACCACAATGTCGTCCATGCGGGCTACTTGCTGCGCCACCATTGCTGGCAATTGCGCCGGTTCGCTGAGGCTGGCTCGCAACACGGCCAGCGGTGTTTTCAGACTGTGGGCCAGGTCATCGAGGGCATTTTTGTAGCGCAATTGCCGTGTCCGCTCCTGCGCCATCAGCAGATTGAGGTTGTCGGTCAACCCGGCCAGCTCGCTGGGGTAACGGCCCTCTACCCGGGTTTGCTTGCCTTGTTCAATCTGCCCGATTTCCTGCGCCATTCGCGCCAGTGGTGTCAGCCCCCAACGCAGCAGCAAGGTCTGCGCCAGCAGCAGCAGCAGCCCGGCGGTGCCAAGCCAGCTCCACAGCGTGCGCTCAAACGCCAGCAGTTCATGGTCGAAAGCGTTTCTGTCTTCCAGCACCGAGAAAACCAGTGGTGTTGCCGCATCGTTGACCGCCCATGTCACGCCGTAACTGGCGGCCAAAAAAGCCCGGCCCGGCTCGGTGATGGTGTCCAATTGCCACTGACCTGCGGCTGGCCTGCGGTCAAACGGCAAATGCAGCCCCAGGGCAGAGGCCGACTGCCAGGCTTCACCCTTGGCCGGGTTGGCAATGTTGGCGTACAAACCCGAGGCCGGCAAAGAAAGCCGAGGCTCGGCCAGTGCCACCGGCATCATCAAAGACCCACGTGCATCAAGTTCAGCACCGGCCATCAGCAAATACACCGTGGTTTGCAGGTGCGAGAAGCGTTGTGCCTGCAGGCTGGCGCTGTAGGCTTGCTGCACCGCCGAGCCGGCCGCTGCCAGAAACGCCAGCAATACCGCCGCCGCACCGCCAATCAGACGCGCCCGAATCGACCCGGGACTTTTCACTTCAGCACCAGCCGGTAGCCGCGCCCGCGCAATGTTTCGATCGGTGCCAGTGTGCCATCCGGATCCAGTTTTCGGCGCAGCCGCCCAATCAGCACTTCCAGCACATTGCTGTCGCGGTCTTCATCATGCGGGTACAGGTAATCTGACAACTCTTGCTTGTTCACGACCCGGGCGCGCTCGCGCGCCAAGTATTCAAGCACCCGATACTCAAAAGTGGTGAGTTCCAGAACCCGCCCGCTCAAAGTGGCGATCTGCGCAGAAAAGTCGATGCTGAGCAAGCCCAGCTTGAGCACGTCCGATGTGGCTTTGAGCGAGCGCCGCAGCAGCGCCTTGATGCGGGCAGCCAGTTCCGGATAGGCAAAAGGCTTGACCAGGTAGTCGTCGGCACCGGACTCCAGGCCAAGCACCTTATCTTGCCAACTGCCGCGCGCGGTCAGGATCAGAATCGGCAAGGTTTTGCCTTCGGCGCGCAGTCGCTGCACCACCTGCAAGCCATTGAGCTTGGGCAAGCCCAGATCAACAATGACCAGATCCAAAGGGTACTCACGGGCCTGAAACAAGCCGTCTTCCCCGTCGGCGGCGGAATCGACCCGGTAGGCATCGGCTTCAAGCTGGCGTTTCAGGCCCAGTCGCAGCACCGCATCGTCCTCAATCAACAGCAAGCGCATGGTGATATTGGCCTTTGGCGCAGCTACAGCGTGCGACCGGTGGCGGCATCCACCAACACCACCTTCACCTGGCCCGACGGGTTGAGCAGTTTGACGCGCCAGACCGGGCGACCTTCTTGCTGCACTTTATCGACCGACAAAATCCGGCCACCACTGGCTTTCTGGACCATGTCGGCGGCGCCATCACGGTCAATGTCGGCCCAGGCAGGCAGCGACAGCGCCATCAGCAAGACACTGACGAGGGCAAGGAATGATTTCATGGCATCAAGCGATTTGGACAAAAGTGTTGCGGCTATGGTACTGCGGCAATTGGCCACCAGCCGCCCGGTCGGGCTAGCGTTCAATCGGCTCAACCGTCACCCGCACCGTCAGATGGTTACCGGGGTGGTTTCGCGTCACCGTGTTGTAGGTCTGACCCCGGTAGTCATAGGCCACGCGGTAGCCGGTGATGCGCGCCTGGGTGTCATACACCGTGCGGCAACGCTTGACCTCCCGCTGTTCACCGTCGTACTGCCGGTTGTCGTCATAGCGTGGTGCTGAGCCACGGTTTTCCAGCCGGTCACCGGCTACGGCACCAAGCACCACGCCGAGCGCGGTGGCGGCATCCTTGCCGCTGCCGGCGCCAATTTGGTGGCCGATGACGCCGCCGGCCAGTCCGCCCATGATCGCGCCACCGTAGCGGCGGTCCTGCTGTTGCGGGCCTGGTTCGGCACGGCGATCGTGAATCCAGTGGCTGCTGCATTCGTTGCGCGGGACGTTGATGTTCTCGTACACAGGCTCGGCGCTCTGTACCCGCGCGTTGTCGGTGAAAGCCTCGGCGTGGGCACCCAGCAAGGCGATGGACAACAGGCTGGCGATGACTGAACGTTTCATGAAAAACTCCTTTGGGTTGGTAGGCGACGCAGTGTCGGCCCGCCCGCCTGAACCCCGGCTGAACAGAATGCAAATAGTCGGCAGGGCAGCAGCCAGTTGCTGCCACCCCCCTTGATCCATCTGGCGTTCAGCCCGCCAGGCCAGCCTGCGTTACCAGCGCACCGCGCAGCGTGAAGGTTCTGGTGTGGGTAATGTTGACATCCACCATCTGCCCGATCAGCTCCGGCTGGCCGGCAAAATTCACCACCCGGTTGCATTCGGTGCGGCCCATCAGCTCGCTGGCGTCGCGCCTGGACACGCCTTCCACCAAAATGCGCTGGACCGTATGGAGGCGGCTTTCGCTGATGCGCTTGATGCTGTCGTTGATGACGGTCTGCAAATGCTGCAGGCGGCGCAGCTTGACATCATGCGGCGTGTCGTCGGGCAGATTGGCCGCCGGGGTGCCGGGGCGCGGGCTAAAAATGAAGCTGAAACTGTTGTCAAAGCCGACATCGTCGATGAGTTTCATCATTTTGTTGAAGTCGTCTTCGGTTTCACCCGGAAAGCCGACGATGAAGTCGCTGCTCATGGCCATGTCGGGGCGAATGGCGCGCAGCTTGCGCACCGTGCTTTTGTATTCCATTGCGGTGTAGCCACGTTTCATTGCCATCAAAATGCGGTCGGAGCCGTGCTGCACCGGCAGGTGCAGATGGCTGACCAGCTTGGGGAGCTTGTCATAAACGGCAATCAGCGAGGGCGTGAACTCGTTGGGGTGGCTGGTGACATAACGGATGCGCTCAATGCCGGGAATGTCGGATACATATTCGAGCAGCGTGGCAAAGTCGGCCAGTTCTGCCGTGTCGCCCATCGGCGCACGCCAGGCGTTGACATTCTGGCCGAGCAGGGTAATTTCTTTCACGCCCTGGTCAGCCAGGCCCGCCACTTCCACCAAGACATCTTCAAATGGCCGATGCACCTCTTCGCCCCGGGTGTAAGGCACCACACAGTAGCTGCAGTATTTGGAGCAGCCTTCCATGATGCTGACAAAGGCGCTGGCACCGTCCATGCGCGCTGGCGGCAGATGGTCAAACTTTTCGATTTCAGGAAAACTGATATCGACCTGCGACCGATTGAGCCGTTGGCGCTCGAGTAGCATCTGTGGCAGCCGGTGCAGGGTTTGCGGGCCAAACACCACATCGACATAGGGTGCGCGCGCAATGATGGCAGCCCCTTCCTGGCTGGCCACACAGCCGCCAACACCAATCAGCGCGCCTTTTTTCTTCAGATGCTTGACGCGACCGAGGTCGGAAAACACTTTTTCCTGCGCTTTTTCACGCACCGAGCAGGTGTTAAACAGAATCAGGTCGGCCTCATTGACGTTGTCGGTGCGTTGGTAACCCTGGGCGACACCCAGCACATCGCCCATCTTGTCCGAGTCGTACTCGTTCATCTGGCAGCCATAGGTTTTGATAAAGACTTTTTTGCTCATGGGGGCTCAAAGAGAATAATTAGCTACATAAATAATAGCTATCAGCGCTTGCTGCATAAGGGCTAGAGCCCGATTTCTTATAAATATAAAAGCCGGATGGCGAGCGCCTAGCGGGTCGGGAGCCGGGGCAACGGGTGAAACGGTGTGTTGCCGTCTTGAACTGCCGGCTGGTCGGCATCCGATTCAAAAACAATGTTGGTTCGGTCCTGGCCGAGGCGTTTTTCCTGCGCCTCCTGGGCATTCAAGATCCAGACTTCATGAATCAGGCCCTGTCGGTCGCGCAGGTAATTGACCAGCACTTCTTGCCCGACCAGACTGCCCGACATCACCAGCGTATTGCTGACGCCTTTGATGCGGGCACCAGGCGACAGGCGCGCGGACTGACCGTTGATCAGGATGTTCGGCGGTGCCGTGACTTCAAGCGTGCCGCGCAGGGCCGCTGCCGGAAACTGGCGCAGCAGAGTTTGCGCAGCCAGCGGTGTCGTGGCGAGGCCAGCGATACCCGCCAGCATGGCACCGATGATCAGCGCGGTTGGATATTGAAAGCAGCGGTTCATGGTGTAGGTCCAGAGGCTGTGAAAGAGATTGCGATTTTAGGTGTGAAGGCCCAACAGCCCGGCTGCCTCAAGCCATCAAGCCGGCCACTGCGGTGCAATCATTTCGGCGTAGTCGTACAGCGCACCCAAAATGGCCTCGCCGCGTTCGTCGCTGGTCTCGGCCAGTTGGTCCAGCTCGTCAAACAAGGCTTGCATGGTGCGGGTACCGCCCGCACCTGCCAAAAGCCGGGCGGCGCGGTGCGCTTCCCAGCGAATCGATTCCTCGGTGGTCAGGCTGTCTGGAAAATTGCGCGCCCGGTAGCGCCACAGCAACTCGCCCAAACGGGCATCCTCAAAGGCTGGCCTGGCCCGCGCCAGTTGTTCCGGCGTGCTATGGCGCAACTCGTTGAGGCGACGGCGATCCGCGTTGCCGACAAATCCGCCATACAGGTCTTCGTCCACGTCGGGCGTGGCATCGCCTTCGCGTTTGAACACCTCGGGCCAGATGGCGCTCATGTCGGGCAGATCACGCGCTTTTTCGGCGTGCTGCAACTGCGTCGGCACATCGATGCCCCAGCGCTGTGCCATTGGTGCGCTGAGCAGCTTGAGTTTGCTCATCACCATCGGCGATTTGTTCAGGTGCACCGATTTGAGCGGCAAGCGCTGCAGCCCGTCGGGCAAATCAGCGGTGCGGGTAAACAGGCGAAGACGAATTTGCCCGGCATTCAGGCCGGCCAGCTCGCTTGGGTCATGCGCCAGATCCCAGGCCAGCAGCTCGTTTTTGTTGCCCGGATGCATGGCCAGCGGCCACATCAGCGCCAGACAGCCGCGCTCGGGCGCAAACATGCCCGAGACATGCCAGAACGGCCGCGCATTTTTCAACATGGCAGGCAAGCCCAGCTCGGCCAGAACCCGGTCCTTTTTGTGCAGGCCAAAACAAAAATCGAACAATTTGGGTTGCGCCTGTTTGATCAACTGGGCCAGCCCGATGGTGGCCTGCACGTCGCTCAGGGCGTCGTGGGCCGACGCGTGGGCCAAGCCATTGGCGGCAGTCAGGTCGGTGAGCTTGAAGCTGGCTTTGCCGGCGGCGTTGACTGGCCACTCGATGCCTTCGGGCCGCAAGGCGTAGGCGGTGCGCACCACATCGAGCAGATCCCAGCGACCGCAGTCGTTTTGCCACTCCCGCGCATAGGGGTCAATCAGGTTGCGCCAAAACATGAAACGGGTGATCTCGTCATCAAAACGAATCGTGTTGTAACCAACGCCGATGGTGCCAGGCAGGCTCAGCGCCTGCTCGATGCGGGCGGCAAACTGGTACTCGGGCAGACCCTTTTCAAGGCACTCCTGCGGTGTGATGCCGGTGATCAGGCAAGCCTGCGGTTCGGGCAGAAAATCACAGGCAGGCTGGCAATACAGCATGATCGGGTCACCGATCTGGTTGAGCTCGGCATCGGTGCGAATCGCGGCAAACTGGGCTGGCCGGTCTCGCCGGGCGTTGGCACCAAAAGTTTCGTAGTCGTGCCACAGAAAAGTGTGAGGGGCCATCGCTGGACTCCAGGTTGTACTCATGGGCACGCGCTACTTTCGGCGCGCCCAGCGCACCCCGGGCAACTCGCCCACCAGACCGAGCACCTTGTGCAGCCGGCTTGAATCGGCCACCTCAACCGTGAAGGTCATCCACGCCACCCCCTTGATGGACTGGGTTTGCACCCCGGTGACGTTCATTTTTTCTTTGGTGAAAACTTCCGAAATGTCGCGCAGCAGGCCTTGCCGGTCTTGCGCTTGCACCGCCACATCAACCGGATAGACCGAGCCAGACGCCAGATGCGCGACACCCCACTCGACTTCAATCAAACGTTCGCCATTTCTGGCGACCATTTCGCGCAGATTGGTGCAGTCGGTGCGGTGTACGCTGACCCCTCTGCCGCGTGTAACAAAGCCGCAAATCGCATCGGGCGGTGCCGGCTTGCAGCATTTGGCCATTTGGGTCATCAACGAATCGACCCCCACCACCAGCAAGCCACCCTTGCCAGAGTGGCTGTCGGCGCGCGGTTTGCGCAACAGCGGTGCATCGGCCTCCAACTGCGCCGTCTCGGGCGGGCGCAGCAGCAACTCAATGCTGCGCAAGGAAAACTCCTCCTTGCCGACATCCTCAAACAAGGCCAGCGCATTGGCAAAACCCAGTTGCACCGCCAGGTCATCAAGTTTGAAAGCAGTTTTGCCCTCGCGCTGCAGCAGTTTTTCAACCGCCTCGCGGCCCTTGGCCACCGTTTCGTCCATCGCCAGCGCGTTGAACCAGGCGCGCACCTTGGTTTTGGCGCGGTGGCTGACCAGGTAACCCAGCTCGGGGTTGAGCCAGTCGCGTGACGGGCCACCCTCTTTGCTGGTGGTGACTTCCACCGTCTGGCCATTTTTCAGCGGGGTGTGCAGCGGCACCATGGCACCATCGACCCGCGCGCCACGGCAGCGGTGGCCCAGGCTGGTGTGCACGGTATAGGCAAAATCCACTGCCGTGGCACCCTGGGGCAGTTCGACAATGGCGGCATCCGGCGTCAGCACATAAATATGCTCGTCAAGCAAGGCCTGGGCCGGTGTCTGCGCCTGCGAAGTTGACAGGTCGCGCTCCCAGGCCAGCAACTGGCGCAGCACCGCAATCTTGGCATCGTAGGCACCGCTGGCCGAAACACCGGCATAGCCCTTGGCACCGGCTTCCTTGTAGGCCCAGTGCGCTGCCACCCCGTTTTCTGCGTGGTCGTGCATTTGCTGGGTACGGATCTGGATTTCGGTCGGCTGGCCGGCGGCATCGCGCACCACGGTGTGCAAGGACTGGTAGCCATTGCCTTTGGGCTTGGCAATGTAATCGTCAAACTCTTCCGGGATGGGGGTGAAATGGCCATGCACCCAGCTCAAGGCACCATAACACTCGGGTACGCTGGCCACCAGAATGCGCAAGGCGCGCACGTCATACACCCGGTCGAACCCGAGTGACTTGCCGCGCATTTTTTTCACAATGCTGTAGATGTGTTTGGGCCGGCCCGAGACCCGGGCGCTGATGCCGTGGGCGTTCAAATCCTGTTCAAGCTGGAAGCGCATGCGCTCGACATTGGCCTCGCGCTCGCCCCGTTTTTCATCGAGCAAACGCGCTACCTGTTTGTAGGTGTCGGGCTCCAGAAACCGAAACGCCAGGTCTTCCATTTCCCACTTGATTTCCCAAATGCCCAGGCGGTTGGCCAGTGGCGCAAACACCTGCAAGGCTTCGGCCGCCACGCCGTCGGGTACCGGCAGCTTGGTGGCGGCAAAATAACGCAGCGTCTGCAGGCGCGAAGCCAGCCGCAACATCACCACCCGCAGGTCGCGCGAAAACGCCAGCAGCATCTTGCGCACGTTCTCGGTTTGCACCGCCGCCGCCTGCTGGGCTGCTGCTGTCTCTTGCTCGGTCGGCGAGCGCGCCAGCCAGGCCAGGCGCGCCTGCCGCTGCACCCGCACCAGTTTGGCTGTTTCCAACGCCAGCGCCGCATGGTTGTCGCCAAACGCCTTTGCAATCACCTCTTGCGGCTTGTTCAGGTGGTCGCAGGCATAGACCAGGTAGCTGGCCGCCTGCATCGCCGCAGAGCCACCAATGCTTTTCAGAATATCAGCCACCGCATCGGCATGGGCCAAAATACTTTCGCCGGTATCGAGCACCTCACCGGCCAGCAACGGCTCGGCAAAGGCGCGGGCGCGGGCCAGGTCATCGGCTTGCTCGGGCAGCCGACTGGCAGCCAGCACGGGCGCAACCGCTTTGGCCCCCGGTCCAGGCACCGGGGTGCGAAATGAAAGACTCTTCATGCACGCCTTGAAAAATCAATCCAGCAGAAACGACAACACCGCATGCACCTGGTCTGCGGCTACAAAAGTTGGCGCGTGGCCAACCCCGGCAAACTCGATCAGGCGGGCTTTCGGGCCACGCTGCGTCATGGCTTGCGCGGTAGCCGCTGACAGCAGGTCTGAATCAACACCCCGCACCAGCAGTGTGTCAGCCTGAATCTGGTCATAGGCTTGCCACAGCAAGGCCTCACCCTGGGCTGCGGACTCTTGCGTCACCGTGGCAAAGGGCAGCGCCAGCGCCGGGTCGTAATGCAGGGTCAGCCGGGCCGATCCATCGCCCAGGGGCTTGAGTTGCGGTCGCGTCAGCGCCAGCCACTGGTTTGGCGTGTGCGGTCCAAAGCTGCTGGCATTGGCCCACAGGGCATCGGCCGCCTGCTGCACTGAATCAAATTGGCCCATATTGCCCAGGTACTGACCGATGCGCTGCACCGCTTGCCACTCGATCACCGGCCCGACATCGTTGAGCACCAGCCGGCGAATTTTGGCAAACGCCGGCAGTTCGGGCTGCCCGGCTACCGCCATGCCAATCAGGCCACCCATGCTGGTGCCAAGCCAGTCGAGTGTGCCAGGCTGCAACTGCGCCAGCAGGGCGAACATGTCGGCCGCATAGGTCGGAACCTGGTAGGCCTGCGGGTTTTTCAGCCAGTCGCTGCTGCCGCGCCCGACCACATCCGGGCAAACCACCCGAATGGCGCTGCCCGCCTGGTCACACAGGGCCTGTGCCAGCACATCAAAGTCGCGCCCCTGGCGGGTCAGGCCGTGTATACACAGCACGACATGGCTGGCAGCAGGATTGCCCCACTGCCAATACGCCATGCGGTGGCCCCCGTCGGCATCAGGACATTGGACAAATTGCTGCGTAGGGTCGGACATGATGGGGTTGGAGATAATGAGAAAAGTTGAACCGGCTGGCCAACGATGATGCCAGCACGGCAACATCCTAATTCAAACTCGAACCCGGCTTGGGCCAGGAGTCGGGCTTTCACCTTCTTTTTTTTCGGAGAAAACCATGCTCAAGGGTAAAACAGCACTCGTCACCGGTTCCACCAGCGGCATTGGTCTGGGGCTGGCCAAGGCGCTGGCAGCACAGGGTGCCAATATCGTGCTCAACGGTTTTGGCGATGTCGAAGGCCCGCAGGCCGAGGTGGCGGCGTTGGGCGTGCAGGTGGCCTACCACGCTGCCGACATGCGCCAGCCAGCCGAGATTGCCGACATGATGGCGTATGCCGCCAGCCGCTTTGGCCGGGTCGATATTCTGGTCAACAACGCCGGCATCCAGCATGTGGCGCGCATCGAAAACTTTGCCCCCGAGCGCTGGGATGCCATCATCGCCATCAACCTCTCCAGCGCATTTCACACTACCCGGCTGGCGTTGCCGGCGATGCAGGCGGCAGGCTGGGGACGCATCATCAACCTGGCCTCGGTCCACGGGCTGGTGGCATCCGGCGAAAAGTCAGCTTATGTGGCGGCCAAACATGGTCTGGTCGGCTTGACCAAGGTGACCGCGCTGGAAAACGCCGGCAGCGGCATCACCTGCAACGCGATTTGTCCGGGCTGGGTGCTGACGCCGCTGGTGCAAAAACAGGTGGATGCGAAAGCCGCCGAACTGGGGCTGTCCAACGATGCGGCGATCAAGCTCATCTTGAGTGAAAAAGAGCCGTCCAGACAATTCACCACGCCCGAAGAACTGGGCGCACTGGCGGTGTTCTTCTGTTCACCGGCGGGCAACAACGTGCGCGGTGTTGCCTGGAACATGGATGGCGGCTGGGTGGCGCAGTAAGCCCGGTTGTTTGAATCTTGAATTTTGAGTTTTGAGTTGCAAGTTTCGAGTCTTTGGCAGTTGAAAACTAACAACTGCAAACTCAACACTCCAGACGCGATCATCAAAGGCTTGATCGGCGGGTCTTCACAATGTTTTAACGTTAAACATACTCGTTCGTGCTGAGCTTGTCGAAGCACCGTCTCGGTAGCAAGGCCCTTCGACAAGCTCAGGGCGAACGGTTCCATTATTCGGGGTGATGGGCAGACCATGCAAGTGAGTTGACTGATGTTACGCAGCGAAAGTTTCACTCCCCAATGAAGATACCATTTGCAAGTCCTTTCTCTCCATTGGGAAGTGCGTAACATCAGTGAGTTGATTGCCAATATGCTACGTTGTTCATAGCACATCACACAGGTGCAGCAAGGGCCAGCGGCCATTTTTCCATAAATTGTCGGTGCTTGGCTGGTGTTGCAGCAGCAAGGCATTGAACAACGGCGCCAGTGCGGTCTGGTCGGGGTCCACCAGCAGCAGCAGCCGGGCTGCGGCACCGGCGCGGTCTTCTTGCAATTGTCCGACCCAATCGAGTTGCCGCAGGGTTTCCAGCACCGGTTCAAGCTGCATCGGATCGACTTGCAGCAGCCGGCCAAGTTGCTCGATGCTCAAGCCTTTGTCGTCGCTCAAGCGCGCCTGCGCCAACTGCTGCAAGGTCTCGATGGCCAGCAAAAAATGCCAGCCGTGGGCGCGGGCGCGGCGTTGCACGCCCATCAGCAGGCTGGGCAGATAGGCGGCAATCACCGCCCCCATCAACACAATCACCCAGGCCACATAGATCCACACCAGCAAAATCGGCACCGTGGCAAAAGCGCCGTACAGCACCGAATAGGTCGGCACCTGGCCCAGGTAAAACACCAGCAGCCGCTTGGCCAGCTCAAACCCGGTCGAGACAAACAAGCCGCCGACCCAGGCATGTGCCCAGCGCACCCGCGTGTTGGGCACATACCGGTAAAGTGCTGCCATGCCCCATGCCAGCAAGCCAAATTGCATGGTATCGAGCAGCAACTGCACACCGCCGGGCATCACGTCAACCACCCCTTTGGAGGCCGACAGGGCATACGAGGTGATGCTCAAACTCACCGCCAGCAGCAGCGGCCCGAGCGTCATGGCGGCCCAATAGACCAGCACACGCTGGCCCAGCGGCCGGGGCTGGCGCACCCGCCAGATGCTGTTGAGGGTGCGGTCAATCGTCAGGATCAGCGCCAGCGCGGTGACAAACAGCACCGCCAGCCCGGCACCCCCGAGCTTACTGGCCTTGCCGGCAAACTGGGTCAGGTAGCCCAGCACCTGACGCGCAATGTTGTCGGGGATCAGGCTCTCGATCAGCCATTTTTGCAGCACATCCTGAAATTTGGCAAACATCGGAAACGCGGTAAACACCGCCAGCACCACGGTGAACAGCGGAACCAGCGCAATCGTGGTGGTGAAAGTCAGGCTGCTGGCGGTCAGCCCGAGCCGGTCTTCGCGAAAGCGCTCACGCAGGGTGTGTGCGGTGTTTTTCCAGGGAAATCGGGACAATTCCAGCCGCAGCGGATCGAGCCGCCGGGACCAGGTTTGAGGGCTTTTCATCGGTTCAGTCATGGCCGCTATGATGCCATCCCAATGAATACCGCCAATTTAACCGTGCCCAACGCCCCAACCCGGGCGGTGGCCGCCACCCGCTTGCTGGCCGTGAGCAGCCTGCTGGGGCTGATTGGGCTGGGACTGGCATGGGAGCTTTGGCTGGCACCGATTCGCCCGGGCGGCTCCTGGCTGGCGCTGAAGGTGCTGCCACTGTGCCTGCCGCTGGCCGGGCTATTGAAACACCGCATGTACACCTACCGCTGGGTCAGCCTGCTGGTCTGGCTGTATTTCACCGAAGGCGTGGTGCGCGGCTACAGCGACAAGCCGCCGGGCAACTGGCTGGGCCTGATCGAGGTGCTGCTGTGCCTGCTGCTGTTTGTCGCCTGCGCCCTGCATGTGCGGCTGCGGCTGCGCCAGCCGCCATCACCACCCCTTGATCAAGAAGTTTCTTCCGATGCCAGCAGCCCTGCTCGATGAACTGACCGCCATTGTCGGCCGCGCCCAGGTACTGACCGAAGGCGACCTGAGTGCCTGGGAGCAAGACTGGCGCAAGCGCAGCTGCGGCAAGGCGCTGGCGGTGGTGCGCCCCGGCAACACTGACGAGGTTGCCCGGGTGGTTCGGGCCTGTGCCGAAGAGCGCCGGCAACATCCGGACAGCCGGGTCAGCATCGTGCCGCAAGGGGGCAATACCGGGCTGGTGGTGGGCGGCACACCCGACAGCTCGGGCCGGCAAATTGTGCTGAGCCTGCAGCGCATGAATGCGGTTCGGGCGATTGATGCGGCCAACCTGACCCTGACGGCAGAGGCCGGCTGCATTCTGCAAATGGTGCAGGAACGGGCGGCGGCGGCCGGTTTTTTGTTTCCGTTGAGCCTCGCCGCCGAGGGTTCCTGCACCATTGGCGGCAACCTCGGCAGCAATGCCGGCGGCACCCAGGTGCTGCGTTTTGGCAATGCGCGCGAGTTGTGCCTGGGCCTCGAAGTGGTGACGCCCCAGGGCGACATCTGGCCGGGCCTGAGCGGGCTGCGCAAAGACAACACCGGTTATGACCTGCGCAATTTGTACATTGGTTCGGAAGGCACGCTGGGCATCATCACGGCTGCCACCCTGAAGTTATACCCTCTGCCGGCGGCCCAGCTCACCGCCTGGGCCGCCCTGCCCTCGCTGGACGCAGCCGTCACGCTGCTTGGCCTGGCACACCGCCATCTGGGTGCCGGGTTGACCGGGTTTGAACTAATGGGGCAGTTTGCCCTGAGCCTGGTGGCGCGGCATTTTGGCAAGCTGCGCATTCCGCTGTACCAGGACTGGCCGTTTTGCGTGCTGCTCGAAAACTCGGACCACCAAAGCGAACAGCACGCCCGGGCGCAGCTTGAACAACTGCTGCAGGCAGCCCTGGCCCAGGGCTGTGTCACCGATGCGGTGGTGGCGGAAAACCTGACGCAGGCCAAAACCCTGTGGCACATCCGCGAAAGCATTGCGCTGGCGCAAGCCAAAGAGGGCCTCAACATCAAGCATGATATTTCGGTGCCGGTATCAGCCATTGCGGCATTTGTGACAACCACCGATGCGCTGCTTGAAAAGGCCATTCCCGGCGTTCGGCTGGTCAATTTTGGCCACCTTGGCGACGGCAACCTGCATTACAACGTGCAGGCCCCGGCTGGCGTGGATGCGGCCGTTTTCTTGCGCGACCAGGAAGCCCAGGTCAACCAGATCGTGTTTGCGTCGGTGCTGGCCCATGACGGCTCGATTTCAGCCGAGCACGGCATCGGCAGCCTGAAGGTCGATCACTTGCCCCGCTACAAGTCGCCGGTCGCGCTGCAAGCCATGCGCGCCATCAAGGCCGCGCTGGACCCGCACAATTTGTTGAACCCAGGACGGGTGGTGCGACCGGCCCGATGATGGTTTGCCCTATTCCCAAGCATGGAGCGCGAGCGTTTTGGTTCGCTGCGAGATGAAACTTGCTACCATGATTGCCTCGGCATATTCCCATCGGAGACAGGCATGGAAACTGTGAATGTCAG
Source organism: uncultured beta proteobacterium (assembly GCA_903873485.1). Lineage (GTDB taxonomy): Bacteria > Pseudomonadota > Gammaproteobacteria > Burkholderiales > Burkholderiaceae_C > Rhodoferax. The sequence continues at coordinate 69,035 of CAIQOO010000185.1, read as the reverse complement.
CGGCCTCAAGAACAACCCCAGTGAGGCGCTGCGTGCGGCACGTCACGACGTGGTGGTGGTGATGAACCGTGACCGGCCCGATGCCCTGATGGTGGGGGTTGAGTGCGCCGGAATGCTCGATGCCAAAGGTGTCAGGCCGGCCCTGGCTACTGCGCTTTTTCGGGATGGTCATTTGTCTTTGGTGCGTGCTGCCAGGCTGGCCGACATGTCGGTGGCAGAGTTTGCAACGCATGTTTCCCGCTTGGGCATTGCGCTGGTTCGGCTTGATGCGTCTGAAGCCAATCGCGATATGGACACGCTTGAAGAATGGCTGGCCTTGTCCTGACCGATGCCAGCCCGTTGATCGGGTTTAAATGCAGCACTGTCCGGGTAGCAACCAATGTGGCATGAAAATGCACTGCAACGCGCATCCAGCCTGCACAGCACGCTATCAATATAATTTTTTATTGACATCCTGCCAGCCCTGAAGCTGGAACCGGCATATGAATGAAATCGTTCTTTCATTATTCAGGGCGGCATCATTTCCATGACAGCTAACGCTGCGTCACCAGCGGCAGGCTGCTCAGCCCGGCACGCGGCATCCAGGCAAATACCGAATCGACCGTGACCGTCTCGATGCGGTCACTGAAGCGCTTGTCGTTCGGGTGGTCATCAAACGCCACATTGGCTGCAGTCACCCGCCCGCCCAGGCGGCTTAAAGCACCAATCTTGAGCACGCTGGGCTGGTAGCCATGCGTCTGCAGCCAGGCCTGTGCCTGGGCGCGTGTCGGTTGCCCGCTGCCCAGTTCTGGTGCCAGTGCCAGCGCCAGGGTTTCGATCGCCCACTGGTTGGACTGCTGGTATTTTTGCCCCCAGACATAACTGACCATGCTGTAGGGCTTGCGGTGCAATGCCACCGCGCGTGTTTCATCGCGCAGCAAAGCCAGCAGCCGGGTTTGCACCTCGGCAGTCGGCACCATCCAGGCCGCCTCAAAGCGCCACAAATCGTCCATGAAAAATTCGCCCAGGCCCTGGCGGTAAATCTGTGACACCCGGGTGCCGCACAGATTGAGCTTGTGCAACACCCGCCACACCGGACGGCCTGCGCCGTCGGGCTGCCGATAAGCAAAACCCAGATGCGAATAACGCAAGCCGTAGCGGCTCAGGTCTTGCCCGGCGCGCGCTAGCAGCACCACCTGCGCGCCGCTGGCATCGAGTGCCTTGAAGGTGCGCTCTGCCAGATTCAGTGCCTGCTCGACGGTGTGTTTCTTCGGCGGCTGCGGCGTGTCACAGGGTCGCCCGGCCTGGGCCACCGGTGCCGCCAGCAGGCACAGCGCCAGCGCCGTCATGCGCCAGCCACCCTGACCTCGCCCCCAGGGCAGCAAGCAGCCAGGCGGGTTGCTGCGCGGCGGGCGGGCGGCGCGGCACCCGCCGGACTGGTACCCTGACCGCAGCCAGTTCACCGCGTCACCTGCTCGTTGTGCAACAGCGCCCGGCCCAGTTCGTTGGGGATAAAGGCCAGCACCTCGCCCGCTGCCGACAGCAGCACCCCGGCACCGATCACGCTGACCGTGACCAGCGTGCCGACGCCCGCCGAGGCGGCCACTGTGGCACCAGCCAGCACCTCGACGCTGACTTGCGCACCGTCCGAGGCCCGCTCCAGCAAATACACCGTGCCATGGGCAGCAACTACCACGGACTGCACCACCAGCATCGTGCCGGCAGTGGACAACAGCACCGGAATGGCGACGACCGAGCCGGCCACTGCGCTGGCAGACCCGACCACCGATGCCACCGGCATCACCGACAGCGCACTCAGGGCCGATGCCTCGCTTTGTGCTTTTACATCAAAATGGGCTGTAGCCCCCGTCAGTATTGCGCAAGTAGCTATCAAAATAGAAGCTATTGAGGTTTTCATGGGTTACTCCTGAGCGGTGTTGTTATTGAACATGCGGGTCTGGCTTTTGGCTTCTTGCAAATCAGCCTCGTGCCGGTCACGCAGTGTTTTGGCCAGCGTGAAGGTACAGGTGATCAGGTACAGCCAGCTCACTCCCAGAAACGCCTTGTAGGTTTCGTTGACTTCCATGCGCACCAGCCCCCAGCCGGTCAGGGCCATGGCGATGACAAATCCGCCCCACACCACAAAACCAAACATCGGCGTATCGACCTGTCGGGCTTCCAGCCGGGCTTTTTCCTGGTCACGCACAAACTTGGCCAGCACAAAGGCGGCCGACAGGCAGAAAAAGTAGCCCATGACCATGAAAACACGGTCCAGATCGGTGCCCGGCAGATAAGCCAGGCCGACCGCGCACAAAAAGATGGCGATGCCAAATGACAGCCAGACCTGCAAAACCCAGGCTTTGGAGTCACGTTGAATCAGCACAATCGGGCCAGCTTGCATATAGTTCTCCAGAAGGCATGAAAAAAAAGAGAAGCACAGTTTAAAAACAAGTTCGGTTCAGGCCAGCAAATAAACTTGACCGGTGTTGAATTTTTGCTGCCTGGGCATCAAAAACCAATACTTTTGATCGCTTCAGGCGGGGGCCAGCAGTTGCGCTACCCGCTCCTGCAGCAGGGCTGGCTGCACCACGCTGGCCGCCAGGGGCGTGCCAACATTCAGGCCGACCCGGCTGAACATGCCACGCCGAAACGGCCGCACCATGGCGCCGCCCTGCTCGACCCGGCTGAAAAACGAACCCCACAGGTTGGTCAAGGCCATCGGCACCACCGGCACACGCAAGCCCATTGCGCTGGTGCGCTCCAGAATCTTCATGATGCCGCCCTTGAACTGCTGCAGGCTGCCATCGCGCGTCAGGCCACCTTCTGGAAAGATGCACAGCAAATCACCTTCTTTCAAAACGGCGGCGGCGGCATCAAAGGCCGCCTCGTAAGTGGCCGGGTCTTCGGTACGCGCTGCAATCGGAATGGCCTTGGCCAACCGAAACAGCCAGCCCAGCACCGGCACCTGGAAAATTTTGTGGTCCATCAGGAAGTAAATCGGACGCGGACTGGCCGCCATCAGCAGCACCGCATCGATAAAACTCACATGGTTGCAGACCAGCAGAGCCGCACCCTGCGCCGGAATGTTGTCGTCGCCGCGCACCTTGAAGCGGTAGATCAGGCGCGACATCACCCAGGCCACAAAACGCAGCAAATACTCAGGCACCAGCATGAAGATATAAAACGCCACCACCGCGTTGGCAACACCGGTGATCAGGAAAATCTGCGGGATGCTGAAGCCGCTTTGCAACAGCGCCCCGGCAATCACCGAGCTGCCGATCATGAACAAGGCGTTCAGAATATTGTTGGCGGCAATGATGCGTGCCCGGTGGGTCGGTTGGCTGCGCATCTGGATCAGGGCATACATCGGCACGCTGTAGAGGCCGGCAAACAGGCTCAGCAGCAGCAGGTCCGCCATCACCCGCCAGTGTTGCGCCTGTCCGATAAATGCAACCACCCCCATGCTGGCCACCGCTGGCAGGTCGCGCAGCGCAAAGTACAGGTCAATCGAGAACAGACTCATGCCGATCGCGCCGAGCGGCACCAGGCCAATTTCGACATGCCGCTTGCTCAACACCTCGCACAGCAGCGAGCCGGTGCCGATGCCGACCGAAAAAATCACCAGCAGGAAAGACGCCACCTGCTCGTTGCCATGCAGCACTTCTTTGGCCAGACTGGGGAACTGGCTCAAGAACACCGCGCCAAAAAACCACATCCAGCTAATGCCCAGCAGCGAGCGAAACACCGCCAACTGCTGATGCGCAAGTTTCAGGTTGCGCCAGGTTTCCGACACCGGGTTCCAGTTGATCTTTAAGCCGGGGTCGGTGGCCGGTGATGCCGGAATTGCCTGCGCCACCAGCCGCCCCAGCAGCGCCAGCACGACGCAGCCGACCGCCACATCGCGGTGCCCGACTTCAGGAATCGCCACCAGCAGGCCACCCGCCACCTGCCCGAGCAAAATCGCGACAAAAGTTCCCATTTCGACCATGCCGTTGCCGCCGGTGATTTCACGCTCGCTCAAGACCTGCGGCAGGTAGGCAAACTTGACCGGGCCAAACAGCGTGGAATGCAGGCCCATCAAAAATGTGCAGATCAGCAGCAGCGTGACGCTGCCGCTGATGAAACCGTAAGCCGCCAGCAGCATGATGCCAATTTCGAGGTTTTTGACAAACCGGATCATCAGCGTCTTGTCGTATTTGTCGGTCAACTGGCCGCTGGTGGCGGAAAACAGCAAAAATGGCAGAATGAACAGGGCACCGATCACCAGCCCGGCCATGGCCGGCGGCAGCCATGCCACACTGAGCTGGTAAGTCACCATCACGGTGAAGGCAAACTTGAACAGGTTGTCGTTGGCGGCACCCGAAAACTGGGTCCAGAAAAATGGCGCAAAACGCCGTTGCTTGAGCAGCGCAAACTGGTTGGGATGGTCATGACCGGACATTATTGGTTTCCTTGGGCATTGCCGTCGCTGGTATTGGTTCAAACCGTTGCAGTCATGCCCGAAGGCATTCGAGGCGAAGCCCGATTTCGCTGTCGCGCATGGACCTGACCGACTCAACCATGCAACACACCTTGCATGAAGCGGGCGTGGCATCGGCCAAAGCAATCGAGCATTTCCGGGCTGTCCCACACGATGCCCAGCAAGGCCTGCGCCGGCGTGTTGATTTGCATGACGCGGTTGTTGGGCGATGGCGGCAGGTCCAGCGCCCGGGCCAGGGTTTCACCCAGGCAGACTGCTGCCTGCAGCGGGCTGGTGGCAAGCAGGTCATCGTGATGGGAGCGGATGGCTGACAGCACATCATCGGGCAGGTTCCAGTAGCGCGCCAGTTCGGCACCAACCTGGCAATGGTCGGCGCCAAAAATTTCCGCCTCCCGCTCAAGCAGGCGACCATCGGCGGCTGACTGCTTGTAGGCTTGCAGAAAAGCCTTTTCATCAAGCACATGAAAACAAAGCTGGCCGACATCATGCAAGATGCCGGTGATATAGGCTTCATCCGGCGACACATCACACATCACCGCGAGTTCCTGGGTTGTCACGGCCACGGCAAACGAGTGCTTGAAAAAAAAGTCGCTGCCGGCCCCGCCGCCAATAAAACGGTTCATGCCGAGGCTGACGACAATTCGGCGCACCCGATTGACCCCAATCAATGAAGCGGCGGCAAACGGGTCGGTCAGGTCAGAGTAGGCGTGCAGGCGCCGAATGTGGTTGGCCAACCCCAGCACGTTGCCCGACAGCACCGGATCATTGCGGATCAGCCGCCCCATCACCTCGAACGAAGACTCTTCATCGCGCAACAATTCAAGCAGTTGCAGCACAACTTTGGGAAATGGCGGCAACAGCCGGGCAATCGCCTCAATGTCATTCATCGGGTTGTCAGGTTTCAGCATAGCGTCGGCCGGGCCAGCCTCAGTGCCTGCATCAAGGCCTGGCAGGCAGCATTGGGTTGCGGTCCAAAAATCTCCCCAAGCCGGGTCTCGAACCTGGCAATTGACGGGCCGTCATCAGAATACTCAGTTGGCAACGGATCAAGAACCGCCACGCATTCCACCCCCTTGACCACCATTTGCGCGATGGTGCTGGCCGTCAACTGGGAGCCAATCGCCAGATACATCGTCTCCCGGACACCGGTCAAGCCCACCACCGGTCGGGCGATCACCATGCCGGCTTCCAGCGCTATGGTCGGCAACCAGCGGTAATGGAAAACAGGCAACGCAGCAGCCGGTGCAGCGGCTTCCAGGGGCTTGGGGTCCATTTTGGCGGCTAATCTTTCTTGTGAGCCGGCACATAGGGGATCAGCCCTTTGGCAAAAGCGATTTCTTGTGCCTCCAGCGGCAATATGCGGCGTTTGTGTGGCATCAAACAGGAAGTTGGCCATGCCCAGCGCATGCACGGCACCGGCAGCCCAGGAGTTTGCCTTGCCGCTCTGCAGCGGCGAGGGGCGCTTGCGGCACAGCGCGGCGAGCGCCTGGCGAATCAGCAGCTTGTATTGGTCATTGAGATATTGATCGCAAAAGGCATCCGTGGCCTGGGTGATGGCGCCGAACTTTTCCTGCATGGCGGCCGGTACGCTGGTTGATTTGGTCATGTTGTGAATTGATGTGGTGTTGATCGTCATTCCAGCAAGTCAGATGCCATCTGGCTGATTGTCAAGTCAGACTGTAGCCCATTTTTCTTGCCGACCGGCGCCCTCGATAGCCGCTTGGTCAAGCGTACCGGCGGCAATGGCTTACAGGGAAACCAGGCCCACCCGCATGGCATAGCGCACCAGCCCGGCCACTTCGTGGATGTCGAGCTGCTTCATGAGCTGGCTGCGATGGGTATCGACGGTTTTCACCGACAAGTCCAGCCGTCGGGCAATTTCCTTGGTGCTCTGGCCCTCGGCGATCAGTTGCAGCACCTCGCGCTGGCGCGGCGACAGCGGGTCAGCGGCCAGGTCTTCACCGCGCAGGCGCAGCACATAGTCGTTTACCACGCCTTTGGAAACTGCCGGGCTGAGGTAGGTTTCGCCACGCAGCACCGCCGCCAGCGCCAATTCAAGCTCCATGGGGGCCGCATCTTTGAGCAAATAGGCCACCGCACCATGCCGCAGGGTCTGGCGCACATACTCTTCGTTCTGGTGCATCGACAGGATCAACACCCGGATGCCCGGCCAGGACTTGACCAGCCGGGCAGTGGCCTCAATGCCGTTGAGGCCCGGCATGGCGATGTCCATCAGCACCAGGTGAGGCTGCAGTTTTTCGGCCAGTTCCAGCAAAGCCAGTCCGTCACCGGCTTCGCCGACCACCTCAATATCGGGCATTGACTCCAGCAGTTTGCGCAAGCCGGCCCGCACCAGGGTGTGGTCATCGGCCAGCAGCACCCGCACCGGCCTCACACCGGCTCCTCATGGTGGCGCCACGGACACCTGAACAGCACCGTCGTGCCGTGCCCTGGCGCCGAGTCAATGTCAAGCTGGCCACCGACCAACGTGGCGCGCTCCTGCATGCCCAGCACACCCAGGCTGCCACCGGCCACCGCCCGCTCGCGCATCGTCGGCAAATCAAAACCCAGGCCGTCGTCCTGCACCGACAGCAGCAGGTCGAGTCCGTCACGGCTCAGGCTGATGTTGACCTCGCTTGGCTGGGCGTGGCGGGTGACATTGGTCAGCGCCTCCTGGACGATGCGAAAACACACAATCTCAATCTCGGCAGCCAGCCGCGCCTGCATCCGCTCATCATGAAAATTGACCAGAAATCCGCCGCGTTGCGCGGTCTGCTGGGCAATCCAGTTGAGCGCCGGGGACAGGCCGAGATCATCAAGCATCGACGGTCGCAACGCCGTGGCCAGGCGCCGCACCTGCTGCAAGGCATCTTCCACAATGCGGATGTTTTCCTGGTTCAGATCGACCGGTGACTGGTCTTTGAAGCGCTCGCTGAGCTGCAGGTTGATCTTGATGGCAGTGAGCGACTGGCCAAGTTCGTCATGCAGTTCAATCGCGACACGCCGGCGCTCAAGTTCCTGAGCTTCCAGCACCCGCCGGGACAAGGCTTTCAACTGGCGCGTGGTGTTGAGCAAGCGGGCTTCCGCCTGGTGTTTGTACAGCGCCATGGCCAGCACGGTGCGCAGTTCACGTTCGGAAAATGGTTTCAGGATGTAGCCAAACGGCTCGGTCAGCTTGGCCCGCTCAAGCACGTCATCGGCGGTAAATGCGGTTAAAAAAACCACTGGCAGCGCAAACCGGGTGCGAATGATCTGGGCCGCCGCAATGCCGTCCATCTCGCCGACAAGCTGGATATCCATCAGCACCAGATCCGGACGCAACTCGGCGGCCAGCTTGATGGCTTGCTCCCCATGCGTGACGATGCCGACCGGCTGGTAGCCCAGTTCATGAAGCTGCTGCTCGATGTCGCGCGCAACCACCAGCTCGTCTTCAACAATCAGCACCTTGGGCTTGACCACCAGCCATGTTCTCCGGATCAGATTCTTTGAGCCGCCTGGCTGCGCATCATTTGGCAGCGCGGTTCATGGCGAGGTCAAATATGGCGGCCTGCAAGTCGGTCCCGTAGGACATCACCATCAAACAGCCTTCACGCCGGGTGAACAGATGGTTCGGACGTTCGCCGCGACGGGCGGTGGCAGCTTTTTTGATACCTGCTTCACCGAGCACCTTGCGGACTTTGCGCATGAAGTGATGATGTCTGAGCCGTGGCTCATCAGCCGGACGTAGCGCATTCAACAACGCGACCAGCTCCAGGCTGGTCGTGCTGTCACGATTGAAAAGTTCTTGAACAGTTTGCATCGGCCTAGTTTAATCGCGCCCGGCCGGCTGCGCCCTAAAATGCGCCGATGAACCGCGCCCCACCATGCCGCACGACTGCTATCTCGCCCAAGCCCTTGATCTGGCCCGCCAAAGCCTGACGCTGACATCGCCCAACCCGCGCGTGGGCTGTGTCATCAGCTCGGCGGACGGCCAGATTCTCGGGCGCGGCCAGACCCAGCAAGCCGGCGGTCCGCACGCTGAAATCATGGCGCTGCGCGATGCCCGCGCCAGCGGTCGATCGGTGCAGGGAGCCACCGCATTTGTCACCCTGGAACCCTGCTCGCACCAGGGCCGCACCGGCCCCTGCTGTGATGCCTTGATTGCCGCCGGCATCCGACAAGTGGTGTCCCTGCACACCGACCCTAACCCGCTGGTGGCAGGTCAAGGCTTTGACCGGCTGCGGGCAGCGGGGGTTGAGGTCCACATCCTCAACCCCGATGACCCGCTGGCACAGCAGGCACGCGAACTCAACATCGGCTTTTTCAGCCGCATGATCCGCAACACACCCTGGGTGCGCCTGAAGATCGCCGCCTCGCTCGATGGCCAAACCGCGCTCAACAACGGCCAGAGCCAGTGGATCACCGGCAGCGCCGCCCGCACCGATGGCCACGCCTGGCGCGCCCGCAGTTGCGCCGTGCTGACCGGCATTGGCACGGTGCTGGCCGACAACCCAAGACTCGACGTGCGGCTGGTGCCCACCGCTCGCCAGCCCACGCTGGTGGTGGTGGACAGTCGCCTCGAAACCCCGCTGGATGCTAGTCTTTTTATAGCTGGACGCGCTTTATGGATATGGGCTGCAGGCCAAAATGATGCTAAACAGCGGGCGCTTGAAGGGCGCGGCGCCACAGTGCTGTACCGGCCTGATGCCCAGGGCAAGGTGGATCTGGCCGCCATGCTGCAAGACCTGGCAGCACGCTCAATCAACGAATTGCATGTTGAAGCCGGCCAGCGGCTCAATGGCGCGCTGATTCGCGCCGGGCTGGTCGATGAGTTGTTGATTTACCTCGCCCCCAAATTGCTGGGCCAGGGCATCGGCATGACCAGCCTGGGGCCCTTCAGCCAACTCGCTGACGCGCTGGATTTGCGTTTTCACGGCATCGAGCCAGTCGGCCATGACCTGCGCATTCTGGCCAGACCGGTCGGGTGCGAGGCATTTTGATCAAACCATCTGAGACAATCACGCCCATGTTTACTGGAATCATCACCGGCCTTGGCCGTATTGCGGCTGTTCAAGCCCTGGGCGACTCGGCCAGTCATGGCAAGCGCCTGACCCTTGAATGCCCGCCGGCTTACCTCGACGACGTGACCCTGGGCGACAGCATCGCGCTTAATGGCGCCTGCATGACCGTCACCGGCATCAGCCCGGCAGAGCGCCAGTTCAGTGTCGATATTTCCGCCGAATCGCTTGACAAGACCGCTGGCCTGGACACACCGGGCAGCGTCAACCTGGAAAAAGCCCTGCGCGCCAATGACCGCCTCGGCGGCCACCTGGTCAGCGGCCATGTCGATGGCATCGGTGTCGTGACCCGGTTTGCGCAGGTCGGTGAAAGCTGGGCCTTGCAGCTTCTGGCACCCACTTCGATGGCCAAATACCTCGCTTACAAGGGGTCGATCACCGTCAACGGCGTCAGCCTGACGGTCAACTTGGTCGATGACTTGGCCAGCGGCTGCCAGATCAGCATCAACCTGATTCCGCACACGCTGCACAACACCGCGCTGGGGCAGCTTCAGGCAGGCAGCCGGGTCAATCTGGAGATTGACCTGATTGCGCGCTATGTTGAACGTATGCTCAGCCCGGCCCTGCAAACCGTGCCAGCCTGAGCCAGGCACATTTTTCTCTTGTTTTTTTGACTGGCAGAGTGTTCATGACAAGCCCCAACCCCGTGAATATTTCGCCGGTAGAAGACATCGTGTCCGACATGCGTTTGGGTCGCATGGTGATTCTGGTCGATGAAGAAGACCGCGAAAACGAAGGTGACCTGCTGATGGCGGCCGAGCATGTCACGCCCGAGTCGGTTAACTTCATGGCCCGCTTTGGCCGCGGCCTGATCTGCCTGACCCTGACCCGGGCGCACTGCCAGCGCCTGCAACTGCCGCCCATGACGACACACAATGGCGACAAAAAAGGCACTGCCTTTACCGTCTCGATCGAGGCCGCAGAAGGTGTGACCACCGGCATTTCAGCCGCTGACCGTGCCCGCACCATCTTGGCTGCGGTGGCAAAAAATGCCAAGGCGCACGACCTGGTGCAGCCCGGCCATGTGTTCCCGCTGCAAGCAGTCGAAGGCGGCGTGCTGATGCGCGCCGGTCACACCGAAGCCGGTTGCGATCTGGCCGGCATGGCCGGCTGCACCCCGGCGGCGATGATTTGCGAGATCATGAACGACGATGGCACCATGGCGCGGCTGCCCGATTTGCAGTTGTTTGCGGCCGAACATGGCCTCAAAATTGGCACCATTGCCGACCTGATTGCACACCGCAGCCGGGTTGAGTCGCTGGTGCAGCATGTCGGCAGCCGCCAGCTCAACACCGCCGCCGGTGCCTTTTGCGCCCACGCCTTCAAGGACAAGACGGCTCAAGGCGTGCATTTGGCGCTGGTGTTGGGCGAGTGGCGCCCCGACGAGGCGGTGCTGGCCCGCGTGCATGAACCGCTGTCGGTGCTGGATGCCCTCGAGACCGGCCGGGTCATGCATTCCTGGAGTCTTGAGGCCAGCCTGGCGCGCATCGCGACCGAAGGCAAGGGTGTGGTGGTGCTGCTCAACTGTGGCGAAAGCGGCGAACAGCTGCTGGCCCAGTTCAATGGCACCGCCACTGCCAGCCACGGGCCGGTGCGCGGTCGGCTGGATCTGCGCACCTATGGCATTGGCGCACAAATACTGCGCGACGTAGGGGTGCATAAAATGAAGCTGCTGGGCAACCCGCGCCGCATGCCCAGCATGACCGGTTATGGCCTGGAAATCGTCGGCTATGTGGCACCCTGAGCCGGCCACACTCCTTTCACCTGTTACCAGGAACACCACCATGCTGATCGCTGACCAGGGCAGGCTTGCTGCCACCGACTCCCGCCTCAATGGCAAGACACTCTCGATCGGCATGGTGCAGGCCCGCTTTAATGCGGCTGTCACCGATGCACTGGCGCAGGCCTGCTTTGATGAACTGCTTGCGCTGGGCGTGCCAGCCAGCCAGATCAAGCTGGTGCAGGTGCCCGGCGCGCTGGAAGTGCCGGTGGCCTTGATGGGGCTGGCCGAAACCCTGGACTATGACGCGCTGATCGCGCTGGGCTGCATCATTCGTGGCGACACCTACCACTTTGAGCTGGTTGCCAATGAATCCGGCGCCGGCATTAGCCGGGTTGCGCTGGACAACAAGTTGCCGGTTGCCAATGCCATTTTGACCACCGACAACATGGAACAAGCCGTCGCCCGGCAGACCGACAAGGGCCGCGATGCGGCCCGCGTTGCGGTTGAAATGGCGCATCTGATGAAAGCTATTGCATGAGCGAATTCAGCCACCCCGGCACGCCTGCCCGGCCACCCCGGCAATCCCGCAAGGGCCTGACCAGCACCGGGGTGCTCAAGGCCGCCAGCAAGTCGCCGCGCTCGCGCTCGCGCGAATTTGCGCTGCAGGCGCTCTACCAGGTGCAAGTCGGCAAAAACGAACTCTCTGAAGTGGCCGCCTTTACCCGCGACTTGGCGGGCTTCTCCAAGGCCGATGCAGTGCATTTTGATGCCCTGCTGCACGGCTGCGCCGGGCAGGCGCAGCAGCTTGATGCCCTGATCATCCCCTTGCTGGACCGGCCACTGCCCGAAATTTCACCGGTTGAACACGCCATACTGTGGATCGGCGCCCACGAGTTTCAGCATTGTCCGGACGTGCCCTGGCGCGTGGTGCTCAATGAATGCATTGAACTGGCCAAAGAATTTGGCGGCACCGATGGCCACAAATACGTCAATGGCGTGCTCAACGCGCTGGCCCGGCAACTGCGCGCGACCGAGGTGGCAGCCGACCGCAGCCAGTCGCGCGGCTGATTCGAGACCGGGTCGGGCATGAAGATAACGCAGCGCGCACAACGCATTGAGCCGTTTTATGTGATGGAAATGGCCAAGGCGGCACAGGCCCTGGCAGCACAGGTGGCAGAGTCCGGCCAGCCGATGATTTTCCTCAACGTAGGCGAGCCTGATTTCACCGCACCACCGCTGGTGCAACAGGCCGCCGCCCGGGCTATTCATGACGGCTTGACCCATTACACGGCGGCCATTGGCTTGCCAGAACTGCGCGAGCGCATCAGCCAGTGGTATGCCAGCCGGTTTCAGGTCAAGGTGCCGGCCAGCCGCATTGTCGTCACCGCCGGAGCCTCGGCGGCGCTGCAACTGGTCTGCCTGGCGCTGATCGAGGCCGGCGACGAGGTGCTGATGCCCGACCCAAGCTATCCTTGCAACCGGCATTTTGTGGCGGCGGCTGACGGCACGGCAGTGCTGATACCGGCCAGCGCCGCACAGCGCTTTCAGCTCAGTGCCGATCAGGTGGCACAAGCCTGGGGCAAAGCCACCCGGGGGGTGTTGCTGGCCTCCCCGTCCAACCCGACCGGCACCTCGATCGCCTTTGACGAGTTGCAGCGCATTCACCAGCAGGTCAGCCAGCGCGGCGGCATCACCCTGGTTGACGAGATTTATCTGGGCCTGAGCCATGACGCGCAGTTTGCCCGGTCGGCGCTGGCGATTGACGAGCAGATCATCAGCATCAACAGTTTTTCCAAATATTTCAGCATGACCGGCTGGCGGCTGGGCTGGCTGGTGCTGCCCGAGCCGCTGGTGCCGGTGATCGAACGGCTGGCGCAAAACCTGTTCATCTGCCCCAGCACCATTGCGCAACACGCCGCACTGGCCTGTTTTGAGCCAGAGAGTTTGCTGGAATACGAGCGCCGCCGTGCCGAGTTCAAGGCCCGGCGCGATGACTTTATCCCGGCTCTCAACGCGCTCGGACTGACAGTGCCGGTGCTGCCCGATGGCGCTTTCTATGCCTGGGCCGACTGTTCGGCCGCGTGCGACAAGCTCGGGCTTGACGGCAGTTGGGAGCTGGCGTTTGAGATCATGCGGCGTGCCCATGTCGCAGTAACCCCGGGGCGTGATTTTGGCCACGCCGAAACCCGCCATTTCATCCGCTTGTCGACCGCCAGTGCCATGCCCGAGTTGCACCAGGCGATTGCGCGTTTGCGCAGTCTGCTGGCATGACCGGCCGGACCAATGCGCCGGGCAAGCCCGTCAGAATGCCCGGGTGGGTGCTGAATGCTTTAATCCGGTCTGGCACACTGCCAGACCTGAACTGTCATGCGTCATTTAACATTTCTTATTTGCAATTGACTGAATGAACCAAGAACTCTCGATCCTGCACCTGGTGCTCAATGCCAGCATCGTGGTGCAACTGGTGATGCTGCTGCTGATCAGCATCTCGGTGGCCAGTTGGGCGGCCATTTTTCGCAAACTGTTTTCGCTCGGCAAGGTCAAGTCGCTCAACGATACGTTCGAGCGCGAATTCTGGTCGGGCAGCAGCTTGAACGACCTGTTTGCGGCGGCCACCAAAAACGCCCGCGCAGCCGGCCCGATGGAGCGCATTTTTGCCAGCGGCATGCGTGAATTCCAGAAGCTGCGCGAGCGCCGCATTGCTGACCCCGGCACCCTGATGGACGGTGCCCGGCGCGCCATGCGGGCCAGCTTTCAGCGTGAAATGGATGTGGTCGAAACCCATTTGTCGTTTCTGGCCTCGGTCGGCTCGGTGTCGCCCTATGTTGGCCTGTTTGGCACGGTCTGGGGCATCATGCACGCCTTTACCGGCCTGGCAGCGCTGACCCAGGTAACGCTGGCCACGGTGGCACCCGGCATTGCCGAGGCGCTGGTGGCCACCGCCATTGGCCTGTTTGCGGCAATTCCGGCGGTGGTCGCCTACAACCGCTTTGCCCGCGACATTGACCGCATTTCGATCCGGCTGGAAACCTTTATTGAAGAGTTTTCCAATATCTTGCAGCGCAATGTTGGCGCGCAGTCAGCCGCTGGCCACTGAAACCGGGGCCACAACATGCCATCTGTCGTGAGCCGCGGACGCGGGCGCCGCACCATCAACGAAATCAATATGGTGCCTTTTATTGACGTGATGCTGGTGCTGTTGATCATTTTCATGGTGACGGCCCCGCTGATTGCACCGAGCATGATCGACCTGCCCAGCGTAGGCCAGGCCGCCAAACAGCCCGATCAGGTGCTGCAAATCATCATTGGCAAGGACGAAACGCTGCAATTCCGGCTAAAAGACAAATCCAGCCCGGTCGCGCTAAAGGATGTGGCAAACACCGTATTGCAGGCGCAAGCCGCCACACCCAACACTGCCGTGGTGATCAGCGCCGACAAAAACGTCAAATACGAAGCCGTGGTGCGCGTCATGGACCGCCTGAAACGCGCCGGCGTCAGCCGGGTCGGTCTGTCGGTGCAACTCGCCAGCTAACGCACCCCATGTCAGTTGACACCGATCGACTTGAGTTTGCCCCGCCGCCGACACCGGGCTTGCTGCGTTCGCTCGGGCTGGCGGTGCTGGCCCATGCGGCGCTGCTGGCGGCGCTGACCTGGGGCATTCAATGGAAGCACGAAGCCCAAGTGCTCAGTTTTGATGCCGAACTCTGGTCGGCCCTGCCAGCAGAAGCCGCCCCACCCGCCCCCGAACCAGCGCCTGAACCTGAACCCACACCGCCGCCACCACCGCCTGAACCGGTTCAACCGGAACCGGAACCGGCACCACCGCCGCCGCAGCAAGCCGATGCGGACATTGCACTGGAGCAGCAAAAGCTGCGGCTGAAACGCCAGCAAGAACAGCGGCTGGAAAAAATTAGGCAAGAGAAGTTAAAGCAGGAACAGCTCAAGCTCGAAAAGCAGGAACAGCTCAGACTGGAAAAGCAAGAGCAACTCAAGCTTGAAAAGCAGCAACAGCAAGAGCAACTCAGGCTCGACAAGCAGCAACAGCTCAAGCAAGACAAACTCAGGGAAGAAAAACTCAAGAAGGCGCAGCTTGACAAGGCGCAACAAGCGGCTCTTGACAAGAAAATAGCCGAGCAGCAAACCCGGCAGCTCGAAGCCCAGCGGGAGAAAAACCTGGCGCGCATCACCGGCATGGCAACCGGCGTGGCGGGCGGCACCGGCGCGGCCACTTCAACCGGCAGCGCCCTGCGATCTTCTGGTCCCTCGGCGAGCTACGCCGGCAGAATCCGCGCCCGCATCAAACCGAATATTGTTTTCACCGAAGACATCGCGGGCAACCCGACCGCCGAGGTCGAGGTGCGCACCGCGCCCGATGGCACCATCATTGGCCGCCGGCTGCTCAAGTCCAGCGGTGTTGCCGCCTGGGACGACGCGGTCATCAAAGCCATTGACAAAACCGAAGTGCTGCCGCGCGACACCGACGGCACCCTGCCGAGCATCTTTTTGCTGATCTTCCGGCCAAAGGATTAAGCTATATTTAAGATAGCTGGCAGCGCAACAGCAGCAAGGGCTACAGCCATTTTTGTTATAAATTACTGATAAACAATGGTGGCCGAACCGGGGCTGGCCTGCGCCTGCCAGCTTGCCAGTGCGGCATCGCTCGGGTAAAACCGGTGCTCGCCCAACTGCAGTTCGGCGCTGGCAGCGCCAGTCTCACCGACGCAGGCCAGGGCCAGCCGCACGCCCAAACCGCGCCACAGATCACCCTGATCGGTGGCTTCGCGCTGCGCCGGGTAGTCTTTGAGCAAGCGTGCCACATCAGGCCGGCGTTGGCTTGGCGCGGCTGCCAGCGTGACCAGCAGGTGCTTGCCATAGCGGCAGCGCGCCGCCTCCAGACTCGACAACTGCAGCACCGTCAACTGCATGCCGCCCGAGAAGCGATCCGGCTGCACCTTGCCCATCACCACGATCAATTCGTCGTCTTTGAGCAGGTTTTTGTGGGCGTTGATCAAGGCTTCGTCGGCGCGCGCTTCAATCACCCCGGATTTGTCGTCGAGCTTGAACAGCGCCAACTTGCCGCGCTGGCCGTTGATGAAACGTAAATCGGTGACGATGCCGGCCAGCAATTGCGGCTCGCGGGTGTCAATCAGGTCGGTGATCGACCGCTTGGCAAAATGGCGCACCTCTTCTGCCACCTCGTCAAATAAATGGCCCGACAGGTAAAAGCCGACGGCGGTTTTCTCGAAGGTCAGCGTCTCCTTGACACCCCAGGGCGTGGCTTGCACCAGCGCTGGCTCTTCGGTGCTGGAGCCATGCGCATCGCCGCCACCCATGTCAAACAGGCTGCACTGGTTGGCGTTGGCCAGTGTCGCAGCACCAAATTCAAATGCCAGATCGACACTGGCCAGCAGGCTGGCGCGATTGCGGTTGAGCGTGTCAAAGGCACCAGCCTTGATCAGGGCTTCGACCGTGCGCTTGTTGATGCGGCTTCGATCGACTCTGGCACAAAAATCAAACAAACTCTTGAACGGCCCGGCTACGTCGCCCAGCGGCCCGGCACCCCGGCCTTCGCGCGCCGCCACCACCGCCTCAATCGCCTGTGAGCCGCTGCCTTTGACGGCACTCAGGCCGTAACGGATTACCTTGTCGGAGACTGGCTCAAACCGGCTGGTGCCATGGTTGACATCGGGCGGCTCAAATGTCAGGCCCATCTTCAGGGCATCTTCGAGCAACACCTTGAGCTTGTCGGTGTCGTCCATTTCCACCGTCATGTTGGCGCAAAAGAACTCGGCCGGATGATGCACCTTGAGCCAGGCGGTGTGGTAGGCCAGCAGGGAATAGGCGGCGGCGTGCGACTTGTTGAAGCCATAGCCGGCAAACTTTTCCATCAGGTCAAAGACTTCGTCAGCCTTGTCCTGGCTAATGTCTTTCTTGGCCGCCCCGTCGCGGAAAATCTGTCGGTGCCGGGCCATTTCGTCGGCATCTTTTTTGCCCATGGCGCGGCGCAGCATGTCGGCACCACCGAGCGAGTAGCCGCCCAGAATCTGCGCAGTCTGCATCACCTGCTCTTGATAGACCATGATGCCGTAGGTCTCGGACAGCATCTCGGCCACCAGCGGATGCGGGTATTCGACCACCTCGCGGCCATGCTTGCGCGCGACAAAGCTCGGTATCAGGTCCATTGGGCCGGGCCGGTACAAGGCGTTGAGGGCGATCAGGTCTTCCAGCCGGGTCGGCTTGGCATCGCGCAACATGCCCTGCATGCCGCGTGATTCAAACTGGAATACCGCCTCGGTTTTGCCCTCCTGAAACAATTTATAGACAGCCTTGTCATCGAGTTGCAGGTTTTCGAAGGCAAAATTTTCCTGGCCAGGGTGGCGCTTGATGATCAGTTCGCGGGCAATTTCGAGAATCGTCAGCGTGGCCAGGCCCAAAAAGTCGAACTTCACCAGGCCGACCGACTCGACATCGTTCTTGTCGTACTGGCTCACCGCCGATTCGCTGCCGGGCTGCTGATACAGCGGGCAAAAGTCGGTCAGCTTGCCCGGTGCGATCAGCACGCCGCCAGCGTGCATGCCGATGTTGCGGGTCAGGCCTTCGAGCTTGCGCGCCAGTACCAGAAGGGTTTTGACATCTTCTTCGCGCGCTTCGCGCTCGGCCAGAATCGGCTCGGCCTCGGTTGCATAGACGGTTTTGTCGTCCTTTTTGCGCTCGCCTGGCGGC
Organism: uncultured beta proteobacterium; assembly: GCA_903873485.1. GTDB lineage: Bacteria > Pseudomonadota > Gammaproteobacteria > Burkholderiales > Burkholderiaceae_C > Rhodoferax. The sequence continues at coordinate 51,073 of CAIQOO010000185.1, read as the reverse complement.
GGCGGCAGTTGCAGGGTCACCGACACGCCCGGCTTGTTCGGAATGAGCTTGCTGATACCGTCGCAAAAGGTGTAACTCATGTCAAGCACCCGGCCGACATCGCGAATCGCCGCGCGCGCCGCCATGGTGCCAAAGGTGGCGATCTGGCTGACTGCGTCCTTGCCGTATTTGTCCTTGACGTAGTCAATGACACGATCCCGGTTGCCCTGGCAAAAGTCAATGTCAAAGTCGGGCATCGAGACCCGCTCGGGGTTCAGAAAACGCTCGAACAGCAGCTTGTATTGCAGCGGGTCGAGATCGGTGATTTTGAGCACATAAGCCACCAGCGAACCAGCCCCCGAGCCGCGCCCTGGCCCCACTGGACAGCGGTTATTTTTGGCCCAGTTGATGAAATCGCCGACGATCAAAAAGTAGCCCGGAAAGCCCATTTTGAGGATAGTGCCCAGCTCGAATTCAAGCCGCTCCTGGTAACGCGGCATTTGCGCTGCACGCTGCGCCGGGTCGGGGTAAAGGTGCACCATGCGCTCTTTGAGGCCTTCTTGCGCGGCATGGCGAAAGTAATCGTCCGGGGCCATCACCACGCCATTGACCGCCGGTATCGGAAAATCCGGCAACTGCGGCTTGCCCAGCACCAGGGTCAGATTGCAGCGTTTGGCAATCTCTTGGCTATTGGCCAGGGCCGAGGGCAGGTCGGCAAACAGCGCCTGCATTTGCGCGCTGGTCTTGAAATGCTGCTCGCGGGTAAAGCGGCGCAGCCGGCGCGGATTGGCCAGAATCTCGCCCTCGGCAATGCAGACCCGGGCCTCGTGGGCTTCAAAGTCGTCAGGCGCGGCAAATTGGATCGGATGGGTGGCCACCACCGGCAGCGCCATGCGCTGCGCCAGTTGCACCGCTGCCGCCACATGGGGTTCGTCTTCGGGGCGGCCGGCGCGCTGCAATTCCAGGTAAAAGCGATTTGGGAACAAGGCGGCGAGTTGCGCTGCGGCATCTTGAGCGCGGGCCAGGTCGCCCTGCAGCAGCGCCTGCCCGACCGGCCCGGCCTGTGCGCCCGAGAGGCAAATCACGCCGCCATTGAGTTCGGCCAGCCAGGTGGGGCTGACCAGCGCCTGCGCCCGGGCGGCGCTTTGCGTCCAGGCCCGCGCCAGCAATTCGCACAGGTTGAGGTAGCCCTGATGGTTTTGCACCAGCAGCAGCACGCGCGACAGTTGTGCGGCATCCCGGCCTATGCCTTCGAGCCAGATTTCAGCGCCAATGATCGGCTTGACGCCGCGCTTGCGTCCTTCTTTGTAGAATTTGACAGCACCAAACAGGTTGCTCAAATCGGTGATGGCCAGCGCTGGCTGCCCATCTGAAGCGGCAGATTTGACGATCTCGTCGATGCGGTTGGTGCCGTCAATGACGGAAAATTCAGTGTGCAGGCGAAGGTGGACAAACATGGGCTATATTGTAGGAATAAGTCGTTGGAGCAAAGTCGTTGAAGATATTGGTGGTTGATGATCATGCGCTGGTGCGCGCGGGCTTAAGCCAAGTGCTGCAAAACCTGGTGGACACCGAGCCGGTCGAGGTGTTGCAGGCGCCCGACTGCGCCGATGCCTTCAAGCTGGCAAAAGCCCACCGCGACCTTGATCTGGTGTTGCTGGACTACCACCTGCCCGACATGGACGGGCTGGCCGCACTGGCTGTTTTTGGCAGAAAATACCCTGAATTGCCGGTGGTAATCCTCTCAGGCTCGGCCAACCCGAGCATCATGCAGCGGGTGCTGGCAGGCGGTGCCGCCGGCTTTGTGACCAAGTCGGGCTTGTGCGACGAGTTGCTGTTTGCCTTGCGGCTGGTGCTCAGTGGCGAAGTCTATGTGTCAGCCCAGTTCAGTTCGGATCAGCCCGGCGGCAACCCGTGCCTGCCGATCAAGCCACCGGTATTCACCCGCTACCAGGAAGCCGTGCTGCGCATGCTGCTTGACGGTTGCAGCAACCGGCAAATCAGCGACCGGCTGCAACTGTCGGATGAAACCGTCAAAACCCACATCAGCAGCATCCTGCGCGGCTTTGGCGTCAAGACCCGCCTGCAGGCAGCACTGGAAGCCAGCCGCTGGGGTTACGGCAAGTCGTCATCGATTAACTTTTGATCCTGGTTTTGCACCAGGCGCCGCAGCAAACTGCGCAACTTGGCGGGCCGCACCGGCTTGTGCAGTAGGGTCAGGCCGGCAACTTGCGCCGCCTGCATCAAACCTGGGTCGGTGTCGCCGCTCAGCAGGCAAGCCGGTGTTAGCTGCGCCAGCAGCCCGCGCAGTTGTTGAATCACCTCGATGCCATTGAGTTCCTCTTGCAGCCGGTAGTCGCAAACGATGACCGCCGGCTGGCAGCCGGCCTCAAGCTGCTGCCGAGCTTGCGATAGCCCGAGCGCCTGACACACCCGCATGCCCCAGCCGTCCAGCACAGAGGCCACCGCCGCCAGCACCAATGGGTCATCATCAATGACCAGCACCGCGATGCCCCGCAGTTCGTCTGGCCGCTGCGGCTCGGGCGGGTCTGCGGCGGGCGCGGACAGCCCGGGCTGAACGCGCGGCAATGTCAGGGTAAAGCGGGTGCCCCGGCCCAGTTGAGAAGTCAACTGCAACGGGTGTCCCAGCAGCGCTGCCGTGCGTTGCACGATGTTCAGCCCCAGGCCCAGCCCCAGGGTGCGGTTGCGCGCCGCATTGGCCACCTGGTAAAACTCGGCAAACACCGCTTGCTGGTGCTCGGGCGCAATGCCAATGCCGCTGTCCCACACCTGCAGCAGCACCTGCTGACCACTGTTGCTCAGCCGTGCTGCCAGCAGCACGCCGCCGTGTTCGGTGTAGCGCAGCGCGTTGGACACCAGATTGAGCAAGATGCGATAAACCAGCGTGGCATCACTCATCACCCACAGCGGGCTGGCACGAATGCGCAGCCGCAAGCCCTTGTCTGATGCAGTCTGTGCCAGGTCATGCGCGAGTTGCTCAAACAGGGTTGACAAGGCAAAGGCACCCGGCTTGACCGGCACCGCTTGGGCATCAAGCCTGGAGAGATCGAGAAGCCCGTCGAGCAGTTTTTGCATGGCACCCACCGAAGCCTGCAACTGGACCACCAATTGGCCGGTCTGTGCATCATGCGAAAGCTGCGCCAAACGGCTGATGAACATGCCCAGCGCATGCATTGGCTGGCGCAAATCATGGCTGGCAGCAGCCAGAAAACGCGATTTGGCCTGGGTTGCCTGCTCGGCCTCTTCTTTCTTGGCCCGCAGTGCCTGCGTCGCCAGTGCCACCTGGCGCTCCAGGTCATCGCGGGCATACGCCAGCCGATCCGCCATCCGGTGCAGATTGTCTTGCAAGTCATGCAAGGGGTCATCAAGCTGCGCCAGATCACGTGCGGCCCGGGCCTCGGAAAAATCGCCACGTCCAATTTGTTCAATCAAACGGGTGATTCGCATGATCGGTCGAATCACGCCAGCGCTCAGCCAGGCCGCCAGACCGACGCCAAAAGCCAGACCCAGGGCACCAATCAGGGCACCCAGCAGCAGCATGTTGCGCCGTTGCAGATCGAGTGACTGGCGCGAAAAAACCACCCGCACCAAGCCGAGTTGTAGCGGTGTGGCCTCTGGTCGAAGGGTTATGCCCTGATACAGATCGTCAAGCGGGAGTTCACTGGCAATCACCGGCTGGGCCAGCCCGTCCAGACCGGTGTCAGCAGCAAAACTCTGCCCCTCGGGCGACACAAACACCAGCCCGGCAAGGCTGCCTGCATGACCGGCACTGGCCAGCGTTTGTCCGCCGGCATCAAGCACACCGGCCCAGCGCACATCCGGCTCGCGCAAGACACCGGCTACCAGCTTGTGCAATTGTTGCTGGTTGGCAGAAAACAAGCTGTATTCGCTGGCCAGTGCCAGTTGCCTGGTGACCGTGCGGATGCGCTGCTGATAGGCATCCTGTATGTCAGAAAACCGGGCGAACAGAAAGAAAATCGCCAGCAAGGTGCTGATCAGCACCAGTGGCAGCAGTGCCGCCAGCAGCATGCGCGAACGGATGTCGAGCAGTTTCATGGCAGCCGCTCGGCACGGCGCAAGGCCAGTCGCAAGTTGCTCGCGTTGAGCGCCAGACCCATGGCCCGCGCCACATGGTCGTTGACCCCGACCTCAAAGTCATTCGACTCGACCGGGCTGGCTGGCAGCGCCCGGTCTTGCAGCGCCTCCAGCACCAGGCTGGCCGCCTGCCGTCCCACCTGTACCGGGGTCACATGCAGACCCAGCAGCGCGCCGGCGCGCACATAGGCCGGTGAAAACCCGACCATTGGCACCCCGGCGCGAAACGCCGACAACAAGATATTTTGAATGCTGCTGCCGTGATACACCTGCGGATCAGGCAGCGCCAGCAGCACATCACAGTCGCCGAGCACCTGTTTCAATGCCGGGAAAACACCTTCTGCACTGTCCATTTTGGCCTCTGCCAATGTCAGGCCCTGGGCGGCGGCCAGCGATTTGAGCAAGGGCGCACGGGCCACCGACTCTGGCCCCCACAGCACCCCGATCCGCTGCGCCGCCGGCAAAGCCAGCCGGATCAGCGCCAGTTGCCGGCTCAACGGCTGATCGAGGTACAACGCGGTCAACAGGCTCGATGGCTTTCTGCCGCTGCCGCGCAAAACCCGTTCAAAACTGCTGCGCGGCAGCAGCGCGCACAGCACCGGCGTCTTGGTCACCGTTGTGGCCAACAGGGTGGCCGCCTCGGTACCCAAAGCCACCAGCACCTGCGCTTGCGGGGCCTGGCCCGATTTGCTGGATGCGGCCCATTCGGCAGCAGTCATCTGGGGAATGGCGTAGCGGGAAATACCTGCATGCAACAGTTCTTCGGTGAGGGCCTGGGCGGCATCTACGAAGGCTGCGGCGCTGTCACTGCTGACGATCAGCACCGCTTCGTCACCGCTGCGCACCCCAGCCTGTGTCTCACCCCACATCGCCCAGCCTGGCAGGCAGCCCAGCAACAGTAGCCGCCGAACCTGCTGCATCAGCCGCTCAGTTGTCCAGCCGCAAAGTCACAAAAGCCTGTCGCTCAAACCTGAATGAGGGCACAAAATCCTGGTACGGCAGCCCCAGGTTTTGCAGCACCAGCGCCACCTCTCCCCGGCGCGTACCCCAGCGCAACGACTTGGCAAGACGAAAATCGGTGCGGGTTCGGGCCATTTTGCTGCTGTAACCCGAACCCACCAGGGTGGTTTCGCTGTCATCCTGGTGCGTCAGGGTCAGGTTCAGGTTCAGGTTGCCTGGCAACTTTTGAAAATAGGCAATCATGGTGGCCCACCTGGGTGCCGCATGACGGGTGCCAGTTTGGTAATCCAACAAGGGGGAATCAGGCGGATAGTTGATGGCCCCGATGTCGGTATAGCTCTGGCTCAACACAATTTCGGCACCGCTCCAAGGCTTCCATTTGGCTTGGTATTCAAGGCCTTTCATGGCAAAGTTCTCGTCGTTGGCGTAATCACGCGGCAGGGTTCTGTTTCGCTGGCGAATGAAGCCATCGATCTTTTCATGAAATGCCCGCACATCGACACTGACACCCCATTGGGGAAAGTCACCCAGGTAACCAATCTCCCGGGACAACACGTTTTCGGCCTGCACCAGGCCGCTGGCCAACGTGTTGACACCGAGCAGCATGCCTTGATAGACAAAGCGCACATCGGCAAACTGCTCGTAGTTGCTTGGCGGCCTGAAGGCTTTGGACAGGCCGACACGCCAGGTCTGGCTGGGTGTTGCATGCCAGTTCACCATCAAACGTGGCGCAAAGTTGTCACCGCTGACACTGCTGTGCTCGGCCATGGCACCCAGGTTGACCAGCACCGACGGCTGCGCGCGCCACTCCAGATTGCCAAACAGCCGGCTGAAATCGGTGATCAGCGCCGCATCGTTGTTGTAAGCCGCTTTAGAAACGGTTTTTTCGCTGCGAAATTCACCACCCCACACCAACCGCAGCGCATCGCCATAACGCCGGGTGTGCTCCAGCGACAGCACATCGCTGCGGGTTTCGCCGCTGATCTCGACGCTGTAATCGTCGTCAATGCCCAATCGCCGCAACGAATAAAGAAATTTGTCCTCATAGCGCTCCCGACTGTGCGACAGCCGCAACAGCAAGTCTTGATCGGCTCCAAGGTGACGCAGCCAGTCGAGCTGCGCGTAATCGGCACCAAACGCCGTCGGGTGGGGCGGATTGTCGATGTCGCCGACAAAACCCTTGCCGGCATCAATCGACAGCGTGCCGAACCGCAATTGCACCTCGTCCTGGGCGCTGGGGTGCAAATCTGCTCTGAAATTGACCCGTGCGACACGGTTTTGACCATTTGAGCCAGCCAGGCTATCGTCACCCCGGCGATCGGCACTCAGGCGAAAGGTGCCACCCGAACCGCCCCAGCCGACCTGCGCCCAGGCATCACGAATGCCGTTTTCGCCCACCGTCAGGGCGGCTTGTGAGCCCAGTGTGTCGGCGCTGTGGCGGGTCACGATGTTGATCATGCCCAATATTGCACGTGCGCCGTAGGCCGCCGAGTTGGAGCCGCGCAGCACCTCGATGCGATCAATGTCGGCCACCGCGACGGTCTGCAGGCCGGCCGCCACGCTGCCAATAAAGTAGGGTGAATAGGCGCTGCGCCCATCAATCAGCAATTCAAGCCGGTTGGAATAACTGTCAAAGGCCCCGTGGTAGCTTACCAGCGGCGCCACATTTTCAAACGCGGTGCTGACCTGAAAACCGGGCACCAGCCGCAGCAGATCAGCCACATCACGGGCGCCACTGCGGCGGATTGTGTCGCGATCAAGCACCGTCACGGCGCCCGGTGTTTCATCAAGCCGCTGCGGCAGGCGCGACACCGACAGCACAATCGGCATGTCGGACAAGAAATCTTTCTCTGACAGCGCCAGCTCCGACTGCGCCATCCCGACGCGGCCCCAGGCCAGCATGGCCAGCACAGCCAGCGTCCGGGCACGCGGTTGATCAAAAAAAGTCATGAAAAGTGCCCTCGTAGGATGGACAGGAAGCTGTCTGGCAGCCCCCAATTCTGCCCGTTATCCCTGGCAATTTTTTCAGTCTGCAGGCATCACCCGAAGCAGTTGTCCTGAAGCGCCTTGAATAGCTACATTAATGATAGCTGGCAGCGCTTATGGGTATTGGGCTTCAGACATAAAAGACTTATAAAATCGTGACGATTTGACTGGCATCGTTTTCTCAGGCCTTGAACCGGCTGGCCACCTCAGCCACCCGTTGGCCAAACAGGCGCGCGGTTTCGAGGTCGCCGGCATTCATTTCAGCGCCACTGGCATCGCCCGGGGTTTGGGCGATCGGGCCGGCGCTGGATGCCAGGTAATTGACGTCATCGCGTTTGGCCGCTTTGGTGTTGTTGTAATGCAGGCCGGTGCCGACCCAGATGCCGCCATGCTGCATCGCCAGCGTCATGAAGTAATGCAGGGTCGAGTGTTTGTCGCCGTTGACGTTGGCACTGGCGGTAAAGCCGCCAAAGATCTTGTCTTTCCAGGCCTGGCTGAACCAGGCTTTGCTGGAGGCATCGGCAAACTTCTTGAACTGCCAGCTCACCGATCCCATGTAGGTCGGGCTGCCCATGATGATCGCGTCGGCATCGTTCAAGGTGGCCCAGCCTTCCTCGTTGAGGTTGCCGTCGGCATCAATGGCGACCAGCTCGGCGCCGGCGCCATCGGCTACCGATTGCGCCATGCGCAGGGTATGGCCGTAGCCGGAATGGAAAACAACAGCAACATTTGCCATGGTGAAACTCCTTTAAGGTTGAGTGAGTGGGTGAACGGGTTGAAAAACTTGAAAAAAAACGGTTCAGGCAGCGAGGTCAAAAACCAGCGCTTCGGCCTGTGCCGCATCGGTCAGCATGACATCAGACTCGTCAGCCAGCAAGGCGGCGTCACCCGCGCCCAGCGCCATGCCATTAACCGACAGCTTGCCGCGCACCAGAAATACATAAGCTTTGCGGCCGGGCTGCAGTGCCAGCGTGGCGGTTTGCCCGGCCTCGAAAAGACCGGCGTAAAGGCGGGCATCGGCATGCACCGTGACCGAGCCTTGCGTGCCATCCGGCGAAGCGACCAGGCACAAGCGGCCCTGCTTGTCGGCGCTGGCAAAGGTTTTTTGCTCATAGCTTGGGGTGATGCCCGACACATTCGGCGCTATCCAGATTTGCAGCAGGTGCGTGGTGTCGGCAGGCGCATGGTTGAACTCGCTGTGGCGCACGCCGCTGCCGGCACTCATGCGCTGCACCTCGCCGGGCAAGATGGCCTCGACATTGCCCATGCTGTCCTTGTGCGCCAGTGCCCCCGACAACACATAGGTCACGATTTCCATGTCGCGGTGGCCATGCGTGCCAAAACCTTTGCCGGGCGCGATCCAGTCTTCGTTGATGACGCGCAAATTGCCCCAGCCCATGTGCTGGGGGTCAAAGTAGTCGGCAAACGAAAAACTGTGAAACGATTTGAGCCAGCCGTGATCGGCGTAGCCACGTGCTTGAGAGGGTCTGAGGGTTAACATCTTTCAATTCCTTGTCTTCACTCAAGTTTAGGTCTGAAACCGTTTCGGCAAACTCGGCCGGATTGATGGCATCATTCAAATGATTTGAATGAAAACCAGATCAACTGCAAATAACAAGCGCGGCAAGTGTTCCAACAAAACGACTTCAATCCAATCGTTCGGCATGAGCTTGTCGAAGGCCTGCAAACGTTGACAATTGCGGTTCGACAAGCTCACCGCGAACGGTAGCGCTTTTAACGAAACGAACTATTAGTTGCTGTCGCAAACTGACATTTCCTGTATTGCAAAGATGGCCCCATGAAAGAAAAAACAAATTTTGCAGCCGCACATCAGGTGGTCAAGGGTCTGGTGGACCAGTTCGAGGCTAATCTGGCGCACTACCTGAGCGCCGACTACCAGGAGCAGGAACTGCGCCACGACTTTCTGGACAAGCTGTTTATCGCGCTGGGCTGGGATGTCAACCACGAGACGCAGACCAATCCTTACGCGCAAGAGGTGAAGATCGAGAAAAGTGTCACCACCGGCACGGCCAAACGCCGCGCCGACTATGCGTTCTCGCTGGCTCCGCAATTCAACAAGCGGCCCCGGTTTTTTGTCGAAGCCAAGCGCCCGCAGCATGACATTGCCACGCCCGACAACTATTTTCAGGCGATACGCTATAGCTGGAGCCACCAGTTGCCGGTGGTGGTGCTGACTGATTTCAATAGTTTTCACATCATCGACAGCCGCTTCAAGCCGAACATCAAGTCAGCCTTGCCCCGGCAACTGGCGGTCTATCACTTTCGTGAATTTCGGGATGCAGACACTTTTGCCAAAATCTACTGGCTGTTCTCGCGCGAGGCAACGCTGGGCGATGCAATTGGCCAGTATGCCCAAACGCTGGAAAAACCTGGCACCCAGAACAGGCAACTCGGGCAGTCTGCGGGCGGTTTCCAGAACATTGACGATGCCTTTCTGGGGCTGCTCGACCAGTACCGCGAAGACCTGGCACGCTCCTTCAAACGCCTTAACCCGCAACTTGACAGCGAACAGCTCACCGAAGCGGTGCAGCGCACGCTGGACCGGCTGGTGTTTACCCGCTTTCTGGAAGACAAGCTGATCGAGCCTGCACCCATCATCAGCCGCCTGGGAACAAAAACATCGGCCTGGAAACAGTTTGTCCGCGACTGCGACCGGCTCGACAAACAATACAACGGTGTCGTCTATAAGCACCACGCGATACTGGATGCGCCAGGCTTTCAGGCGGATGACACGGCCTTTTTGGCGATTTGCGATGAACTCACCGATGCCGCATCGCCCTATGATTTCAATGCCATTCCGATTGAAATGCTGGGACGCATTTACGAGCGATTCTTGGGAAAAGTCGTGATTGCCAACGCCAAAGAAGCGCGCATTGAAGAGAAACCGATGACTCACAAGGCCGGCGGCGTTTATTACACGCCCGACTACATCGTCAGCTATATGGTGGAACAAGCGCTTGGCCCCAAGGTCACCGGCAAATCCCCGGCTGAGATTCTGGCGGTCAAAACGATTGACACCTCCTGTGGTAGCGGTTCTTTTTTGATTGGCGTCTATGACTATCTGCTGACCGAGCTGGCACGCACCTATGCCGCACAGCCCAGGCTGGCGAAACAAGGCGACGCCGTGCTGCGCGATGGGGTGTTGCATCTGTCGATTCAAAAAAAGCGCGAGGTGCTGACAAAGTGCATTTTTGGCATCGACATTGACGCGCAGGCGGTCGAGGTATCGCAGCTTTCGCTGTACCTCAAGCTGCTTGAAGACGAAACCACTGCCAGCGCGCAGGCCGGGCAGCTTGAGCTGGCTGGCGCCCTGCTGCCGCCACTGCACAACAACATCATTGTCGGCAACGCCCTGATCTCGCCGATTGACGATGCCGCTGCTGACGACATGTTTTCCATGACACGCTTTGAGGCACTGCGGGCGGTCAACATGCACCGAACTTTTCCACAGGTGATGCAGCGCGGCGGCGGCTTTGACCTGGTGATTGGCAACCCGCCCTACATCAAGGAATACACCCACCGCGAGGCGTTTGACCACTTGCGCGAGTCGCCCTACTTTCAGGGCAAGATGGACATCTGGTACCTGTTTGCCTGCCGCGCACTTGACATTCTGAAACCTGAGTCTGGCACGCTGGCCTTGATTGCCACCAACAACTGGACCACCAACTTTGGTGCCCGGCGCTTGCGTGAAAAGCTGTCCAAAGATGCGCGCATTGAGCAGTTGATTGATTTTGGCGACTTCAAGGTGTTTCGCGATGCCGGCATTCAGACCATGATCCTGATCGCCCGGCGCGCTGGCACACCGGCGTCCTATGCGTTTGACTACCGGGTGCTGGGTGGCAAAAAACGCAGGCTCGAAGATGCCCAAGGGCTGTTGAGACGTGATGAGTTGCCGCAGGCAACCTTCATGAGGCCAATCGTTGAGCGCATGCAACTCGGTGGATCGCCTTTTACGTTTTCAGATGCCCAACATACTGCCCTGCTGCGAAAACTGCTGGACGCGGCCAACTTCAAACTTGATGGAAAAACCGAAGTGGCTCAAGGTATTGTTCCGCCACAGGACTTCGTCAACAAAAAATCACAGTCGGTATTGAAGCGTCATTTCAGTGTCGGGCAAGGTATTTTCAATCTGGATCACACCGAAAAAAATAGTCTTCTGCTGAGCGCGGCAGAAAAGCGCCTGGTAAAGCCTTTTTACACGACCCAAGAGTTGCGCCGTTACTGGAGTCAGCGCACCAACCGATTGTGGGTGATTTACACCGACTCATCCTTCAAAGACCCTTTAGCGATAAACCCCTATCCCAAGCTCAAGGCGCATCTGGATCAATTCAAGAAAGTCATCACCTCGGACAACAAGCCCTATGGTTTGCACCGATCCCGCGATGAAAATTTCTTCAAAGGGGAAAAAATCATCTCTGTGCGAAAGTGTGCCGAGCCAACCTTCAGCTACACCGACTTTGACTGCTACGTTTCGCAAACCTTCAACATCATCAAAACCAGGCGCATCAATCTCAAGTATCTGACCGCCCTGCTCAACTCCAATGTTGTCAGGTACTGGCTCAGGCACAAGGGAAAAATGCAGGGTGACCAGTTTCAGGTGGATAAGGAGCCGCTGCTGGCGATTCCGCTGATCGCACCAACGCCAGAGATGCAAATGCAGATCGCCAAGCTAGTGGACCGCATCCTTCAAGCTGCCGAAAAGTTCAACGCCGCCGTGCTGGACCGCGAACGTACTCAGTACCAGCGCCTGCTGGAACAAACCGACGCGCAAATCCAGCAGCATATCGGCACCCTGTACGGCCTGACCGAGGCTGAAATTGATTTGGTCAATCCGCAATGACAACTGCCACCGCCCGCAATGTTCTTACCCCGGATGCACTGGCTATGCTGCAAACCATTGCCGCAGCCGGCAGCCTGGCCGCCGCTGCCCGCGCCCAAGGGATGGTGCCCAGCGCCCTGACCTACCGGGTGCGCCAGATTGAAGACGCACTCGACGTGCTGCTGTTTGACCGCAGTTCGCGTCAGGCCAAACTGACGCCGGCAGGCAACGAACTGCTGCTGGAGGGCGCGCGCCTGCTGGAAGACATCGATGCGGTGGCAAATCGGGTCAAGCGCGTGGCCACCGGCTGGGAGCCGCAATTCACCATCGCCGTCGATAGCATCATTGCCAAAGCCACGGTGATGGAATTGTGCGAGCACTTTCTGGAACAAAACCCGCCGACCCGCATCCGCTTGCGCGACGAAACCCTGTCGGGCACGCTGGAAGCCCTGACCAGCGGCCAGGCCGACCTCGCCCTCGGTGTCGCTGATCTGGTGCACAGCACCGCCATCCACACCCAGCCACTCGGTGATGTGCGGTTTGTCTATGCCGTCGCCCCGCACCACCCGCTGGCCAACGCCCCCGAGCCGCTGACTGACGACATGCTGCGCGCCCACCGCGCGGTGGCGGTGGCCGACAGCATCAGCCGGGGCCGGGGCGTGACGGTTGGCCTGCTCGGTGGCCAGGATGTCTTCACGGTGGCCAGCATGCAGGCCAAGCTCGATGCCCATTTGCGCGGCATGGGCTGTGGCTCGGTGCCTGAATGCATGGTGCGCGACTACATTGACACCGGCCGCCTGGTGGTCAAAACCACGCAGCAGGCAGCCCGGGTGATCCGTGTCAGCTATGCCTGGCGCGCCGGATCCCAGACCAGCCTGGGCCGCGCACTGCAATGGTGGCTCAACGCGCTGACCAGCCCCGCCACCCGCAATGCCTTGCTGGAGCGGCACCGGGGCGGCTGACTTGAGCGTCAGACATCCTGATCCGGCAGCAATCAGTCAGGCTGACAAGCGGGGCAATTCCGGCATGAATTTTCGCCAGACAGTTTTGCCGCCGCTGGATTTGTCGATTTGTTTCAACACCTCTTCATGCGCGGCCAATTCCTGCTCCTGGGCCAGCAGCACGGTCAACTGAAAGCTGCTCAGGTCGCGGGCCGCAAGCGCCTGGCCAGCGCTGTCGGTGGCGGCGCTGTCGTCCATCAGCAGCGCGTCTTGCCCGCGCGTCAGGTTGATATAAACGTCGGCCAGCAATTCGGCGTCGAGCAAGGCACCATGCAGGGCGCGGCCCGAGTTGTCCACCTCCAGCCGGTCACACAGCGCATCGAGCGAATTGCGCTTGCCGGGGTACAGTTCCTTGGCCATCACCAGCGTGTCTATCACATTGGCGACCAGACTTCGCAACGGCGGCTGGCCGATCAGGGCCAGTTCCATGTTCAGGAAGCCCAGGTCAAACGGGGCGTTGTGAATCACCAGCTCGGCATCTTTCAAATAGTCGATCAGGTCGGCGGCAACCGCTTCAAAGCGGGGTTTGTCTTTGAGAAATTCGCTGGTAATGCCGTGTACCTTGAGCGCTTCTTCGTGGCTGTCGCGCCCTGGGTTGAGGTAAAAGTGGCGGTTGTTGCCGGTGAGCTTGCGGTTGACCAGCTCAACACAGCCAATTTCAATCACCCGGTCGCCGTTGTCTGCCGACAGGCCGGTGGTTTCGGTATCGAGAAAAATTTGTCGCATGGTTAGGGGCCGTCAAAAACGGGAATCAATGGTTTTCCTTGGCATGGTTGATCGAATATTTGGGAATCTCGATCAGCAGATTTTTTTGCGCCAGAATCGCCTGGCAGCTCAGACGCGACTGCGGCTGCAGGCCCCAGGCGCGGTCCAGCAGATCGTCTTCTTCTTCTTCGGAAGGCACCAGTGAATCAAAGCCTTCACGCACGATGACATGGCAGGTGGTGCAGGCGCAGCTCATTTCGCAAGCGTGTTCGATATGGATGTGGTGCTCCAGCAGCGCCTCACAGATTGAGGTGCCCGCCGGGGCCGAGACCTCGACACCTTGCGGGCAGTATTCGGCGTGGGGCAAAATTTTGATGATTGGCATATCAGTCTCGGTTAAGTTCGGTAGGCCCAGTGAGCCAGGCAGCAGCGACGCTTGCGCGGGGAATCGGCTTCAAATAGACGCAATATTCCTGCCAGCAAGCGCCTTTTGAATGCCACGGTTCATGCGCAGCGCGGCAAACGCTTCGGTGCCGGTGGCCAGCGCCTTGGTGACTGCCTCGATGGCGGCGGCATCGGTGAGGCTGCCGGCTGCCTGCAACTGGTGCAGCAACCGGTCAATCTCGGCGCGCTGCCCGTCGTCAAGCAAATCGCCGTCGGCCGCCAAGGCGCTTTGGGTGGCCAGCACCATGCGGTCGGCATCGACCCTTGCTTCAGTCACGGCGCGCGCCAGCATGTCGGCCTCGGCGGTGCTGAAGCTCTCGGCCAGCATGCGGGCGATCTGGTCGTCAGCCAGGCCATAAGACGGCTTGACGGCAATGTGCGCCTCAACCCCGCTGCCCTGTTCCAGCGCCGACACACTCAGCAGGCCGTCGGCATCGACGGTAAAAGTGACGCGGATGCGCGCCGCACCCGCCACCATCGGCGGGATGCCGCGCAGCTCAAAACGCGCCAGACTGCGGCAGTCGGCCACCAGGTCGCGTTCACCTTGCACCACATGCAGGGCAAGGGCGGTCTGGCCGTCGATGTAGGTGGTGAAATCCTGCGCCTTGGCAGTGGGGATGGTGTCGTTGCGCAGCACAATGCGCTCGACTAAGCCGCCCATGGTTTCCACCCCGAGCGACAGCGGTATCACGTCGAGCAGCAGCAAATCGCCGCCCGGGTTGTTGCCCGCCAACTGGTTGGCCTGAATCGCCGCACCCAGGGCCACCACCTCATCGGGGTTCAGGTTGGTCAGCGGCAGTTGGCCAAAAAACTGGCCCACCGCTTGTTGGATTTGCGGCATGCGGGTGGAGCCACCGACCATCACCACACCCTTGACCTCGTCGCTTGTGAGTTTGGCATCGCGCAAGGCCTTGCGCACCGCCGTCATGGTGCGTGCCGTCAGCGCTTGGGTGGCCGCTTCAAAATCTGTGCGTTTTACGTCAAAAGTGGCTGTAGCCCCCGTCAGTACTGCGCTAATAGCTATTGAATCAGTAGCAGACAAGGCTTCCTTGCAAGCCCGTGCTGCGACCTTGAGGGCAGCTTTGTCAAGCGCACTGGCATCGTCCATGCGGCCCAGGCCAAGTTGCGCCAGCACCCAGTCGGCCAGCGCATGGTCGTAGTCATCACCACCGAGGGCCGAGTCGCCGCCGGTGGCTACCACCTCAAACACGCCCTGGGTCAGGCGCAAAATCGAAATATCAAAGGTGCCGCCGCCCAGGTCGTAAATGGCATAGACCCCTTCACTGGCGTTATCCAGTCCGTAGGCGATGGCCGCAGCGGTTGGCTCGTTGATCAGGCGCAGCACGTTCAGCCCGGCCAGTTGTGCTGCGTCTTTGGTGGCCTGACGTTGCGCGTCATCAAAATAGGCCGGCACGGTAATCACCACGCCATACAGTTCGTCGTCGAAGCTGTCTTCGGCGCGGTAGCGCAGGGTGGCCAGAATGTCGGCGCTGACCTCCACCGGAGACTTTTCACCCTGCACCGTTTGCAGGCCCAGCATGCCGGGGTGATCGACAAATTGGTAGGGCAACTTGCCCGCCAGCGCCACATCCTTCAGGCTGCGGCCCATGAAACGCTTGACCGAAGCAATCGTGTTTTGCGGATCGCCAACACCGGTTTCGATCGCCTGAAAACCGATATGCCGGCCACCACCGGCCAGGTAACGCACCACCGAGGGCAAGATCACCCGCCCCTGCGCATCGGGCAGGCACTCTGCCACACCATGGCGCACGGCGGCCACCAGCGAATGGGTGGTGCCTAGGTCAATGCCGACGGCAATGCGCCGCTGGTGCGGGTTAGGCGACTGGCCGGGTTCCGAGATTTGGAGTAATGCCATAGAAGTTAGGGTGATCGTCTCAAATTTCAATCTGATCCAGGCGGCCATCAACATCTTGCTCAAAACGCTCGATGAACATTAGCGCCCTGACCTGCCCAACCGCCTCGGCATAGGCCCCCTGCTGATCGATCAAGTGCTCTATTTTTTCTAGCACACTACGCACAGCCTGCTTGACTTGAAGCCGTATTTGCTCCAGATATTGAGCGCTGTGGGCGGCTTCGAGTTGTTCGCGCCATTCCATTTGCTGCATCAAAAACACAGCCGGCATGGCGGTGTTGCTTTCGGCGTTGACCGGCACACCCTGCAATTCACACAGGTAGGCGGCGCGCTGCTGCGGGTTTTTCAGCCGCTGATAAGCCTCGTTGATGCGCACCGACCACTGCATGGCAATGCGCTGGGCGGCGGCTCCCTGGGCGGCAAACTTGTCAGGGTGCGCTTCGCGCTGCAGGTCTTTCCAGCGCGCATCAAGCAGCGCGCGGTCTTGTGCAAAGCGCCGCTGCAGCCCAAACAGCTCGAAATCGTCAGATTGAAGATTCACACCCGAAACGACTCGCCACAGCCGCAGCGGTCCCGTTCTCTGGGGTTGTTGAACTTGAAGCCTTCGTTGAGGCCTTCGCGCACAAAGTCCAGCTCGGTGCCGTCAAGGTAGGCAAAACTCTTCGGGTCAATCAGCACCTTGACGCCATGGCCTTCAAAAACCATGTCTTCAGGCCCGATTTCATCGACGTATTCGAGCTTGTACGCCAGCCCCGAACAACCGGTGGTTTTGACACCCAGGCGCACCCCGACACCCAAGCCGCGTTTGCTCAGGTAGCGGTTGACATGCCGGGCGGCAGCTTCAGTCAGCGTAACAGCCATGATTTTTTGATGTGTGTGATGAGAATCTGGCAAAACCGGCCAATGCAGGCCGGTTTGTCAGCCGTGGTTCAATGGGCTTGCGCTTCGGCGTGTTTCTGGCGATAGTCATTGACCGCTGCCTTGATGGCATCTTCCGCCAAGATCGAGCAGTGGATTTTGACAGGCGGCAACGCCAATTCTTCGGCAATCTGGCTGTTTTTCAGCATCGCGGCCTGGTCTAGCGTCTTGCCCTTGACCCATTCGGTGACCAGCGAGCTGGAGGCAATCGCCGAGCCGCAGCCATAGGTTTTGAAGCGCGCGTCTTCAATCACCCCGGTCTCGGCATTCACCCTGATTTGCAGCTTCATCACGTCGCCGCAAGCCGGTGCCCCGACCATGCCGGTGCCAACCGACTCGTCGCCCTTGTCAAACGAACCTACGTTACGCGGGTGTTCGTAGTGATCGACGACTTTTTCAGAATATGCCATATCGTTTCCTTTCAAGATGAAAAATATCCTCAGCCAGGCTCAATGGGGTTTTTTGGACCCAACCGCAAAGCTGGCGCTGTCAGTGCGCCGCCCATTGAATCGCCGAAATGTCAATGTCTTCCTGGTACATGTCCCACAGCGGGCTTAACTCGCGCAGGCGGGCGACATTCACCCGGATGGTGTTAATCGCGTAATCAATCTCGGCCTCGGTGGTCCAGCGGCCAATCGTCATGCGCAGGCTGCTGTGCGCCAGCTCGTCGCTGCGGCCCAGCGCACGCAGCACATAGCTGGGTTCCAGACTGGCCGACGTACAGGCCGAACCACTCGACACCGCCAGGCCCTTGATGCCCATGATCAGCGATTCACCCTCAACATAGTTGAAGCTCATGTTCAGGTTGTGCGGCACCCGTTTTTCGAGGTGGCCATTGATGAACACCTGCTCGATATCGCTCAATCCGGCGATCATGCGGTCGTGCAGCGCCTGGATGCGCCGGTTCTCATCGGCCATTTCTTCTTTGGCAATCCGGTAAGCCTCGCCCATGCCGACAATCTGGTGCGTCGGCAGTGTGCCGCTGCGCATGCCGCGCTCGTGACCACCGCCGTGCATCTGCGCCTCGATGCGAATACGTGGCTTGCGCCGCACAAACAGCGCGCCAATACCTTTGGGGCCATAGGTTTTGTGGGCCGTCAGGCTCATCAAATCGACCGGCAACTGGCCCAGATCAAATTCAACCCGGCCAGTGGCCTGCGCCGCATCGACATGGAACACCACGCCTTTGCTGCGGCAAATGGCGCCGAGTGCCGCAATGTCCTGGATCACGCCAATTTCGTTGTTGACAAACATCACGCTGGCCAGAATGGTGTCGGGGCGAATGGCCGCCTTGAAGACATCCAGATCGACCAGACCATCCGGCTGAACATCCAGGTAAGTCACTTCAAAGCCCTGGCGCTCCAGCTCGCGGCAGGTGTCGAGCACCGCCTTGTGCTCGGTCTTGACGGTGATGATGTGCTTGCCCTTGCTTTGGTAGAAGTGCGCCGCACCCTTGATCGCCAGGTTGTTGGATTCGGTGGCACCCGAGGTCCAGACAATCTCACGCGGGTCGGCACCAATCAGGGCCGCGACTTGTCCGCGCGCTTTTTCTACTGCCGCTTCGGCCTCCCAGCCCCAGGCGTGGCTGCGCGAGGCCGGGTTGCCAAAATGCTGGCGCAGCCAGGGAATCATGGCATCCACCACGCGCTCGTCACAGGGGCTGGTGGCGCTGTAATCCATGTAAATCGGAAAATGCGGGGTGTTGTCCATGTTCAGGTTCTCGGCTAGGGGTAGGGGTATGGAGAGTGCAACTCATGCCTTGGAATAAGCATTGCCCAGCGCAAACACCGAATTGGGCGCATTGATGCGAATGGGCTTGACCGTTGGCATGCTGGAAATGGCGCGTTTGAGCATTGGCTTTTCTTCCATCTGAAAACCCTTGGCCAATTGCTCATCGACCAGCTTTTGCAGGCTGACCGACTCCAGAAATTCGACCATCTTGACGTTGAGCGAAGCCCACAGGTCGTGCGTCATGCAGCGGGCACCCTCACCAAGGCAGTTTTCCTTGCCGCCGCATTGGGTTGCATCCATCGGTTCATCGACCGAGCTGATGATCTCGGCTACGGTGATGTCGGCCGGTGCACGCGCCAGGGTGTAACCGCCGCCGGGGCCGCGGGTGGATTCGACCAGCGCATGGCGGCGCAATTTGCCAAACAGTTGTTCAAGATAGGAAAGCGAGATTTCCTGACGCTGGCTGATCGCCGCCAGGGTGACCGGGCCTGCCGCCTGGCGCAGCCCCAGATCAATCATCGCGGTCACGGCAAAACGGCCTTTGGTGGTTAGACGCATGAAAAACTCCTGGCATTCGGTTAGGTAAACTGGTTTAGCCGAGTGCTTTCTCGACTAGCGCAGTCAAGTATAACCAAAAACCAAGCGTTATAGTCGGGTAAATAGACTGATTGGTAATTTTTTAAGGGTATTGTTTCTGGCAGCCTGTTTTGACCACTGGCTTGAGCATGGCAACTGGATGCCTGCGCTGCCAGAGCGTTTCGCAGGGAGCAGGGTTGTTCAGCAGGTCGGCTACTTTTTCGGCACCAAAACCCAACAAGCCGCCTTTTTTGGCGTAGTCCATCAACTGACCGCGCCGGTTGTTGCGGCACCAGGTGCCATGCTGGCCGGCGGCATCGGGCACCAAGTAGTCTTCCAGCAGCGCCTGCACAAATTTGGATTCGTTGGGGTGACCCTCATCAAAGCGCAGCGCCAGGTCGTGCCCGGCCTCGCCTGATGGGGTGAAATAGTGCTGCGGGTCAAACAGCAGCGCGGTCTGTTGCAGCAGGTGGTCGATCTCGCTGTCCTCGGTCAGGCGCTGCAACACCTTGGCAATATAGGCGCGGTCATGGCTGTTCTGGCTTTGAAACACAATGCGGCCCCGGCCAAAGTCGGCCTCTTTGGGCGGCTGTTTTTGCCCATCCGTGTTGCGCACATCAAACTTGGCCTGTGCCGCCAGCGCGGCATGAGTGGAGTTGGACAGCAGCAGGCCGCGCACCCGAAATGTCCACGGATGGCCCTCATAGATCACGCTCTGGCCGGCGGCTGCCAATTGCCGCTCGACCAGATGCGGCGCATACAGGGTGCAAATCACCTTGTAGTCGCTCCAGCCACCGGGGGCGCCCAGCGTCAGCCCTTTGGGGTCAACAAAACCAAAGGTCTGGGTGCGTGTGGCATGGTCAATGATCCAGACAATAAAGTCCGGGTAATACCAGTCCGAGTCATCGACCCGCAGCCGAAACGACTCGTCGCGTTTTTCCAGATTGCGCTTGAGCCAGATTTCTTTGCCGCCCCATTGCAACGGGGTGTTGACGCTTTTTGGATGGTCGCCCGCCGGGTACAGCCACTTGATCAGGTCGCGCACAAAGGCCTCTTCGTGCCCATCCAGCCAGCCAGGGCCGATGACGACGCTGGCTTGCCGAGGTTCGAGCAGCAATGGCTGATAGACGCTGCCCGGTGCCATCACCTCCAGTTCGCCACGCGGGTCAACAATCAGCGGCATGCCGCTGATGTCCGGGCACATCAGGCCACCCGCGCCCACCAAGGTGCCAAACAAGCCGTCTTGCACCGGCTGCGCCGGTTTTTTAGTTCCCAACAGACACCTCCTTGAAATACTGGGCTGGCACGCCGCCCTGAATATCGGCTGCCAGCGCATAGCGGCTGTGCCGGCTCACCTGTTTGCGGTAGGCTGCCTCCAGCATTCGCCGTACCACCGTCAAGGCCAGCCGCTGCAGGCGTTGCAGGTCGGCGGCTTGCTGCACGCGCAACATGCCATCCAGCCCCATCAGCCTGAACTTGCTGCTGCTGAGTGCCGCGTCAATGGCCGTGCGGTCAAACGACAAATTCCACCAGCGCTGGCTGCGCCGCCATTCCACCAGCTCGCAAAACAGCGCATCGCGGTCAATCAGCGCCAGCCAGCGCCTGAACTCGTCGGTGATGTCCTGCCCGAGCTTGCCCTGCTGTGCCGTGACCATGCCGTCTTTCAGGCGCGAGGTGGCCACGCTGGCACCCAGCGACAGCGTGACCTCGTTGATGCCGGCCAGCCAGTCGCCGCCCAGCACCACCGCCTGAAATTCACGCGCAGTCGGGGCAATGGCCCGCACCGCCTGCAACACCGCAGGCACCACCGTGCGCTGTATGGGGCAGTCGATGTACTGCGCCTGCAGCACCCCGTTGTCGCTCAGGCTTTGCAAAAACACGTCCAGATAGCCCGACTTCAGGCCAAACACATAGGCGGTTTGCAACGGGGCCAGCTCGGGCGGCGGCCGCTCCAGCCGTTTGCCGTTGCCATTGACCCCGGCAAAGCGCACCACCCGGCCAAACATCTGGATGATCAGCGAACCCTCGCCCTGGCCCAGGCGCAGCAGCGTCAGGCTGGACGCCCGAAAGTTGTCCCAGCCCTCGGCAAAACGGCGCGAGCCAATCAGCACATTCAGACCGCTGCCAGGCGCATCCAGCGCGGCAAACAGCGAGCCGGTCAGCGCATCGTCCTGCACCGCCAGGCCGTTCGACTCCAGCGCTTTTTTCAGCCCGACGGCATCGCCCACATTCACAACGCCCCAATAACAAGCACTGTCACCGCGCAACAGGCCCAGCCCGAGTTCGCCGCTGGCCGTGCGCAGCAACCGCAGCACCGGTTTGTCACCCGTCTGCCAGCCAAAACAGTCGGCCAGCACACGCTGGGCCAGCACCTGCAGCGCTGACGACTCATCAGGGCTGGCCGACCCATCGGCAGCCTGCGCCGAGACAATGCTTCGCACCTCGGGCGGCAGCAAGTCGGTGCCGACCGTGGTGGTGCGGGCCAACTGGCGCAGGCTCGCGGCCAGGCTGGCCGGCTGCGCCAGAATGCCGGTCAGGAAGCGCAGCACATCCACGACGTCCGAGGTCTGTGCCTTGTCGCCCTCGTTTTTGCTGCTGCCAATTACCGACAGACCCAGCAGCACCCACAGCGGGGAAGCCACCTGCAAACCCAGTTCGACCGCCGCCTGCCGGGCGCTGGCCGAGCGAAAACACGTCACCTGGTGCCAATATGCCAGCAGCGCGGCGGTCAAGGTGTCTTGCTGGGTGGCGGCGCTGGCCTCGGCTCCCGACTGCACCCGCACATGCCAGAAGTCCTTGCCATAGCGATCCTGGTGAAAGCGGTCGTAGGCGTAATCAAAAACAATCGACTTGGCATAACGGCCCAGCGCGTGTTCTCCTTCCACCACCTGGCCAAAGGTGGCAGAAAACTCGATCAGCAGTCCGCGCTGCGCAGCAATTGGCGCGTTAATGCCGGCCAGATCGGCCTGCACCGCCTTCCACACCCCGGCCTCGGACTTTTGCCCCTTGTGGCCTTCATCGACCAGCACCAGGTTGCAGCCATCGCCAAACAGCGAAGTCGGCAGCGTCAGGCCGTCGCCTTTTTTGTCAATGGCGAGTTTGTTGATGTCGAGCACGATGACCGTGTCTGCGGCCAAGCGCCCGAGTGCGCTGGCATCACCGTCCGCAGGATAGGCAAACACATCCCAGTCAGACAGCGCACGCAATTTTTCGGCATGCTGGCGGGTCAATGATTCTGACGGCGTAATCAGCAGCAACCGCTGCCAGGTGCGGCGCTTATCCAGCAGCGCCAGGCAGACATGCAGCACATGGGTTTTGCCCGCAGCGGTGGCCATCCAGAAGGCGGCCAGTTGCAGGTCGGCTGCCTCAAAGGGCTTGAGTTCAGCCGCCACGTCAGCGGCTTTGGGTTTGTGCGCTGCCAGGTAAGCATTCAGGCGCTGCAACAAAGCCTCGGTGTCGTCAGACTGCGCCTGCACCCAGTGGGCAAACAGAAGCAGCGCCAGGTATTGCGCATAGCGCGGTGCAAAGCGCACCCGAGAAGCAGCCTGGCGCACCAAGCTGTCCAGTTCACCCAGATACGCCACATCGCCGGCGCAGACCGAGGCCAATGCCGCCAGATAGTGGCCATCAGCCAGCGCCGGGGCGCTGCCGATGTTTTCTTCTGTCGTACGCAGTTGCGCCATGGCGGCAGGCAGCGCCAGCCCCAACTCAACCGCCAGCGCATCGCGCAGCACCAGGGCCGATTTGAGCCGGGCATGGCCCGAGCGTTTTGCAGTTGCCATGCCGCTACATGCCGACCAGCGTGATGGCCTTGCCGTCTTGCGTCAGGTGTTGCCATTGGATGCGGTCTTCCCAGGCGGTGGCCGGGTCGGTTTCAAACAGCAGCAGGTAGCCGTGGTTTTGGCCGATGCGGTTCAGATACCGGGCCAGTTGCTGCTGGCCCTCTTGCTGGCTGTCACTGCGGTATTTGAGCTTGAGTTCCAGCACAAACGTCTGCCCGCCAAACTCCACTACCAGGTCAGCGCGGCCATTGCCAATCGCCATCTCGCGGGTGATGTGGCCACCGCCATTGACGATGCGTTGCAAAAAGGCCATCAACAGCAGTTGCCGGCCGACCTCGCGGAAGTCGTATCTGGACAGCCAGGCCTCCGAGTGGCGTTGGTAAAACTTTTGAAACGCCTGCAGCAGCGCGTCCATGTCCAGGCGACCGCCTTTGATGTACCAAAACGGGTCGGCAATGTCTTGCGGGATGGAGAGCTGCCAGCCATAGCTCATCACACGCGGGATGATTTCCTGGTAAATCGGGTTGGCAAAGCGGATCGGTGCCCGGCGGGTGACCAGCC
Organism: uncultured beta proteobacterium; assembly: GCA_903873485.1. GTDB lineage: Bacteria > Pseudomonadota > Gammaproteobacteria > Burkholderiales > Burkholderiaceae_C > Rhodoferax. The sequence continues at coordinate 27,601 of CAIQOO010000185.1, read as the reverse complement.
CCAGGTCCTGGCAGTAGCTCAAGGCATCGTTGTAGCGGTCATCCACAAGCTCAGTGCCTTCAATGATGGCGTTGACGATGCCGCGCACACGGTCTTCCTTGAGCTTGTCCACCAGCGAATCCAGATGGGTGTCGCGGCGCAAGATCAGCGCCTCTTTGGCCTGCCACACCAGCGCCTCGGTGACGGGCTGGGTGGTGTCGCCATCGAGCAGCCGATTGACGATATGGTAGGCCAACGCATTGACCAGCCAGGGTTGGCCTTGCGACAGGTCGGCGATAGCTGCCACGGCGGCGGGTTCAAAAATCTGACCGGTCGCGTCAGTGTGTTGTTGCAGCAGCGATGCGATGTCGTTCAGGTTCAGCCGGTCAATAAAAAAAGACTCTGCCTTGACGTTGAACGGGCTGCTGGTGCCCAGGCTTTGGGCATCCGGGCGCAGCCGGATTTTGTAGTCGCGCACATCGCGCAGGCCGATCAGGCCCACCGAGTGCGGAAAGCCGCCCTTGTTGCGCCCGGTAAAGCCGGTGCGCAATTGGTAGAGCAGCGCCAAAAAATTGGCGTCTTGCAGCGCATCGACTTCGTCGAGCAGCAGCACGATGGGCTTGGGGTTGGCCAGCGCCCATTGCTGCAAATAGCCACGCAAGCCGTCATCAGGCAAGGTCTGGTCACGGACAACAGCCGGTGCCCATTCGGCACTCGGCAAATACAGGCGGCTGTCGCGGTCAATGCACAGCGCCGCGATTCTCATCGCCTGCACCGGGTCGCGCCCCTGCGCCGCTGGCTGGATCGAGCTGATCAGCACGGTGTAATGCCCCAGCGCGTTGAGCTTGTCCATCAGTGCCAGGCCAAAGGTGGTTTTGCCGCTTTGGCGCGGCGCGTGAATCACAAAATACTGCCCCTGGTCAATCAGCGCCTCAACGCCTTTGAGCCGTTTCAGCGGATCGACCATGTAATGACGCTCTGGATAACACGGGCCGGTGGTGTTGAAAAATTTTTGCATGGGGCTGTGGGGGGTTGAACAGGGTGATACGGTGAGTCGCCAATGCCTGATTATCAAACGGTTGTCTGGTCTGGCGTTCCCCGTTAAACTGGTCAGACTACTAGTCATTGAAGGAATTGCCATGCAGACTTGGCCGGTTCAAGATGCCAAATCACGGTTCAGTGAATTTTTGCAAGCCAGCCTCACCGTTGGGCCCCAACTTGTCACCAGGCGCGGCATTGAGGCGGCCGTGCTGGTATCCGCAGCGCAATGGCGCCAACTGCAAGCCAACAGTCAGCCATCTCTTAAACAAATGTTGCTTGACAGTGCAGGACAAGATGATTTGGCGCTACCACAGCGTGGCAGCGCAAAGCGCCGCCCGCCGGTGATTTTTTGATGCGGCATTGTTGATGTACCTGCTTGACACCAATGTGGTCTCAGAGTTGCGCAAGACCCGCCCGCATGGCGCTGTGCTGGCTTGGCTTGAGCGTGTACCAGAGACTGATGTGTATATTTCAGCCGTCACTTTGGGCGAAATTCAACGCGGCATTGAAATCACCCGAGACACAGACCCGGCCAAGGCGCTTGAGATCACGCTATGGGCCGACCGGCTGGCCAGCACCCGCGCCATTTTGCCGATGGATGCGGTCATTTTTCGGCGCTGGGCAGGTTTGATGCATCACCAGTCTGATGCGCTGTTTGAAGATGCCATGATTGCCGCAACTGCCCTGGTGCATCGCCTGACAGTGGTGACGCGCAACACGCGCGACTTTGCCAGCTTTGGTGTGCTACTGGTTAATCCATTTGCTGTTTAGCCCAGGTCTGATAAGCGCTGACAGCTATCAAAGTTGATTTAACTTTGTCATTGCTGCACCGGGATGGACAAGTCGTACAAGGTTTCCGGTGCGATGTCGATATTGCCCGGCCAGGCCACCGTGCCGTTTTCGACAAATGCGCGGGTAAATAGATGGCTCGGCTGGATGCGCAGCCACGGCTTTTGCACCAGCAATGGGGTCATGTCAAAAACACGTCGCTCGCCATTTTCAAATTCCAGCAGCAGCCGGTAGTCCGCTTGAGGTTGAACTTTCACCACATCGAGCAGCATGGCATCCTCCTTATTGAAGCGGCGCAATGCGCAAGGGCTCTTCACCCGTCACGGCCAACGACCAATCAGCCTCCAGGTCTTCGCGGTGAATTTCGATCCAGGCCTGCACCAGCCGGGTTTTGTTGGGCGGGAATTCGCCGTCGAGCAAACTGCCGTCTTCAATGGCAAAAACCGCGTTGGCGTTTTGATAACGCGCATGGATGTGTGGCAGGTGGTGCCGTTGCACATCCCTGAAATACATGGCAATCACAATGCCGTAAAAAATGCTGATGGTGGGCATGGTCAAGTCCTTTTGAATTGCAAGGCAAACACGGCTTCGATGGCTTCGAGACCGTCGCAGCCGGCAAAGCTGAGGGCTGCCGGGTTGTTGGCATAGACGCGCTGCGCCGGGTGTTGCGCCAGTTTGGCTTGCACCCAGTCGGCTGAATTGGTGGCAGCGCAGTCGCGGAAAAACACCGCGACTGATTCAGCACGACGGTTGCGTCCCAGCAGCACCACGCCTTGCGGCTCGCGGTACAGGCTTGTTACGTCCAGCCCCAGCAGATAGGGCAGCGACTCGACCAGATCGACCTCGGTGGCCTGTGCATTGCCGCCCCCGGCGGCGCGCTGCAATTGGTAGCCAAATGGGGAGAAAAAGTGCTCCAAGCCCATATACAGCTTGCGCGAGCAGCTATCAAGTCTGTAGCTCAAGGCGAGTGCCGGAATGTCGGCTAGCAGGTTGCCCGAGTCGCCCACGGCCGTGTCTTGCGCCAGGTTTTGCAGCGTGTCGTCGTATTGCTCCAGGGTCTGGATGCGCATAAACAGGCCGGGGCCGTCGAGTGCTTTGGCGCGGCCAGCGCTCCAGCCATTGGCGGCAGCGGCTTTTTTCAGACGCGGCACGATGATGCTGTCAAAGTAGCGGTTGACTTCGACCGTGACAAATTTGCGCTTGGACTTTTCCAGCCGGTTGACGTTGATGACCGCGTGCGCCGTGCTGCCGGACCCGCCAAAGCAGTCCAGCACGGTGCTGTCGGCTTTGGAGCCTTGCAAAATAAAGCGCGAGACAAAGTCGGTGTGCTTGGGTGCAAGAAAGACACCGGACTTGCCAAACATTGCCGAGGTTTGTTTTTCGCCGTCTGAATAGTCCCGAAAAACGCTTTTGCCGACATTGGTTTCGGCCTCGTGCAGCATTCTCTTGATTTGTGGCACCTTCTTTTCGCTATCGCCAAAAGCAATCCGGTGATCACGTAGTAAAGCCAGAAAGCTCCGCTTTTCAGGTGCATCCGGATCATCAGGATAACCAACATTCCAGCCTCGTTTTGGGTGTTGACAGGGATTACCTGAAATGGGATGAGGTGGGTCGTAGAAGCGCCAATTTCGATGGTTCGGGTCACGGGTGCTTTCGGATTGTTTGGTAGCGGGCATCGACATATCACCTTCTCGCCAAATCCGGATATGTGCCTGCCGAGACAGCGCTTCTTTTTCTGCCACCAAACAGCCGTTCGCATCGCGATATTCGGCATGGCTGTAGTTGTACAGGCCGCGCCACGGGTCGTTGTCTTTTTCGTCTTCCAGCTCAAGCCCTTGCGCTTCCACGTCGCTGCGGTAGTCAAGTTTGTGTTGCTCGTACAGGGCGCGCAAAGCCGTTTCGATGTCGGCAATGCGCGGGTAAGTCGGGTTGAGTTCAGCCACCAGCGCCATGACCTCTTCAAAACCGGGCTTGGGCTCGCGAAACATCGCCTTGTCTTGCTCTACCGTGGGGCGGTGGCGGGCATAGACCTGCACAAATTCGTGGTTGGTCGAGTAGTTGGGGGCTTGGCTGTTGTTGGTGTTCATGGTCCAGATCAGCTCTTCGACCCGGTTGTCCGCGCCAAACACCGCGTCCAGCGTTTGCTCCAGCACGGTGCGCTCAGTCTTGTCAATGCTGACAAACATCGCGCCATCAGCGGGCAGCAGGCGGTGCAGTTGGTCGATGCGGTTGTGCATCAGCGCGGCAAACGAGGCGTGGCGGTAGCCGTTTTTGTAGGGGATGCCGCTGCTGTTGGTGTTGTAGGGAGGATCAATATAGATGCACTTGACCTGTTCGCGGTATTTTGCTTGCAAGGTATTAAGCGCCTGCCAGTTGTCCGACTGAATCGCCACGCCGTCCAGCGCTTCATCGAGTGCTGTGCTGGCGGTCACGGCTGCCAGCAGCGACCATTTAAAGTCTGCGTCAAAGCGCCCGGTATCGACTGGCAGCGGCAGGTAGCTGGTGGTAGCCGGGCTGGCCAGATCGCCTGGCGTGTGGCGCATGCAGTCGGCGGCGTTGGCAAAGTCGCCCAGCCCCAGGTCTTGCCACTCGCTGCGCTGGCCTAAAACGATGCGGTCGATGTGCGCAGCCAGCCAGTCCGGGCATAAACGCGCCAGCCGGTCCAGCGTGATGACGTAGCGGGTATCAAACACCAGTTTTTTCTTTTCCCACAGGTTTTTTTGAAAGTCCTCCAGTGTGGCCAAAAAGTCGATGAGCTGGCGGCCTACCTGTCGCACGATGCGCGCCACCTGCAACACCCGCTGCGGCAGGTCGCTGGGCTGCTTGACCGTGCCCGCCAGCAACTGATCGGTATCGAGCAGTTCGGTCTTGATGTAAATATCGAGGTCGTCGCTCAGGGCTTCTTGCAGCCGTTTGTGGATAAAAAAGTCGCTCTGGTTGCGCGCCATAAAGGCCGCCAGCCAGCGCCGCAGTTCAGTGTCGGCTTGCGTGGCGTTGACCTGCGCCGCCTGGCAGGCGGCGCTGATGATCTTGTCCTTTTGCGCTTCGGTTTGCGTGCCTTTGTGGTAGCCCAGCAGCACCGTGGTGATGCCGTCGCTGCCCCGTGTGGCGCTGGCCAGCTCGTAATGCGCCTTGTCATTGGGCTTGAGGGCGGCGCGGGTGGCTTGCAGGCTGATTGGCTCCACGGTCAGCCGCAAGGCCTGGCCGGAGCTTAGCCGCAAGTCAAAGTCGGTAAAGATGTCGCCCGACTTGATGTAGTACATGTCCTCGGTGGCCCAGTGAAACTCGGTGTCATCGCCGGTCGATTTGACCCAGCGTGCACCGCCCTTGCCGTAGCGGCGCTCGACAATAAAGTCGCCGTCCTGGTAGTGGCGGGCAAAGAACTGGTACAGCCGGTTGAGCACTTCGGTGCGGTCTTGCTGCACGGTTTGTTGACCGGTCTGGGCGGCACTGCGGCTGCGGTATTCGGCTGCCAGCGCTTGCGTGGCGGGTATGCCCTCGGCTTGCGCCAGTTGGGCGGTGCGCTCGGCCTGCGTCATGCCAGGCTTCAGGCCAAGCTGCTTTCCCAGGTCTTGCAGGCGGAATTTGTCTGCCGCCAGTGCTTCGTCATCGCTGGCGGCAAAAGCCTCATTGAGCGTTTGCGCCAAGGTGCCGCCGTGCAGGGTTTGCTGCCCATCCGGGCTGGTGATGACTTCGCCCAAATAGGCTTTGATGTCACGATTGTGACGGCGGATGATGCGGTAGATGCCAAAGTCCAGCGCCTGTGCCTCGTCCATCTGAAACAGCTCGCTCATCAGGGCGACAAAGCGGGTTTCAGACTGGCACTGGTCGGGTGTTTTCATGGACTGGCTGGCGCGGTGAGGTTGTGTGGGGGCCGCAGCGGGTGCGGCTGGCGCTGAATTATGACCGTCCATGCCAGGGCTGGCAGATCAGGCACCAGCCAAGGGCTGGAGGCCAAATTTTCTATCTGACCAGTCCTGGATCAGCCTTGCAAAAGGTGGGTAGAACACCAACATCCTTACACTCCAGCCTGCCCTTCATCCCCCAGTTTTCACCTTGCAAACACCCCTCCTCCCAAGACTTCAGCGGCGTCAACTGCTGGCGGCAGCACTGCTTGGGCCGGTTTGGCCTGAACTGGCACAGTCGCAGGTCAGCCGCCTTGAAGCCACTGCGCCAAAGTTGGCCAGGCGCTTGCTGCGGTTTCCGCGCGACCTGGGCAGTCATCCCGACACGGCCATCGAGTGGTGGTATGTCACCGGCGAATTGCAGGCACCCGCGCGCCTGTTTGGTTTTCAGTTGACGTTCTTTCGCTCCAGGGTGCCCACAACCCAGTCCATGACATCGGCGTTTGCTGCCCGGCAGTTGATTTTTGCCCACGCCGCCGTCACTGATGTGGCCGGCCTGCGCCTGCTGCACGACCAGCGCATTGCCCGCAGTTCCGGCAAGGCATCGGTGGACCTGGCTTTTGCCAGCGAGACCGACACCGAGGTCAGTTTGCGCGATTGGTCCTTGGTGCGCCGTGACGGCACGTACCAGGTGCGGGTGTCGGGGCAAGGCTTCGCCTTCACGCTGCGCTTGCAAGAAACCCAGCCGCTGCTGCTGCAGGGCGATCAGGGCCTGTCGCGCAAGGGGCCAGAAGCTGCGCAGGCCAGTTATTACTACAGCCTGCCGCACCTGAATGTGTCAGGCGAGTTGACGCTGGCCGGTCAGGTCATGCCAGTTGCCGGTCGCGCCTGGCTTGATCATGAGTGGAGCGAGTCGCTGCTGCATCCGGATGCGGTTGGCTGGGACTGGATTGGCATGAATCTCAACGATGGCAGTGCGCTGACCGCTTTTCGGCTGCGCACCAAAACCGGTTCGAGTTTGTGGGCTGGCGGTTCCTGGCGTGCCCAGGGCAGTGCACAGGCGCTGGTGTTTGCGCCCGACGATGTGGTCTTCACAATTGACCGGGTCTGGCAAAGCCCGGCCAGTGGTGCCCGCTACCCGGTGCAATGGACGCTAGATATCCGGCGCAAGGCCGCTGGCAATGCTGCCGAGACAACGCCAGACACCGCCTGGCAGCGCTTTGTCGTGCGGGCGGTGCTTGACAATCAGGAACTCGACAGCCGCTCTTCCACCGGCGCCATTTACTGGGAAGGCCTGAGCGATTTGCTCAATCAGCAGGGGCAACCGATTGGGCGCGGCTACCTTGAGATGACGGGCTACGCCAGCCCCTTGAAACTGTAAAAATGACTATCAATAATAGAGCTTTTTGCCCAATGCCCATAAGGTCTGGAGGCTATTTTTATGTCTATTTCAGCAACTGGCGGTGGTCCGCTGCGGTTAAAACCATGCCGGGCCTGCTTTCTGGATTTTGTTGAACTACCAGCTTATGACCGCCACCACCCAGCCACCACGCAGCCCCAAGTCGCTCTCGGGCCTGCTCCCTTTTTTGCGGCCTTATCGTGGGCGCATCGGCCTGGCGCTGGCATTTTTGGTGCTGGCCGCCATGGCCACCCTGGCTTTTCCGCTGGCGCTGCGCAGCCTGATTGATGCGGGTCTGGTGCAATCTGGCCAGGGCGCGCAGGTGATGGCACTGCGCCAGCACTTTGTCCTGCTATTTGGCGTGGCGGTGGCGCTGGGGCTTTTTTCGGCGGCGCGTTTCTATATGGTGAGCTGGCTGGGTGAGCGGGTCAGCGCCGACCTGCGCTGCGCGGTTTATGCCCATGTGCTGCAGCAAAGCCCGGAGTTTTTTGAAACCACCCAGACCGGCGAAGTGCTGTCGCGCCTGTCATCGGACACCACGCTGGTGCAAACCGTGGTCGGCTCGTCGCTGAGCATGGGTCTGCGCAATCTGGTGATGGGCCTGGGCGCCTTGGTCATTCTGGTGTGGACCAACCCGCTGGTGATGGCGCAGGTGTTGCTGGTGCTGCTGTTGATCGTGCTGCCGGCCTTGTGGTTTGGCCGACGGGTGCGCCGGCTTTCGCGCGCCAGCCAGGACCGGGCGGCTGATTCAATCGCGATTGCTGCCGAGGTGCTCAACGCCATTCCGGTGGTGCAAAGCTACACCGCCGAGGCGCGCGAGACCGGCCGCTTTACCCAGGCCACCGACCGGGCGTTCGAGACCGCCGTGCAGCGCTCGCGGGCCAGGTCGGCTCTGGTGGCCTTCATCATCATCGCCACCTCGGCGGCACTGTTGTGGGGCCTGTACCAGGGCACGCAGGCGGTGATGGCTGGGCGCATCAGCGCCGGACACCTCGGGCAAACCGTGGTGTATGTGATCATTCTGGCAGGGGCTTTTGCGGTGCTCGGCGAGGTCTATGGCGACTTGCTGCGCGCCGCCGGAGCGACCGAGCGGCTGATCGAGTTGCTGGCCAGCCAATCGTCCATTGTTTCACCATCAAATCCGGCTCCAGCCCTTATGCAGTCTGCGGGGAGTGCTATTGAATTTGATGATGTCACGTTCTTATATCCATCCCGGCTGCAACAGCCGGCACTGCGGGATTTTTCGCTCAGGGTAGAAGCCGGGCAGACCGTGGCCTTGGTTGGCCCCAGTGGCGCCGGCAAAAGCACGGTATTTCAGTTGTTGCTGCGTTTTTACGATGCGCAGGACGGGCGGATTTTGCTCGATGGCGTGCCAACCCGCGACCTGGCGCTGGGCGACCTGCGCCACCGCATTGGCATCGTGCCGCAGGATGCGGTGATTTTTTCCAGCAGCGCCCATGAAAACATTCGCTATGGCCGCCCTGATGCCAGTGCGGCAGAGGTCAAAGCGGCGGCTCAGGCAGCCTTTGCGCATGAGTTCATCAGCGCCCTGCCCCAGGGCTACGACACTTTTTTGGGCGAACGTGGCGTGCGCCTGAGTGGCGGCCAGCGCCAGCGCATTGCGATTGCCCGTGCCATCCTGAAAAACCCGCCGCTGCTGTTGCTTGATGAAGCCACTAGCGCGCTGGATGCCGAGAGCGAGCGCATGGTTCAGGCGGCCCTCGAATCTGCCATGCATGGCCGCACCACGCTGGTGATTGCGCACCGCCTGGCCACGGTGCAAAAAGCCGACCGGATTGTGGTGGTGGATCAGGGCTGCCTGGTAGAACAGGGCAGCCACGCCGAACTGGTGGCATTGGGCGGCGTGTATGCCGGTCTGGCGGCATTGCAATTCAATGCATAAGGCTTTGAAACAAGTGGTTGAATGTTGCGCGCAAGACTTGTAAACTAGCAACAATACCCTGAAGGAGTACCAAATGGAAGTTTCACGTTCAACCAGTTCGCCGCTTCAATCGACCCAAAAACCGACCCAGATTCAAAAGAATCAGCAAGAAAATCCGCCTGCGCGCAACGCGACCGAGACCAGCCAGACCCCGCCGACACCGCCGAGGCCGGTTGTCAATACGCAAGGACAAACCACCGGACGCTTGTTGAACGTGACGGCTTGAGGCCAATGGGCTGCAATCAGGTGTCATCATGGCTGCCATTGCCGCTACCAACAGCGCCACCACGTCGCTGCAGTCGGCGCTGATCAAAAATCGCATTGAACAGGCGCGACGGCAAGCCGATCAAGCCGAAGCCCATGCCCAAGACCTGCGTAGCCAGGCTGATCAACAAGAGCAGGTGGTGGTTCAATCGCGTCAGAAAGTACGCACCCTGGAAAGTGGCGCCAGCGCGACGACCACTGTCGGCAAGCCCATTTCCATCAGCAGCAACAACGCCGATGCGCTGCCGCAGGGCAATCCGACCTACATTGGAAACATTGGAAAGTTTGCAGCCACCAAGGGGTCGGTATCTGCCAGTCAGGCCAGCAGTACCCAGGCCATTCAGCGCTACAGCCAACAAGTTGTCGCTGCACCCAGCCAGATCATGGGTCGTGTGATCAGTGCCACGGCGTGATGCCAAGTCACCTGGCGGCGCAATCCGGCACCGCACGGCATGCCCATGGCAAGATGGGTAGCCGCTTCCAAATTCGCCTCTTGCGGGGCGAGGATCGAAACAAACATGAATACACCCTCCCCTTTTGATGCCATCAAGATCGGCATCGTCTCCATCAGCGACCGCGCCGCTGGCGGCATCTATGTTGATAAAGGCCTGCCCGCCCTGCAGGACTGGCTGACCCAAGCGCTGAAGAACCCGCTGCAATTCGAGCCGCGCCTGATTGCCGATGAGCAGGCCAGCATCAGCGCCACGCTGATTGAGCTGGCAGATGCCGGCTGCGCGCTGATTTTGACCACCGGCGGCACCGGCCCGGCGCTGCGCGATGTGACGCCCGAGGCCACGCTGGCGGTGGCGCACAAGCAACTGCCCGGCTTTGGCGAGCAGATGCGCCAGATCAGCCTGAAATTTGTGCCGACCGCAATTTTGTCCAGGCAAGTGGCGGTAATCCGGGGTCAATGCCTGATCATCAACCTGCCGGGCCAGCCCAAAGCCATTGCCGAAACCCTCGAAGGCCTGAAGGATGCCGATGGCCGGCAACTCATGGACGGCATTTTTGCGGCAGTGCCCTACTGCATCGACCTGATTGGCGGGCCGTATATCGAAACCGATGCAACGGTGTGCAAGGCCTTCAGGCCAAAGTCTGCGATTCGCACGTTTTATCAATAAGAACAGCCTCCAGCCCTTATGGGTATTGCGTAATACGCTACATAATAAATAGCATCTACTTGAAAAACTCGCAGCTTTGCTTTGAAACCGGTGGCAGGCAAAGTGTCAGGCGCTACTTCCCCAGCAATTGATTCAGGCGGTCAGCCTCGAAATGCTCGCTCAAGGTGGCATCGCCAGGCACACAGTCGGCATCGGCCCGGTCGGCCCGCAGCATCGCGATGGCTTTCCACAACATGGCGATCTGGTGTTCATGGCCAGCGGCGTTGTCGATCAGGCCGCGCATCGCCTGGCTCAGCGGGTCGTCACTTTGCGTCACGCCGTAAGCCGAAAAACCCATTTTGGACGCCGCCTCCTCGCGTTTGACATCCAGATCTGCCGCAATGATGCGCGCCGGGTTGCCAACCGCCGTGGCCCCAGCGGGCACCGGCTTGGTCACCACCGCATTCGAGCCGACCCTGGCCCCATCACCCACGGCAAAACCGCCGAGCACCTGCGCGCCGGCCCCGACCACCACACCGCGCCCCAGCGTCGGATGGCGTTTGGTGCCCTTGTAAAGCGAGGTTCCGCCCAGCGTAACCCCTTGGTAAATAGTGCAATCGTCGCCAATTTCGGCGGTTTCGCCGACCACCACGCCCATGGCGTGGTCAAAAAATACCCGGTTGCCAATTTTGGCGCCGGGATGGATTTCGATGCCGGTCAAAAACCGGGTGATGTGCGAGATGTAGCGCCCCAGCCATTTGAAGCCACCGGTCCAGCAGGCGTGCGCCAACCGGTGCAGCATCACGGCGTGCAGGCCGGGGTAGCAGGTCAGCACCTCCCAGGTGCTGCGCGCCGCCGGGTCGCGCTCAAGAATGCATTGAATGTCGGATCGGAGTTTTGAAAACATTTTTTGAGTCTAATTTGAAACAGGCTGAGCTTCAGCCGGTGCAGTTTTGAGCATCATCTTGGCGATGCCACGCAGAATATGGATTTCTTCGTCCGTCACGCCGGCCCGGTTGAACAACTGGTTCAACCGGGGCATCAGCTTTTTCGGGGCCTGCGGGTCCAGAAAGCCAATGCCGATCAGCGCCTGCTCCAGATGCGCCAGCATGCCGGCCACCTGCGCGGCGTCGGCCAGCACCGGGGCAGCGGTGGCCGCCTGCACCGGCCAGGCCGCCAAAGCCAGCCGCCAGTCGTAGGCGATCACCTGCACGGCGGCGGCCAGGTTGAGCGAGCCAAACTGCGGGTTGGCGGGAATGCTTAAGGCAACATGGCAGCGGTAAACATCGTCATTGCTCATGCCAAAGCGCTCCGAGCCAAACAGCAAGGCCAGCCCGGAATTACAAGCCTTTTTGGCCTCTGGCCCTTGTCCAGCATGCGCTGACAGCTCTGTTTTCAATAGCGTTTTAAAATACTCGCGCGGCGCCACTGCAGGCGGGCCAAAGTCGCGCGGGGTCATGGCGGTGGCGCACAGATGGGTCATGCCGTCAAGCGCCTCGTCAAGGGTCGCGACGATGCGGGCGTTTTTCAGCACATCCAGCGCACCGCTGGCGCGCTGGATGGTTTCTTCGCGGCGCAGCACATTCGGCCAGCGTGGCGCCACCAGCACCAGGTCATCAAAGCCCATGGTCTTCATGGCGCGGGCACAGGCACCGACATTGCCGGCATGGCTGGTGTTGATCAGGATGAATCGGGTCTGCATGGCGGGCCGTTAAAATCGGCGTATTGTCGCTGCCCGCAGCCGCTCTGCCGGCACACCCCGCCATCCGCGCAACCCCGCCAAAATCGGTTGCGCCAACATCGAAACACACCATGATGACCACTTCCATTCTGCACCCGATGATCAATGTGGCCGTCAAGGCAGCCCGCGCTGCCGGTGCCATCATCAACCGGGCGGCACTCGATGTCGAGTCGGTTCGCGTCTCGCAAAAGCAGGTCAACGACTTTGTCACCGAAGTCGATCAGGCGGCCGAGCAAATCATTATCGAAACCCTGCTCGGGGCCTACCCCGGCCATGGCATCTGGGCCGAGGAATCAGGCCGCGAGCATGGTGCGCAAGACTCCGAATGTGTCTGGATCATCGATCCGCTTGATGGCACCACCAACTTCATCCATGGCCTGCCGATCTACTGCGTCAGCATCGCGCTGGCGGTCAGGGGCAAGATCGAGCAGGCGGTGGTCTATGACCCCAGCCGCAACGACCTGTTTACCGCCACCAAAGGACGCGGCGCCTTCATGAACAACCGCCGGCTGCGCGTGGCCAAGCGCACCCGGCTGCAGGAATGCCTGATCTCTACCGGTTTTCCATACCGCATCGATGACGACATCAACCGCTATTTGCGCATGATGGGCGAGATGATGCAGCGCACCGCCGGGCTGCGCCGCCCCGGGTCTGCTGCGCTGGATCTGGCTTATGTGGCGGCAGGTTTTACCGATGGTTTTTTTGAGCTTGGCCTGCAACCCTGGGACGTGGCGGCAGGTTCGCTGCTGATCACCGAGGCCGGTGGCCTGGTCGGCAATCTGTCGGGCGATGCCGATTTTCTCGAGCAGCGTGAATGCCTGGCGGCCAACCCGCGCATTTATGGCCAACTGGTGGCAACCCTTGGCAAATACAGCAAGTTTGCCAGTGCCGGTGAAAAAGCCACAGTGCGCGCCGCAGTCGCCGAACTGGCGCCGGGTCAGGCCAGCCCGGTTGTGCCGCCAGCCGCTGCGGCATCGGATGCACCGTTTTGATGCTGTCGGTGGTGTTACTTCAGGTCTTCGGCCAGCACAGCCACAATGCGCTGGGCATCGGCCGCGTTGGCGGCTGAGCCATCGGCAGCCTGCACCGACACGGTGGTCAGATTGCCCGAACTGGCCACCGACACCCGAAACTTCTGCAGCGTGCCGTCAACTTTGCCAGAATTGAACATTTTGCTGAAAAACCCGGCCTCTGCCTTGTCGGCTACAGGTGCCACATAGCGCACAAAATAAAGACCTTTGCTGCGATCCCGGTCTTCGACGGTGAAATTGGTGCGGTCCAGTGACAAGCCAACCCGGCGCCAGGCCCGGTCAAAGCCGTCATCGATCTGCAAGGCAGGCTGGCCATTGATGCTGGTCACGCGAGAACTGATCTTGGGCGCGCCAGCCGCCACCAGCGACTTGACTTGCTCTTGCGAGACGCCCAGCTTGACCATCAAGCGCCGCAAAAACTCGGTCTCAAGCTCCGGGTCAGCGGCCCGGGGCTGCCACATGGTCTGGTCTTTCTGGGTGGTGCTATAGACCTCGACCATGCCACGGTGGCTGATGAAAATGTCGGTGCCGCCAGCCGGGTTGCGCTCTAGCCGGGTGCGAAACTTGTCACGTTCGCCAGTGGAATAGAGTGAGTCGATCAGCTTGCCCAGCGTGTTGCGGATCAGGTCCTGCGGCAGTTTGGCCCGGTTTTCGGCCCAGTCGGTTTCCATGATGCCCAGGTTGGCCTGGTCCATTGCCAGCAAAAATCCGTTTTCCTGCCAAAAGTCTTTTACCGGTTCCCACAGTTTGTCGGCCGGGCGGTCAACCACCAGCCAGCGCTGGTTGCCAGAACGTTCAATGCGCACATCCCCCACCGTAACCATGCCGGTGGGCAGGGTCTGGCTGGCCGTTTGTCCCAACTGAAAGCTCGATGCGGTCACTGGCGTGCCGGGCACCACATAGCGGCTCTCGCGCGCAAGCTGCGTCAGATCAGGCGGCACTTCAAGCGAGGGGGCCTTGCCGGCACTCTTGTAATTGACTTTGTCGCTTTCAAGCGATGAGCAGGCACCCAAAGCCACGGTCAGGCCAAGCAGCACAAGTCTGGAGGAATGGTTCACAAAAGTCCCTTCGGGTAAGAAATAAGGTCTGCTGCGGGGTGATTACAGCAGTCCGACCGCACGCAATGCTTCTTCAACAACGGATTCGTTGGCCGGGGTTAACGCTGTCATGGGCAGGCGCAAGGTGCCGCCACAATGGTTCAGGCGGGCCATCGCCCATTTGACCGGAATTGGATTGGCTTCAACAAACAGGTTTTTGTGCAGCGGCATCAGCTTGAACTGGATTGCCATGGCGCGCCTGACATCGCCAGCAATCGCCGCCATGCACAGTTCATGCATCAGCCGGGGTGCCACATTGGCGGTAACGCTGATGTTGCCATGACCACCGCACAGCATCAGCGCCACGGCGGTGGGGTCGTCGCCCGAGTAAATCGCAAAACCTTTTGGCGCTTCACGAATCAGCCACTGCGCCCGGTCGATGTTGCCGGTGGCTTCCTTGATGCCGATGATGCCGGGCAGTTGGGCCAGCCGCAAGGCGGTTTCAAGCGCCATATCCGCCACCGAGCGACCCGGCACGTTGTACAACACCATCGGCAGATCGACCGCTTCGGCGATCGCCTTGAAGTGCCGGTACTGGCCTTCCTGAGTGGGTTTGTTGTAGTAAGGCACCACCTGCAACTGGCAGTTGGCCCCGACTTGTTTGGCAAATGTGGCCAGTTCAATCGCCTCTGCCGTGCAATTGGAGCCGCAGCCGGCCATGATCGGCACGCGCCCTGCGGCCTGCTCCACCGACACCCGGATCACCTCGCAGTTTTCCTGCATGCTCACTGTGGGCGATTCACCGGTGGTGCCGACCACGCCAATGCAGTCGGTGCCCTCGGCGATATGCCAGTCGATCAGCTTTCGCAGCGACGGATAATCCACGCTGCCGTCGGGCAGCATCGGGGTGACCATGGCAACAATGCTGCCAGTGATGGGGCTCGTCGGAAATGTCATGTGGTGAACTCGAAACAGTGGAACCGGCTATTTTAGCGAGACTAACCAGCCTGCCTGAACCGTCCGAGCAGCCGACAAGCTGCCCTGATGGCCGCATGACAAGCCTTGACGGGTACCGTGGCCGGGAGCGGCAGGGCTAAAAACAGCTCCAGACCTGGTTGGCCAGCATCATCAGGAAGTCGGGTTGGGCATACAGGGCAAACACCGCACCCAGCACGCCCAGCAGGGCAGCCAGCAGCACGAACCGGTGCAGCGGCTTCATGCGGCTCAGGCGGCCTGCGGTGCCGGGGTACGCACAATCGCCGCTTCCTTGATCGGCAGATTGAGCAAGGCCGCGATCACCCCGAGCGCAATCGCGATGTACCAGACGATGTTGTAACTGCCGGTGCGGTCAAACAGATAGCCGCCGAGCCAGACCCCCAGAAACGAGCCAATCTGGTGGCTGAAAAACACAAAGCCGCCGAGCATCGACAAATGCGCCACGCCAAAAATCTGCGCCACTGCCGCATTGGTTGGCGGCACCGTCGATAGCCACAACAAGCCCATCACCGCAGAAAACACATAAACGCTCAGCGGCGACAGCGGCACCAGCAAAAACACGCTGATCACCACCGCCCGCGTCAGGTAGATGAAGGCCAGGATGTACTTTTTGGGCAGCCGTTGCCCCAGCAGGCCGGCGGCGTAAGTGCCAAACACGTTGAACAGGCCAATCAGCGCCAGCGAATAACTCGCCACTTGCGGCGACAAGCCCTGGTCTTTCAGATAACTCGGCATGTGCACACCAATGAACACCACCTGAAAGCCGCAGACAAAATAGCCCGCCATCAGCAACTGGAAACTGCGGTACTGGAATGCCTCATGCAGCGCCTGCACAATCGACTGCTCGCGAAAATGCCCGGCACCGCCGCTGAAATCGGGTTCGCGCAGCCACCAGGCCATCGGCATCATCAACAGGGAAGCACAGGCCAGCACCACCAGTGCTTGCTGCCAGCCTAGGCTGTTGATCAAGAAACCCTCGGTCGGCACCATCAGAAACTGGCCAAACGAACCCGCTGCCGCCGAAATCCCCATCGCCATGGAACGCTGGCTGGGCGGCACATTGCGGCCAATCACCCCATAGACAATCGCATAGGTGGTACCGGCCTGCGCCAGCCCGATCAGCACCCCGGCGGTCAGTGAGAACATCAGCGCCGAACTGGCATAAGCCATGCCCAGCAGCCCCAGCGCATACAGCGCAGCCCCCGCCACAATCACCCGAAATGCGCCAAATCGATCCGCCAGCATGCCAGCAAAAATGCCGGAAAACCCCCACACCAGGTTCTGGATCGCCAGCGCAAAGGCAAAGGTTTCACGGCTCCAGCTTTGCACCTGGGTGATCGGTTGCAGCCAAAGCCCAAAGCCATGGCGGATGCCCATCGACACGGTGACGATGGCGGCACCGCAGATGAGCACTTGCTGGAGGGAGAGGTTTTTGGCGATTTTGGACATCCGTGAAATATAACGAAACATCGGGCCATGTGCCGAAATGCTGCCAGATTCCAGACACGACCCGCCGATAACTGACTTTACATACAGTATTTTGCGGCTTGCGTGATTACAATGCGCCGCTATGGCGACCAAACCCAACCCTGAATATTCCGAAAGTTCCATCCGCGTGCTCAAGGGCTTAGAGCCTGTCAAGCAGCGCCCCGGCATGTACACCCGCACCGACACGCCCGCGCATGTGATCCAGGAAGTGCTTGACAACGCGGCTGACGAAGCGCTGGCCGGGCATGGCAAAAAGATCAAGGTGACAGTGCATATTGACGGCTCGGTCAGTATTGAAGACGATGGCCGAGGCATTCCCTTTGGCCTGCACCCGACCGAGAAAGCCCCGGTGATTGAACTGGTATTCACCCAGTTGCACGCCGGTGGCAAGTTTGACAAGGGCAAGGGCGGCGCTTACAGCTTTTCGGGTGGCCTGCACGGTGTCGGCGTGAGCGTGACCAATGCGCTGTCAAGCCGGCTCGAAGCCACCACCTACCGCGAGGCGCAAGTGGCGCGGCTGGTGTTTTCGGGCGGCGACGTGATCGAGCCACTCACTGTGCGGCCTGCCGGCGAGGGCGAGCGCCGCTCCGGCACCTGCGTGCGGGTCTGGCCCGATCCCAAATACTTCGAGTCGATGCTGTTGCCGATGGCGCATCTGGAACATCTGCTGCGCAGCAAGGCGGTGCTGATGCCCGGTGTTGCGGTCACGCTGGTGCAGGAAAAAACCAAAGAGGTCAAAACCTGGCTGTTCAAAGGCGGCCTGCGCGACTACCTGACACAAACGCTGACTGGCGAACCGGTGATCCCGCTGTTTGAAGGCGAGGGTTTTGCTGATGCGCAGCACGAGAGTTTCGCCGACGGCGAGGGTGCCGCCTGGTGTGTCGCCTTTACTGAAGACGGTCAGCCGGTGCGCGAGAGCTATGTCAACCTGATCCCGACCAGCGCCGGTGGCACCCATGAATCGGGCTTGCGCGATGGCTTGTTTGCGGCGGTCAAGAGTTTTGTTGATCTGCACTCGCTGTTGCCCAAGGGGGTCAAGCTGCTACCTGACGATGTGTTTGCCCGCGCCAGTTATGTGCTGTCCACCAAGGTACTCGATCCGCAGTTTCAGGGCCAGATCAAGGAGCGCCTGAATTCGCGTGACGCGCTGCGGCTGGTGTCGGGTTTTGTGCGGCCGGCACTGGAGCTGTGGCTGAACCAGAACGTCGAATACGGCAAAAAACTCGCAGAAATCGCCATCAAGGCAGCCCAGTCGCGCCAGAAGGCCGGCCAAAAGGTTGAAAAGCGCAAAGGCTCGGGTGTGGCGGTGCTGCCCGGCAAGCTGACCGATTGCGAAAGCCGCGACCTGGCGCAAAACGAGGTGTTTCTGGTCGAGGGTGATTCAGCCGGCGGCAGCGCCAAAATGGGCCGTGACAAGGAGAGCCAGGCGGTTTTGCCGCTGCGCGGCAAGGTTTTGAACACCTGGGAGGTCGAGCGCGACCGGCTGTTCGCCAACACCGAAATCCATGACATTGCGGTAGCGATCGGGGTTGACCCGCATGGCCCCAGCGACGCGCCCGATTTGAGCGGCCTGCGTTACGGCAAAATTTGCATCCTCAGCGATGCCGATGTCGATGGCTCGCACATCCAGGTGCTGCTGCTGACGCTGTTTTTCAGGCACTTTCCCAAGTTGATTGACACCGGTCACATCTATGTGGCGCGGCCACCGCTGTTTCGGGTCGATGCACCGGCACGCGGTAAAAAGCCGGCCTCCAAGGCCTACGCGCTCGACGAGGGGGAACTGACCGCCATTCTGGACAAGCTGCGCAAGGAGGGTGTGCGCGAAACCGCCTGGGCCATCAGCCGCTTCAAGGGCTTGGGTGAGATGAATGCCGAGCAATTGTGGGACACCACGCTCAACCCGGATACGCGCCGGCTGCTGCAGGTGAGTTTGGGCAATCTGAACACGCTTCAGACCGCCGAGCTGATGACCAAGCTGATGGGCAAAGGCGAAGCCGGGGCACGGCGCGACTTGATGGAGTTGCATGGGGATTCGGTCGAGGTCGATATTTGAATATGAAAAACATAGCTGATGGCGCTTTACCTGTAAGGGCTGGAGGCTGTTTTTATATGAAGATTGCGCTGAAGTGAGTCACATTTTTAACTTTTTAATAGCAACTGCTGATGTCTAAACAAGGATTGAATATGCAAAAAGCCGTTGTTATTGAACCGCCGCGCGAAGATGTCACTAAATCATTGTTGAAATGGGCTGGCGGCAAAACACAGCTTTTAGGCGAACTCAGGTCAAAAATGCCAAAGCGCTATGGCCGGTATATCGAACCGTTTTTTGGCGGAGGATCGCTGTTTTTTGCTGTTGCGCCGGTTAATGGAATTATTGCAGATATAAATCCAGAGTTGGTAAATTTGTACCAGACGGTCGCTGATGATGCTGAGGCGGTTATTGAACAACTAAAAGAATATGAAAATACCGAAGAAGTATTTTATGCTTTGCGCGCCGTTAACCCGGCTGATTTGTCAAATGTTGATGCGGCGGCAAGGACTATATTTTTGAACCGTACCTGTTTTAATGGCTTGTATCGGGTCAATAAATCTGGCCAGTTCAATGTACCGTTTGGCAGATATAAAAATCCAAAAATTATTGATGAATTTTCATTAAAAGCAGCATCAAAGTTGCTTGGGCATACAAAAATAATTTGTGCTGATTATAAAACAGTGTTGAAAGAAAATGCCCTGCCTGGTGATTTTATTTTTCTTGATCCACCTTATTTGCCAATTTCACAATATGCTGATTTCAAGCGCTATACCAAAGAGCAATTTTATGAAGAAGATCATATCGAGCTGGCCCAAGAGGTCAGGCGCTTGCATGAATTGGGGTGTCATGTGATTCTTACCAACTCAAATCATCCTTTGGTACATGAACAGTATCAGTTATTTTCGCGTGAAATCGTACAGACCAAGCGTTATATTTCATGCAACGGTAAGGGGCGCACTGGTGAAGATGTGATTGTGAGTATTCCATCGAAGCGAAATTTTAATATTAAATTAGCACCAGAGCCGTTATCGGAACAAGTCATGCTTTATCCCACGACACGCTTTATGGGATCAAAAAATAAATTACTGACTGAAATTTGGTCAATTGCTTCTCAATTTGAGTTTAATACAGCGATTGATCTTTTTTCTGGTTCGGGTGTTGTGAGTTATATGTTGAAATCTCACGGTAAATCTGTGACAAGCAATGACTACATGGCGATGTCGGCAACATTTGCAAAAGCATTGATTGAAAACAATGATGTTCGTTTGCCACGTGGCGAGGTTTTGTCGCTGATGGTACAAAAAAATCCGACGGATAATTTTGTTGAAACCAAATTTCGGGGCCTGTATTTTAGTGATGATAATAACCGGTTGATTGATATAATACGCTCCAATATTAAAGCCCTAGAAAATCCGTACCAGCAAGCTATTGCCATGTCAGCCTTGATCAGAGCTTGTCTGAAAAAACGTCCACGCGGCATTTTTACCTATGTGGGTGATCGGTATGATGATGGGCGTAAAGATTTATTGTTGACTTTTGAAAAACAATTTATTGATGCTGTTGATGTTATTAATGCTGCGGTATTCAGCAACGGGGAAAAAAATAAAGCAAATCACGGTGATGCCATGAATTTTCAGAGTGGAGAACCGGGGTTGGTTTATATTGATCCACCATATTACTCTCCACTCTCTGATAATGAATACGTCCGACGTTATCATTTTATTGAAGGTTTGGCCAGGAATTGGCAAGGGGTGGAGATTCAAGAGCATACCGTGACCAAGAAATTTAAATCCTATCCAACACCTTTCTCGTCAAGAAATGGTGCGGTGCAAGCATTTGATCTGCTTTTCAAGCGCTTTAGTGATTCTGTATTGATGGTATCTTACTCATCCAACAGTTTGCCAACGCTGGATGAAATGGTTGCCATCATGGCAAAGCATAAATCACACGTTGATGTGATTCCTGTTGATTACAAGTATTCATTTGGAAATCAAGGGAACAAGGTTGGAAATAATAAAAATACTGTTCAAGAATATATCTTTGTAGGTTACTAATTGTATGAAGCCATGGCATTTAGGCAATACGACTGTTCGCAGTCCATTCAGGTTGCGCGATGGTTTGATAGCGCTGTCTCATTCATCATTACAAGGCAATCTGCGTGGCAGAGAACAGGAAATTGCGTTTCGCCGATTATTGGGGGATGGCGGTATTGTTGAACTCGGTGACGATGAGAGTTACAGCGTTGGTCGAAAATGGCGTTCTGCCCTGAATAAGCTAGGTTTCCTTTACCCGGAGGTGCCGATTACATCTGGCATAGTGCAAACTGAAGTCGGCCCGATAGACACGATCACGCCAAACGGCTGGCGATTGATTCGTGCAGAAACTGTGCCAGCCATGCAGGAGTGTTTTTTGCGGGCCTTGGCAGCGCACTACATTCCGTCGCTACTGGAGCAAAGGTTTGGTTTTTCGGTGTTTTCTCCGGTGCGGCACACACTTGCAGTGATGCTGGCGTTGGCCCTGCAAACCGGGGAAAGCCGACTCAACTTCATTGAAATGGCACTGGTTGTGCAGCTCAGCAGCAGCGACGATGCTCTGGCAGACATTGTTGCCCGAGTGCTTGAATTGCGCGCCCGTCGGATGGCCTCACCCAACAAAAAACAATTTGACCGTCATGAACGGGATGCTGCAGCCGTGCTTCATGGTTACGTTGCCAGCACATTCAATGATTATGCTGATACGAATCTGCGCTACCTCAAGGCGACAGGGTTGGTGCAAAGCAAGGGGCGCGGCATTTCTCTGGTACCTGAAAAGCACGTTTTCATCGAGAAACTGGTTCAGGATCGTGATGTCCCTGCGACCGACCGGCTGTACCTGGCTGCCTTATGCCAAGGTGCAACGCTGCCAACCGACAACAAAGATTCGGCCTTGGCGGTTCTGGATGATTTATTACAGCAACTTAAACAACTTGGCATTCCATTCGATACAACCGGTAAGCCGACCGAAACGCCAGCCGACATTGCCGCTATTCGACACCAGATTGATGGGCTATTGTCAGAGCACAAGGAAGAGCAATATGCAGCCAGACAGCCCTTTGAATGGCATGAAATCGTGGCTTTCATGGAACTTCTCCGCACCCGGAAAGCCAAAAAAACTCTTGCCAACGGTGATGAAATTGAAGTCCCGAAGGCCGAAGCGCCAGCCTATTTTGAGTGGGTGCTATGGCGGGCTTTCCTGGCCATCAACAGCCTGACCAACAAGCCCTATGAAGCCAGGCGTTTCAAGATTGACCAGGATTTTTTACCTGTTGGCACAGCGCCGGGCAATGGCCCTGATCTGATTTTTGAATTTGCTGACTTTGTGCTGGTGGTTGAAGTCACATTGACCGACAACTCACGTCAGGAAGCTGCCGAAGGTGAGCCGGTGCGCCGTCATGTGGCCGATCTTGTGCTGCACCATGCAGCGCAGTCCGGCAAGCAAGTCTATGGGCTGTTCATTGCCAACCACATTGATTCCAACACCGCAGAAACCTTCCGGATCGGCTGCTGGTACACGCGTGCCGATGACAAGATGCGCCTGGACATTACACCGCTGACACTCGATCAGTTCAAAACCTACTTTGCAGCCATGTTTGGCGCAGATCGTGTTCAGGCAAGCCTGATTCGAGAATTGCTCGATCTGTGCAGCCATCTGCGACCAGCCCATGAAGCACCTGCATGGAAGACAGAAATCTCCAAAATTGTGGCGCAGCGCATTACTCACATTCAGAGCAACGCAAGGTGATTAGCCAAGATGAAAATTGTTCAATCCTATTCGCACCTTAATGGTCTGGAGTTTCTCCAGATTCATCATGCAGCCTTGTGGGCGGAACTTCAGCAGATTGTTGAAGATGTGCCCGTGCCACCTTACCGAACCAGCGCTGCTCGTCAAAATGTGGAGTCTGTAAAGTTGGTTTTTCAGCAGGCATTCATCCATCATGGTTGGGAGCAGCCGAGCCGCGATAGCGATCAGGTTCGAGCGGATGGTAATTTGGTAAAAGACCGAGTGGCAGTGAAGGTGCAATTTGGCGATGCCCTGAATACATCTGATCTGTTTGCCCAACATCTGGTGTCTTACATGCGCGACGAAATCGATGTGGGTATCGAAATCCTGCCCATGAAAGCCCTGCAATCCCAAATGAGTTCAGGCGTGGCCTATTACGAGGGCGAGTTTTACAACGTCATTCGCAATGGCCGTGGCGTGCCATCGGTGCCACTGGTGTTGATTGGTATCGATGTTTGAAGCGGGTCATGTTGATCAAAAGTAGAGCTGCCAACGCAACACCAGCAAGGGCCGGGGTCTGTTTTGATACCCAAGCCAAGGCTGAGAGCTGACATTGGTGGCGTTCGCCACAGTCAAACCTCCACTGGGCCATTTATCCGCCATTTTTTATAACAAATCAGCCTCTAGCCCCCGTCCCCATTGCACAAGCAGCTATTTTATTTAGAGCAATTATGCAGGCATCTTCATGACTGATCCGACCCTTTTTGAACCACCAAAACCCGCAGTACCACCATTACCCAACTCCGGCGACAGCCCGAGCTTGGCCAGTTACGCCCAGCGCGCTTACCTGGAATACGCCTTGAGCGTGGTCAAGGGGCGCGCCCTGCCGGATGTCTGCGATGGCCAGAAGCCGGTGCAGCGGCGCATTTTGTACGCCATGGGCCGCATGGGCTTAGGGTTTGGCGGGGCCAATGGCAATGTCGGGGCCAAGCCGGTTAAGTGCGCCCGCGTGGTCGGCGATGTGCTGGGCCGCTACCACCCGCACGGCGACAGCGCGGCTTACGACGCGCTGGTGCGCATGGCGCAGGACTTTTCGCAGCGTTATCCGCTGATCGACGGCCAGGGCAATTTTGGCAGCCGCGATGGCGATGGTGCGGCCGCCATGCGTTACACCGAGGCCCGGTTGGCCAAAATCACCAGCCTGCTGCTTGATGAAATTGACGAAGGCACGGTTGATTTTTCGCCCAACTACGATGGTTCCACCGAGGAGCCGCGCCAGTTGCCGGCCCGCCTGCCGTTTGCCCTGCTCAACGGGGCCAGCGGCATTGCGGTCGGGCTGGCCACCGAAATCCCCAGCCACAACCTGCGCGAAGTCGCCGATGCCTGCATCGCGCTGATCAAGTCGCCGGAACTTTCTGAAGACGCATTGTTGGCTTTGGTGCCGGGGCCAGACTATCCCGGTGGCGGGCAGATTATCAGCAGTGCCGCCGAGATTGCCGATGCCTACCGCAGCGGGCGCGGTTCGCTTAAATGCCGGGCGCGCTGGAAAATCGAAGACCTGGCGCGCGGCCAGTGGCAACTGGTGGTGACCGAATTGCCGCCGGGGGTCAGCACACAGCGCGTGTTGGAGGAAATTGAAGAACTCACCAACCCCAAAATCAAGACCGGCAAGAAGGCCCTGTCGCTCGAACAGAACCAGATCAAGGCCACGCTGCTGTCGGTGCTGGATGTGGTGCGCGACGAGTCGAGCAAAGATGCGGCAGTGCGCCTGGTGTGCGAACCCAAAACCAGCAAGATTGGCCAGCAGGAACTGATCAATACCTTGCTCGCGCACACCAGCCTGGAAAGCACCAGCCCGATCAACCTGACCATGATCGGCCTCGATGGCCGCCCGACGCAAAAGTCGCTCCGGCAGATGTTCACCGAGTGGATCGCGTTTCGGCAAAGCACCATCGAGCGGCGCTCGCGCCACCGGCTCAACAAGGTACTCGACCGCATCCATATCCTGGAGGGCCGGGCGCTGGTGCTGCTCAATATTGATGAGGTGATCGCGATCATTCGTCAGGCCGATGATCCCAAGGCGGCGCTGATGGCCCGCTTCAAGCTGTCGGATCGGCAGGCCGAGGATATTTTGGAAATCCGCCTGCGCCAGTTGGCCCGGCTGGAGGCGATCAAGATTGAGCAGGAATTGGTCGGCCTGCGTGGCGAGCAGCACAAGCTCGAAGACATCCTGGCTAGCCCGACGGCGTTGCGCCGCCTGATGATCAAGGAAATCGAGGGCGATGCCAAAACGTTTGCCGATGCACGCCGCACCCTGATTCAGGCCGAGAAAAAAGTCGTGCTCGAAGTCAAGGTGGTCGATGAGCCGGTGACCGTGGTGGTCAGCCAAAAAGGCTGGGTGCGGGCACAAAAAGGCTGGGCCAAAGACCGCGCTGGTGTGACCGGCAGCGCCAGCACGCTAGCGGTCGAATACA
This sequence comes from uncultured beta proteobacterium, assembly GCA_903873485.1. Taxonomy (GTDB): domain Bacteria; phylum Pseudomonadota; class Gammaproteobacteria; order Burkholderiales; family Burkholderiaceae_C; genus Rhodoferax. Next base: position 2,684 of record CAIQOO010000185.1, on the reverse strand, counting down.
GCTTCAAGGCCGGCGATGCGCTCTACGGCAGCTTTGAATGCCGCACCATCGATACCCTGCTGGCCTTTGGCAGCAATGGCCGGGTCTATTCGGTAGCGGTGTCGCTGCTGCCCGGCGCACGCGGCGACGGCCAGCCCGTCACCAGCCTGATTGAACTGGAGCCGGGCAGCCAATTGCTCTACTACTTTGCCGGCCCGATGAACGCCAGCCTGCTGCTGTCTTGCAGCGGTGGTTATGGTTTTTTCGCAGCGGTGGAAAACATGGTCTCCAAGTTCAAAGCCGGCAAGTCGTTTGTCACTGTCAACGAAGGCGAAACCCTGTGCCAGCCGTCGGTGGTGGCCTGTGATGCGGGTTCTGCGCCACTGTCAGCCGCCACCCATGTCGCCTGTGCCTCGACCGGCGGGCGTATTTTGACCTTTGCCATCAGCGAGTTGAAGACCATGGCCCATGGCGGGCGCGGTTTGCTGCTGATTGACCTGGAAGCCAAAGACACGCTGGCCGGGGCCGCCGCCTACAGCCGCAGCGTGCGCATTCAGGGCATTGGCCGAGGTGGCAAGGAGCGCGATGAAACGCTGGAAATTCGCAGCCTCAACAACGCCCGCGCCGCCCGTGGCCGCAAGGGCAAACTGGCCGATCTGGGCTTCAAGCCGGTGACGATCACGCGGGTTGAATAGACCAAACAGGCCATGCTGACATTCAAATGACCATGGCGCTGACGCAAGCGCCATGGCTTGCCAAATATTTCCGTTCGCCCTGAGCTTGGTCGAAGGGAAAAGAAGGCTTCGACAAGCTCAGCCCGAACGGAAAGACCCCCCAAAGCGGAAAAACTCCCTTCAGTCAGTGCCATTGCCTTCTGGCTGGTTATTTGCCTGGGCAAACTGCAAAAGCGACACAAAGCGCGCGTGATGGCAGGTCAATCCGGGGGTTTTGCGACACGGCAATGGGCTTTGTAGGGAAATCAACAAAGCCTGGACTCAATCCGGAATTGCTCCATAAACCGCTGATTTGATTGATTAATCTGAAATTTCTGGATTGTCGTGAGGCTGATTTTCAGCATGGCACGGAAGCTGCAATGGAGAAGGGGCGCGGACACAAATCCGGCCCAAACGTGACTCTAATAACAAGACCCATAGACACGTCAGGCAGACACAAGTCGCGGCTACGCAAACTTGGGATTCATCAACTTTTCCAAACTATTGGAGTACTGACATGGCAAAACTTCGGCAAATCGCCTTCTACGGCAAAGGTGGCATCGGCAAATCGACCACCTCGCAAAACACCCTGGCGGCATTGTCCGACCTGGGCCAGAAAATCCTGATCGTCGGCTGCGACCCCAAAGCCGACTCAACCCGCCTGATTTTGCACGCCAAGGCGCAAAACACCATTCTGTCGCTGGCAGCAGAAGCCGGTTCGGTGGAGGACCTGGAACTCGAAGACGTGATGAAAATTGGCTACAAAAACATCCGCTGTGTCGAGTCCGGCGGCCCTGAGCCAGGCGTCGGCTGCGCTGGCCGCGGTGTCATCACCTCGATTAACTTCCTGGAAGAAAACGGCGCTTATGACGGCGTTGACTATGTCTCTTACGACGTACTCGGCGATGTGGTATGCGGCGGCTTTGCCATGCCGATTCGTGAAAACAAGGCGCAGGAAATCTACATCGTCATGTCGGGCGAAATGATGGCCATGTATGCCGCCAACAACATCAGCAAGGGGATTCTGAAATATGCCAATTCGGGTGGCGTGCGGCTCGGTGGCCTGGTCTGCAACGAGCGCCAGACCGACAAGGAACTCGAACTCGCCGACGCACTGGCCGGCATGCTGGGCACCCGGCTGATTCACTTTGTGCCACGCGACAACATCGTGCAACACGCTGAATTGCGCCGCATGACGGTAATCGAATACGCACCGGACTCCAAGCAGGCGGCTGAATACCGTTCGCTGGCCAGCAAAATTCACAACAACGCCGGCAACGGCACCATCCCGACCCCAATCACCATGGATCAGCTTGAAGACATGCTGATGGAGTTCGGCATCATGGACACCATCGACGAAACGATTGTCGGCAAAAAAGCCGACGAGCTGGTTGCCGCCTGACAAGTCATCAGCCCGGCCTGATTCGCCCTCGCGATGAATTGGGTCTGGGCCAACTGCCAGATCAACTATTTCAACTGATTCAACTATTTACCTAACCGGAGTTCCCCCATGACTGCCACCGTTGAAGAGCGTAAGGCCACCAACAAGGCCCTGATTGATGAAGTGCTGAAGGCCTATCCTGAAAAGATGGCCAAGCGGCGCGCCAAACACTTGGGCTCGTTTGAGAGCGGCAAGCCCGACTGCGGCGTCAAATCCAATATCAAGTCATTGCCTGGCGTGATGACGATTCGGGGCTGTGCCTACGCCGGCTCCAAAGGCGTGGTCTGGGGTCCGATCAAGGACATGGTCCACATCAGCCACGGCCCGGTTGGCTGCGGCCAGTATTCATGGGCGGCGCGGCGCAACTATTACATCGGCACCACCGGAGTTGACACCTTTGTGACGATGCAGTTCACCTCGGATTTCCAGGAAAAAGACATCGTTTTTGGCGGCGACAAAAAACTCGACAAGATCATTGACGAAATTCAGGAACTGTTCCCGCTGAACAAGGGCATCTCGATCCAGTCCGAGTGCCCGATTGGCCTGATTGG
>CAIQOO010000184.1 GCA_903873485.1 uncultured beta proteobacterium | reverse complement strand
GGCGTGGCTGGGGTTGGCGCGAAGGCTTTGGCTAAAAATGGTGACCTCGCCCTGATCCGGGCTGAACAGGCCGGTAAGCACCTGCATCAAGGTGGATTTGCCCGCGCCGTTGGGACCAAGAAGGACGACAAATTCGCCTTCATTGACCGTGAAACTGATGCCCTTGAGCGCGGGCTTGGTGCCGTAAGACTTGTGCAGGGATGAGACGGTCAGCATGGCAGCGGTCATGGCACAAACCTCAGCCGCAAGGCATGTGGGGCAGTGCGCGTGCACGCATTGGCGCTGCGGTGGTGAATGGGGCGGTGGTACACTTTGTGCGAGTATGAAGGAGTATCCCATCCACAATGCAAAGTCCGTGCCTTCGTTTCTGGCTTGCTTTTTGCTGATACGGCATGAACACAACCCTGCATGTGTTCCAAAACTCAACAATCAAGGACTTTTATGAGACATATTTTTGAACACACACGGCATCAGTTGGCACAAGCCATGGCACAAACAGCGGCCACGCTGTTTGTGGTGGCAAGCGTGGGTGCCGCCTTGGCTCAAACGCCACCGGCCAACCGCGTGTACGTGTCAAGCGAAAAAGACAACAAAATTTATGTGTTTGACACCCAGGGCCAGCGCCAGTCGGCCATTGAGGTGTGCAACCGACCGCGTGACATGCGTTTTAACAAAGACCACAGCCAGATTTATGTGTGCTGTGGCGAGAGCAATGCGCTGGGTGTGGTGGATGTGGCCAGTGGCAAGATGGTTAGCCAGGTGCCGCTGGACAACAGCCCTGAGATGTTTGACCTGAGTGCCGATGGCAAGACGGTGTTTGTGACGATTGAGGACGACAGCATCATGGGGGCCTACAGCCTGGAGACCAAGAAAAAGCTGTTCGAGGTGAAGGTGGGTGGCGAACCTGAGGGCGTTTTGATCACCCCCGATGGCAAACACGCTTATGTGACCTCTGAGGAAGCCAACGTGGTTCATTACATTGATCTGGCCAGCAAAAAAATCGTCAAAAACATCAAGGTCGGCAACCGGCCACGGCGCTTTACCTTGGCCGCTGAAGGCAAAGAGCTGTGGGTGACCAACGAGCTGAGTGCCAGCGTCAGCATTGTCAGCACTGAAGACCAGAAGCTCAAACACACCATCTCTTTCAAAATCAAGGGCATGCGTGCCAATGACATCACTCCGGTAGGCGCCACCTTGAGTGCCGATGGCAAGACGGTTTGGGTGGGTTTGGGCAAAGCCAACCACGTGGCCGAGGTGGATGTGGCCACGCGTGAGGTGAAAAAGACTGTGCTGGTGGGCAAACGCGCCTGGGGCCTGACGCTGCACCCCGACGGCAAAACCCTTTATGTGGCCAATGGCCTGTCAGATGACATGACGCTGGTGGACACCGTGGCAGGCAAGGCGATACGCACCGTGGCGGTGGGCCGCGTGCCACACAGCCTGCTGGTGCAGCCTTGAGTTGGAGGTATTGATGAGTTTCGCGCTGCGTGGTTTGGGGTACTGGTTGGGGCTGGTCGGTGTGTGGGCCGCAGTTGGGGCTGGCCTGAGCACGAACGCCGCTGCGGCGGCACCTGCGCTGACCGTGCCTGTGGCGTTGGTGTCACTGGCCAATGACCCGCGGTATACGCCCCGGCGGCTGGAGCGTGCCTACCCTGGTCACCCCACCGGGCGCATTCTGGACGCGGCGCAAATGGCGGTCAACGACACCGCGCTGGAGTTGCAGGAAAGTGGCATCACCCTGGTACTGCGCGAGTTCAGTGTGGCAGATGCCGCCGAGCTTCCCAAGACGCTGGCCGCACTGAAAGCCGCCGGGGTGCATCACCTGGTGGCAGATTTGCCCGCTGGCCTGCTGGAACCGCTGGCGCGCCAGGCACCGGCGGCGCTGGGTGGGGCGGTGGTGATCAACACCAGTGCCGATGACGATGCACTGCGCAACACCCAGTGTGCTCCAGCCCTGTTACACACCACGCCCAGCCGGGCCATGCTGACCGATGCGCTGGCACAGTACCTGGCCGCGCGCAACTGGCGCAAGCTGCTGCTGCTGCAAGGCCCGTTGCCGGCCGACCAGTTGCAGGCGGCGGCCTTGCAG
>CAIQOO010000183.1 GCA_903873485.1 uncultured beta proteobacterium | reverse complement strand
TCTTCTTCTTCGCGGCCTATCTTTTGAAACAGGTCTTTGTACAGTTCACGGGCGCGTTTGAGGCTGAATGCATCGGCTATTTTGCGCTTGAGGATGGACACCTGTTTGAAGCGGGCCGACTTGGTCAACGGGTCAGCGGCCGATGCCGGGTCAAGGTCGGAGCCTTCAAGCATGAGTTTGATTTCACCGGCCATGAACAGGCGGGCAATCAGCAGCACGGTTTCCCACTCGGGCTTCCAGCCCCAGGGGATGCCAGCAAAACGGTCCACCACATCGGACAGCAGCACCCGGTTCTTGCTGGCAGCCAGGTGCAGGTAGTCGCGCATCTCTTTGATGGCCTGGGCATTGCCATCTTCACCATTGAGTGCCAATCCGTGCTGGGTCAAGTCGCAGGCACTGAGCACGGCCTTGATTTCGGCTTGCGGGTCGGCCTGGCGCACCTTCAGGTAGGGCAGCTTGCTGTAGGTATTGGTGATGAGGTAATTGAGCAGTTCATCCAGCACCTTCGCCGGGCTGGTCGCCCTGAATTGCACGAACTGACCCAGGGCGTAGAAGCCGCCCGAGGTGATGAGTTCGCAGAGTTGATGCACCAGGCGCAGGCGGCGCTCGCGGTTTTCGTCTTTGCGGTCGGCCAGAATGCGCTTGAGCGATGGGGCGGCCTGGTCGGCTTTCGGGCTGACGATGTATTTCTCGATTTGCAGGTACAGCGCCAGTTCGATGTCCAGGCGCTCGCCTTCGGCCAGACGCACCAGGGCGCGGCCATTGCCTTCACTGCTGCGCAAGATGCATTTGGCAGATTGCAGCCGTTCGTAGTCGTCGCCGAGCGGGGTCAGCACTTCAAAGCTGAGGGCCTGGCTGGCCTGGCGCCAGGGGGCACCATCGAGCAGACGGTTGAATTCGTAATCGGACTTGGTGCCCTGGTGGCGCACCTTGGTCTGGCCGCCCAGGATTTCGTCAAATATCAGTTCAGCCAGGACACGGGACTTTTCTGCGGCGGAGACATCGACGTGACCAATTTCGCGGGCGACATCGCGCTCTTCGTTGGTCAGGAAGAACCAAAAGTCGCCATTGCGGCTGACCAGGCGCTGCTGCTCCAACCTCGCCAGGCTCTCTTGGATTTTGCGTTTGAGGGCCAGCTTGTCGGCATCAATCTGGTCAATACACAAGGTGGCCAGGTTGTCAACGGTGGGCTTGACGATGTCGGGGATGTAGCGAATCAGGAACATCGCCTTGAGCAACTGGCTATCAAAGGGCTGCAAGCCTGGGTTTTCCGGTGCCTGGTCGATGGAGCGCTTGGCGGCACCGTCAATGAAGCTTTCGATGGAGGCATAAAAGTCGTACAGCGGCACTAGCACGTCGGTGCTTTTCCTGGCATTGCTGACAGCGGCCGTCTGAAACGCGTCCAGCAAAGAACGCTCCCCCTGTGCCAAGTGCTTGCCGGTGGCACCGACTTTGCGAATGGACTCGAATATCTTTTGCAGCAGCTTGAACTGGTACGGCACAAAGGGATAGCAAGCGACGTACTCGGCTGCATCTTTGTAGCCGCGCAGGCTGACCGCATTGCCGACAAAACTCAACTGGTTGTTGATGACATCGCTCTTGCTGGCAAAGGCATCGCGCAGCAGCACGTGGGCGGATTCGGTCTTAGACAGCAGACGCTCGCTGATGACTTCGTCGGTGTTGCTGCTGGCCAGCGACAGGCGGGTGTGAAAGCGGCCCTGAATCTTGGAGAAGTCCTGGCTGCGGGCCAGATTGGTGTCGCCAATGGCGGCATCAATGTCAGCCTGGCTGGTGACGATGACCCAGGCGCGTCCCTTGCACTGGGTGCCGAGTTGCTCGGTGATGGTTTGCAGGCTGAGCATGAGCTGGGAGTTGGCACCAATGAACTGCCCAACCTCGTCAACCAGAAAGATGACTTTGTGGCTGGCGGCGCGCGTGGCCAGGTAGTCTTTGACCGCCTTGGCAAAGCCTTCGATGTTGATGCGGTAGTCATCCCGGGCGCTGTCGAACCATTGTCCGGCGGATTCAGGTGTCATCTTGAGCGCGGGGGCCAGAGCCGCGACCACATCATCGCGCAGGAAGTCCACGGCATCGCGTTCTTTTTCCCAGGTGCTGCCGTTGGAGGCTGCAAAGGTGGCTTTGAAGGTTTCGAAGGCGCCCTTGGCCACCAGGTGGCGTTCCATGTCGGCGATGTGCGGGGCATCGCCCGAGAAACCGAGCTTTTCGTTGAAGACGCGCAAGAACACTTGCAGGATGGCATCGCGGTCAGTCTTGCTATCGGCCTTGGCATCGATGTTGAACAGGATGACATCGGCAGTGCCTTGCACCGCGCGCTGGATGTCGGCCAGCAACATGGCATCCTTGATTTTCTGGTGGTCAAAGAAGGCGGCAGCGCTGCGCTTGTCCCCGGTCTCGGGGTTCTGGGCTTCGATGTTTTCGAGCAAGTACGACAGGATTTTGATGAAGTGCGACTTGCCGGAGCCGAAAAAGCCGGACACCCAAACGCCCATGCGGTCGGTGATGGCTGCGTCATTGGGGCGGTCGATGGCCGCCAGGTAGGCATCAAAGAACTTGCGCAGGTACTCGCTAATCTGCTTGGTGACGACGTATTCCTCCAGCTCTTGCCAGACGCTGGCGGCATCCATCTGGTCGGCTTTGATAACGCCGTTGATGGGGCGGTCGATGGGTTTGAGGAAAAGCTCTTTGATGTTCATGTTTTGTTTATCCCTGAAGGTCTGGCGTGTGCGGGTTGGCGACAGGCGGATGGTTTCTGGCAATACGTGGGTTCGTTACGTGGTTTCTGGCACCAATCGGAAAGCGCGGTAATAGTGGTCTTCAGTCAGCGTGTTGAACAGGCGCAGCGAATGACCGTCGTAGCGACCTGGAAAGAACAGCAGCAGCGGTGTGTTGCCCATGAGAGGGTGCAATGCCGACAGCAGGGTGTGGCTGCGCAGCATGGGGTAAACCGCACCGACACCGGTCAGTATCAACAGGTCGAGATTGGCAATGTCGTGCTGGGTGGCAATCTTCTGGGCAATCTTGTCTTCCTTGAGTACCGAGCGCAGCGCAGCCAGCGTGCTGTCGTCGCCCTTGTTGAGCTGCATGTCTATCGCTTTGTCGAGCAGCTTGCGCTCCTCCAATATCCCGGTGACCAATTGCAGCAAATCGATGGTGTCGGCACGCAGGGCGGGTACCTGTTTGCTCAAAGCGGGCAGCACGGTACCAGAGAGAAAGCTGCGCATGTCCAGCTCCCGGTCTGGCGGATAGTCAAATATCCAGAAGCCGATTTCATTGCCCAGGCCCTTGCTGTCGAGAAAGTCCCGCGAGGTCAGGCGCGGCAGGATTTGATTGAGGCGTTCGTCAAAACTCAGGGTCATTTCACGCGCTCCAGGCAGTCAAGGACATAGGTTTCATCATGGTCGCTCAGGTAGCGCCGTACCTCCGGGTGCAGGGACTGGGGTGTCAATTTCATGGAGCGGGAGTTTTCCAAATATTTAGACTCAACAAGGATGCGCACGATAACTTCACGTAATTTAGCCTTGGTGGAGTCGGACCAATCCGCTACATCGGGGTCGTGGTGGGCGCACTCGGCCAGAAAGTCTTGCCAGTCGAGGGGGGCCAAGGCGGGCTCCAGGCGGCGCTGGCGGTCGGCATAAACCCGCAGCATAAAGTCGCCCAGCAACTGGCTGTGTTTGACGGCGGCGGCCAGCAACAACTGGATGACGACCTCGCTTTCGCGCTCGGCCAACATGCGCCAGGCTTGGGCATCCAGGGTGGTCAGGCGACGCTGCAACAGCCGTGCCTGTCGCCGGGCAGTGGCGGGTGTCTTTTTTTGCAGGATGTTTTCCACCTCGATAGCGTGCTGCCATGCGACAGGGTCAGGGTTGGACAGGAGCAGCGTCGCAATGCGTCGGCTCTCTAACGGCAACAGTGAACCGGCGGAGATTTCCGCGTTGTAGCGCGTCATAAAGACGCAAAAATGGTGACTGTGAAGCGCTGCATGGCTACCCAAATCCTTTTGGGGCAGTTTACCCCGTCCAATTGCCCGTCTCATCTTCTACCCTGATGTATCTACCCTGTGCCATCCTGCTTGGAAAGCCTTGGTTGACTGTCCCCACAAACCGTGGTCAAAGCTGTGGACAAGCCCATGAACAACTGTCACAAGCCACGCTGGCATTGGCTTTGCCGCCGGTTGCTCAAATAATAGGCAGTTGGCTTTGCAGCAGGTCCAATGGGTTGCTGTCACCGTCATATACTGTACGGAAAGTCAGTTTTTATCCACCCCGCCAACTGTCCATGAGCAGCAATACGCCCGTCATCTTGAAACGAATTCATGCGCAGCGACTGCGCGAAATGTACCGGTCTGCCGGCTGGCCTTATCAGGACAGTGTCGAAATTGAACTGCTGGCCGCCGGCTTGTTGGAGCGCATCAGCAGTGTCGGCGGTCATGAGTCCATGCGTGTCACGGATGCCGGCATTGCCCATCTGGCCCGGGCCGCCGATGGCAACCGCCAAACCCGTTCGGCCCACGAAACCTTGGTCGGTCAGGTGGTTCAAGCCATGTTGCGCGATGGTCGGCTGGTCTGGATCGGGCTGAGCCTGCGGGCCAGGCTGGCTGACGCAGCAGGCGCCGAAATCCGCTGGAAAATGTGTCAACCCGACGTGTTTTCCATTCGCAACAGCTCTAAACCGGAGTACCTCGAACCGGTGGTCCATGAAATCAAGGTCAGCCGCGCCGATTTGCTCGGGGACCTGAAAAAGACTGACAAACGCCAGGCGTACCTGGATGTCGGTGGTCAATGCTGGTATGTGCTCGGGTGTGACCGCAGCGGTCACCCGATTGCGAAACCGAATGAAATTCCAGTTGAGTGCGGTGTCATGGTGTTCCAGAACCAGCAGTTCGAGGTGGCCCGGATGGCACCCAAAAAAACTGTCAATCCGCTGCCGTTTTCGGTCTGGATGGCGCTGGCAAAGGCAACACCGGTGCCGGGTCTTGATCTGGATGACAGCCAGTCGGCACTGTCATGCCCCTGATCGGTGCCGCCCAGGCAGCATTCCTTATGATCGAGCCGTCCGGCCATCTTGCCTATTTTTCATGACCATCCAGATCGCCCAAATTGATGCGTCCCGTTGCTCCGGCTGTGGCCGATGCATTTCTGCCTGCGCGTTGCGGCTATTTGCCTTTGAAACCCGGCACTGGAAGAAAATTTCGGTGATGCATGATGCCGACCAATGCAACGCTTGCGGCGCGTGTGTTGCACGATGCGCGATTGCCGCCGTCAGCCTGGTTGACAAGCCAGCCGATATCATCACAAATGAAAGCGGCTGCTGACCGGTGCCTTGTCGGCTTCCGAGGTAAATGCATCGGCGAAAAACTCGTCTTCGGGCAGACCCGCTGACAGGTAGTCGCGCCGTGCCGAGTCCACCACAATTGGCGCACCACAGGCATAGACCTGGTGGCCTGAGAGATCAGGAAAATCTTGCAGCACCGCCTGGTGAACAAAGCCGGTGCGGCCGTGCCAGCCGTCTTCTGGCAGCGCATCCGACACCACCGGCACATAGCGCAGTGTCGGCATGTCCGGCAGTTTGGCCCGGACCCAGTCGTCCATGTACAGGTCAAGCGGCCTGCGCCCGCCCCAGTACAGCGTGGCCGAACGGCTGCTGCCGGCCAACTCAAGCTGTTCGATCAGCGCCTTGATGGGAGCAAAACCGGTGCCGGAAGCCAGCAAGATGATGGGCTTGTCGCCCGCTTCGCGCAGGTAAAAACTGCCATAAGGCCCTTCAATGCGCAAAATGTCGCGCAGTTTCATGCTGCCAAACACCAAGTCGGTGAACTTGCCGCCCGGCATGTGACGGATGTGCAGCTCTAGCCCGGTGCCGGCAGCCAGCGTGTGGGGTGCATTGGCCATCGAATAACTGCGGCGCAAGCCACCTTGCAGCATGAACTCGATGTATTGCCCGGCGTGGTACTGAAAAGCCTCGCTGGCAGGCAGTTGCAGCAGCAAACGCATCACATCGGGCGACTTTTTTTCGATCAGGCTGACGCGGGTCGGCATTTTTTTGATGGGAAAAGCGCCCTCTGGCGTGACCAGGCGCGACTCCAGCACCACTGCCGAGTTGGCCGTTGCACAGCAGGTCAACACAAAACCCTGCGCTTCTTCATCGCTGCTAAGTGCCTTGTCCTGGTGCGCGCCGTGGCTGACCGAGCCGCTGAGCTTTTTGCATTTGCATGAACCACAGGCACCGTCCTTGCAGCCATAAGGCAGGTTGATCCCTGAGCGAATGCCGGCGGCCAGAATGGTTTCCCCCGCTGCCGCCTCAAATGCTCGACCACTGGGCTGCAGCGTGATCTGAAATCCCGATGGGGCGTGTGGCAAACTGCTCATGTTGTTTTATCCTGTGGCTTTTGACAAATCTGACAAGGACGCAATTTTGCCTGCAACCCGTAGCGATTTGACCCGGCAACACCGGCGCACGTGCGAAACCAGCCATTGCGATGCGCTGCCCTCCCGTTTTCGGCGCGAGCGGGTGCTGCTGATCGGCTGCGGCGATGTCGGCATGCGGGTGGCAGGCCTGCTGCGAGGCCGGGTTGCCCTGCTGGCGCTGACATCCAGCGCCGGGCGTGTTGCCGAGTTGCGTGCCAGCGGCATCCGGCCACTGCTGGGCAATCTGGACGATGCAGCGTCCATCCGCCGTCTGGCCGGCCTGGCAACCCGGCTGGTGCACCTGGCACCCCCAGCGGGCCACGGCGCAGGCGACCGGCGCACGCTGGTGCTGACCCGCGCACTGCGCCGGCAGCGCCTGCCGCGATCGCTGGTGTATGGCTCGACCAGCGGCGTTTATGGTGACTGCGATGGTCAAGTTGCTATTGAATCAAGAGCTACTAGCGCAGATACAGCAAGGGCTAGAAGGCGAATTGATGCTGAAACAATGATTCGGCGGCTTGGCCGCGCCAGCAACCTGGTTTGCAGCATTTTGCGTATTCCGGGCATTTACGCGAGCGACCGGGCGGGCGGCACGCCACACGCCCGGCTGAAAAAGGGCACACCGGTGCTTGATGCGATTGATGACGTGTTCACCAACCATATTCACGCCGATGATCTGGCGCGTGCCTGTGTTGCTGCCCTGTGGCGCGGCAGACCGGGGCGGGTCTATAACATCAACGACGACACCTGCCTGAAAATGGGCGACTATTTTGACCTGGCCGCCGACCTGTATGGCCTGCCCAAACCACCCCGTATAACCCGCCGTGTTGCCACCGAGACGCTGCCCGCGCTGCAATTGAGCTTTATGAGCGAGTCGCGCCGCATGAACAACCGCCGCATGAAAACCGAGTTGCGGCTGCGTTTGCGTTACCCCACCGTGATGGCGGGACTGCGCGATTGAAGAGCGGGCGGAACCGCTTTTAATTCGTAATATGTTGATTTGCCGCAACAGTTTTGGATGTGCGCCACTGAAAGAGCTTTTTCTTGGCACTGCTCAAGGGCTGCTCATCCATGGCAACGGTGGATCTGCTGACTGGCGTGTGGCAGCGGGCTTTCGTTCATGCGTTTTCATCTTTCAACGACGTTTAAGGATGGCGTTTACCGGTGCCTGCAGCGTCCGGCAGACCGCTCAGAACTCGATTAGGCGGTTCTGGTAATGCAGACCGGCATCGAGCTGCCAGGCGGCGGGCAGCGTCACGGAACCGTCGGCGGTGACAGTCTTGCCGCTCTCGGCGGTTAGCAAGCCGCTGATGGACAGGCCGGGCATGGCAGCCATCTTGTAGTCGGCAAACAGCGAGGCCTTGGCCTTGGGCACATTGGTAACCGACTGGCCCACCAGGCCGGAGTCTGCTGCAGCGGTGTATTGGGCATCAAGCAGGGTCAGGCTGGCCTGCACCGACAGTTGGCTGTCCACCTGGCGCGATTCGGCACCGCTTCCAGTTCCACCCTCTGACCCCAGGATGCATACAGCATCGTGCCGGCCAGCGGGGACCAGGCCAGCCCAGCCCAGGGCGTGGTCACGGTTTGTTCAAAGCTGACCGCGCGCGAGCCATCGCTGCGCTCGCTGCTGCGGCTCAGGCGCGAGCTGCGCAAGCCGGCAAAGCTCTGCAGCGTCGGGGTACACATAGGCCGGCCCGGAGCTGCAGCCATCGGGAAAGGCCAGCCGGTCATGAATGGTGGTGCGCTGCATGCCCAGGCCCAGGCGGGCCTGCCAGTCGGCATTGATCTGCTGGTCAATCGCCAACTGCAGGTTGCTGCCGGTGGCCTCAAAGGGTTGCGACCAGCTCTGGTTGTTCAGGTTCAGGCCAGCGTAGCTGCTGGCCGGCAGGGTTTCGGCGACGCCATCGCCATTGGCATCGAGCAGGCCCAGCCCCGGCACCGAGGGCTGCTTCTTGTGGTGGTATTCCAGTTCGGCAGACAACCGGGTGCCGGGCGCCGCCTGGGTGGCCAATGCCACGCTGGCAAATTCGCGCTTGCCGTCGGCGCGGTCAAATGCGCTGCGCAGGTCCTCGGCCGCCAGGTTGAAGCGCACGCCCACGGCACCCCAGGCGGTGTTGCTGTCGATATGCGCCTTGCTGCCGCCGTTGCCGTCAGCACTCAGCGACACGGTGGTGAAAGCATCGCGCTGCGGCAGCTTGGTGACAAAGTTGACCAGTCCGCCCGGCGCCGACACGCCAGACTGCAGCCCGGCCACGCCCTTGAGCACTTCGATGCGCTCCATGTTTTCGAGCGCCATCGGTGCCAGATTGGAAACCGGCAGGCCGTTGCGCCGGAAGTTGTTGCCCTGATCGAGCAAAAAGCCGCGCACCGACAGGCCCTCGATATAGCCGGTGGTGTTGTAGCTGTCGGCCATCGAGGCATCGAGCTTGATGACTTGCGACAGGCTGCTTGCGGCGGTCGATGCCAGCAGGTCGGCACCCAGCACGGTGACACTTTGGGGGGGTTTGGTCAGTGTCTGGCCCAAGCCACCAACATCGGCGTGGTCGAGGTCGAGCACTGGTGCAGTTTTGCCAGTCACGGTCACGGCCTCCAGGCGCGGGGCCAAGGCTGCGGTCTGTGCCCAGCAAGGTGCCATCAACAGCGCCGCCAGCGCGGTGGCACAGGGCGACAGTTTGGTTTTGGTGTGGATTGCCATCGACTATTTCCCGTTGGTTCGACGGCAGGGGAGTGCAAAGATGCCAGCCTGCCCCCAATCAATAACGGAAACAGGCGCATTGTCATCACGCTTCCCTGCGCAAGTATTACCTTGATCAAGTTCCAGGGTGTCATCTCAGCCGACCATCGCGTGACAGTCAGCACCCCTAGCGTTTACCGCCTGGCAGGTGCCAGGCAGATGCGGGCATTGTAAAACGGACAGGTTTTTCAACCGGGTGGCGCGGGCATGACCCTTTGGAGAAGAGTGGGTAGCGCCGGATGTATTGCTATACTTTAAATAGCTACTAGCGCTTTATCCATAAGGGCTAGAAGCTAATTTGACCATTATTTTTCGACATGCCCCGGCGCACCGGCCACAGATGCGAAAGAACTGCACCCAAACCACATCAGGCATCCGGGCCAGCTATTTTTTGGGCAACTCAAACGGAGGCAGCCGCGTGGGTGTAGCACTTTTTCGGACATATTTTGGCGCAGGCGGTGCAGCCAATGCACAACTCCTGGTTCGCAATCGTCATCACCTTCTTTTCGTATTCCTCATCATCATCGTCGTCAAGATCGACGGTGATGCGTTCGCCGTCTTCGGTCAGTCCGACCAGTTCCAGCACGCCACGCGGGCAGACCTTGAAACAGCGCCCGCAACCGATGCATTTTTGATCGTCCAGCGCGGCCACAAAGGTGGGGGTCCAAGTCTCTCCGCTGGGCAGGGTGACGCTAAAAGTATCGCTCATGACAGAATTTCCTTGGTGGTTTGATCTCAATCAGCCTGCTGCTGCTGCCGCTTTTCGGGCATCCATCAGCATGGCATGGGCTTCGTGGCAGCGCTGCGCCAGCGGCAGAATCATTTCCCAGTTGGTGGGCAATTCTTCTGACAAATCATGCAGATCCATCTTGGCCTGGGTGGCGCGGGCGTTGAGTTTTTTCAAGCGCACCTTGAGTTCCTCGGCATCGGTCGTCATGTTCAGGCTCCGTATTGCGCGACAGCGGGGTAGGTGCGGATCATGGTCACCGCTTCGTTTAAAAACTTGGTGCCAGCCTCGGACAGTTTGGCCAGCGAGGCAAAGCCAAAGCGATGCACATCGCGCAGTTGCTTGTTGACCACCACCAGCCGGCCCGCCAGCAGCACCATGCGGCCAAAGCCTTCGTGGCTCATTTTCATCATCGGCGACACCATCTGGCCGGTTTCGCGCTCAATGGCGACCGCCACTGCGTTGTAAAAAATTTCCAGATGCCACAGCGTTTCCGGATCCGGGTCACCGAGGATCGGCAAGGCGCGGCGTTCTTCAGCGGTATGAATATAGGGCTTGAGCAACTGCAAGTCAGTTTTGTTGTCCCAGGTGCCGTGGGTATCCTGGGCCCGCAATTGCTTGATGAGTTGCTGCACAAAAGCCGTGTTGATGCAGGCCGCATCGCTGACGCCCGGATCAAGCACCTCAGACGGATCAGGCAGCTCAAGGGTGGCGGATTCTGTCATTGGGTGACCTCGTCATCTTCAAACGCAAAATTGGGCGCGCGATCCTTGAGCAAAACCTTGCGCAGCCAGGGCGGCGGCGTGCCTTTGAGCACGACTTGCAGCTTGTCCAGAATCCCGGCAATCGACTCGGGCTGCGGCACCTTGACCGGGTGGATTTTCATCGCCACCACGCGCGCCGCGCCAGAGCCGCCGATGGCGGCGACATAGACAATCGCGCAGTCCTTGATGGCCGCCAGTTTTGGCACCAGCTTGTCTTCATCGCCGTCTTCTTCAAGTTTGTCGTCAAACTCGAAACATTCGACAAAGTGATGCCCCTCGGGCGACACGTCATGGACGACGATACTTTTGGCCCAGCCAAAGTGCGCATCGACGCGTTCTTTGTCCTGGGTGGCGAAGGCAATTTTCATGGGGCACTCCTGGGTTGTTCAGGCACTGGCTTCGGCCAGGCTGGTGGGGGTTGATGCAGTTGCGGCAGCGGCGTGCAGGGCTTCGGGCGAGAGCGTCCATTCGCCGGCATGGTGATGCTTGATCTGGTCAATCATCAGGTTGGCGATCTCGAAAATCAGGTTCATGCTGCCCCGGTAACCGACCTGGCAGCGGTGGCCATTGCCAACCCGGTCAAACACCGGAAAACCAATGCGCAGCAGCGGCTTGTTCAGGCGCTGGGCCGCCTGGCGACCGTGCGAGTGGGTGATCAGCAGATCGCAATCCGCCGCACCGCGCTCCAGGTCTTCAAGGTCGCCCAAAATCACCGTATCCGCCGGCAGCAGCGCGTGCGATGCCGACTTGCTGGTGCTGACGCAGCAGCGCAGCTCGGCTCCCATCTCATGCAGCAGGCAACCCACCGCCAGCAGCAAATCAGGCTCGGCGGCAATTGCCACCTTGATGCCGCCGGTGTAGAAATGCCCGTCGAGCATGGCATCGAGCAACTGGCTGCGCTGGCGACGGTATTTGGCCGGCACCGGCCGGTTGGATATCTGCGCCAGACGCTGCAAAAACCGGTCGTTGGCCGCCAGCCCGGTCAGGCGGTCAAATAGTTCCAGCGGGGTGCCGGCAATGGCTTGCAGCGCCTGGGCCGGCTCGCGGGTTTGTTCGCCAATACACAACGTGAGGGCCGATGCCCCGGCGGCGCGAATCTGCTCCAGCGTGGTGCCGCCCAAGGTAGTGCCGCGCCAGTCCGGCGCAATGTGGCCGTCAAGCGAGCCTGAAATATCCGGTAAGACGATCACCGACAGGCCAAAGGTTTCGATGATCTCGCGCAGCTCGTCAATGTCGGCCGGCGACAAATGGCTGCCAGGCAGCAGAGTCACTTGATTGGCGTTGACTGGCAAAGGCTTGACCAGAGTCTTGACAATGGCAGTGACCGCGTGTTTGTAACCATCTTCAAAACCGCCAACGTAATCGGGGGTTGAGGCGTAGATGATTTCGGTGTCGTCCAGCTCTGGCCGGCGCTTGCGCACGGTAACGATGAAGCCGTCCACATCGTCGCCTTTGGTCTCGGTAAGGCCAGTCGAGCAGATCGCAATCACCCTGGGTGCGGCGCGATTGCGGATGTTGAGCAAAGCTGATTCGATGTTGTCATAGCCGCCCAGAATCGAGCTGACCTCGTTCATGGCGGTGGTTTGCAACGGAATCGCCTCTTTGAAGTGGCGCACCAGCAGCACCAGGCCAAATGAAGTGCAGCCTTGCGAGCCATGCATCACCGGCATGCAGGCATCCAGCCCCAAAAAGGCAAAACTGGCACCCAGTGGCTGGCTCATCTTGAGCGGGTTGACGGCGCAGGCTTTTTTGGATTCGATGACGCTGGCCATGGAGGATTACTCGGGTTGGGTGTTGCAGTCAGCCTGGCACTTTTTCGAGTGCAGCAGACATGGAATTGGCAGCGGCAGCGACTGGCATATCGGCCAGTGCGTTGACTGGCGGTACGGTCAACGGCACCGTTTCCAGGGTTTCGCCGTCGTCGCCCCATGGGGCGGGCTGACGCACTTGCTGCCAGACCGGGTTGTAAATGGCGCGGTCAATTTCACGCACCAGTTCGACGATGCCTTCGTAACCGCCATAAGGGTGATACCGCTCCTGGTTGATGTCGAGCCAGGGCATGCGCGCCTTGAGCGCCACAAACTGGCTGCGCCCGCCCGAGAGCATGATGTCGGCGCGCGCATCGCGCAGCATGTCGTACATCTCGCGCGGGGTCATGTTGTCGATCATGTGGGCATCGTCGCCCATGATTTCCTTGATTTTTTCCTTGTCTTCTTTGGTGCTTTTTTTGACTGAGGTGCCGACGATCTCCAGCCCGGCCTCTTGCAGTGCCGCCACCACCGACCAGGATTTGACCCCGCCGGTGATCAGCAGCACACGTTTGCCAGTCAAGCGTTGCTTGTAGTGTTCAATACGTTGCCAGGCGCGGGCCTCTTCGACCTCGATCAGACGCTCGGTGCGGTCCAGCAAATCGTCGGCGGCCCCTTGCTGCACCAGCAGTCTGGCGATCTGGCGTAGCGTGTCGCTCATGTCGCCAATGCCGTAGAAAGACCCCTCAAAGTACGGAATGCCCCAGCGCTGCTGCATTTTGGTGGCGATGTTGATCATCGACTTGGAACACACCACCATGTTCACCTTGGCCCGGTGCGAACTGGCAATCTCGTTGTAGCGCCCATCGCCCGAGATGCAAGACAAAATGCGGATGCCCAAGGCATCGAGCAGCGGCTTGACCTGCCACAGCTCGCCGACCAGATTGAATTCGCCAATGATGTTGATGTCATAAGCTGTGGTGAATTCAGGCTCTGCCGTGCCAACACAATAGTCCAGCAAGACTTCGGCCGCGAGTTTGTTGCCGAGATTTTTGGAGCCGGAAAAACCCGGGACATTGACCGGAATGATGGGTGTGCCAAATTTTTCGCTGGCACGCTGGCACACCGATTCAATATCGTCACCGACCAGGGCGGTCACACAGGTTTGATAGACAAACACTGCCGGCGGGTGGTACTTGTCAAGAATCTCGCGGATTGATTTGAACAGGCGTTTTTCGCCACCGTAGATCACGTCCAGCTCGCTGATGTCGGTGGTAAAGCCGGTGCGGTAAATTTGCGGGCCAGACGAGCCGCTGTGCCGGTTGTCCCATGAATTGCCACCGCAGGCGATTGGCCCATGCACCAGATGCGCCACATCGGCAATCGGCTGCAGTGCAATCATGGCCCCGTCAAAAGCGCAGCCGCCGGCCGCCGCACCCGGCAAAAGCTGTTTGGAGCAGCCCTTTTTACGTTCTTTCTCGTTTTTGCCCTGGTTCTTGTCGCAGCCAGGCTCCTCAAACACTTCGGCAATTTTGGCCTTGAGCGCAACAGACATGAATGACTCCTGATAGGGGTGATGCAGCAGTCATTGCATATTTGGTGCCAGGGGAAAATGGCCTTCAATCAGCGCCATTGGCAGGGTATTGGCAAGGGATTGGTGTTGGCGCGCCGGAAATGTTGGCTGGTTTGGCGCAATTGCGACAAACCGCTTGTGACGGGCTGGCTTGTTTCGGTCCATCGAAGGGGATTCAGAGCGCACACCGGCGTGGACTTCGACATCAGGACGCAGAACATAGAAAACCGCAAGTTTTACAATTTGGCTTTCATATTTCCAATTTGTAAAATGATCCTGCGACAAGCCACATCCACGCTGCAAGACCTTGCCTGGGGTTACCCGATTTTGGCCATTACCGGGCCGCGCCAGTCCGGTAAGACCACGCTGGCCCAGAACACCTTTCCTGGCAAACCCTATGTGTCGCTGGAAGACCTCGACACCCGGGCTTTTGCCACAGAAGACCCACGCGGCTTTCTGGCGCGCTATTCGCAGGGCGCAATTCTGGATGAAGTGCAGCGCTGCCCGGCCTTGTTGTCGTATCTGCAAACCCGGGTGGACGCAGATCAGCGCATGGGCGAGTTTGTGCTGACTGGCTCGCAGCAGTTTGGTTTGCTGTCCAATCTCACCCAAACGCTGGCCGGGCGGGTTGGATTGATTCAGTTGCTGCCGTTTTCAACGCAAGAGTTGCAACAAGCCGGCGTGGCGATAAACAACCTCGATGATTTGCTGTGGCGCGGCTTGTACCCGCCCCTGTATGACCGCCCTCTGGCACCTGCACAGTGGTTTTCCAACTATGTGATGAGTTATGTGGAGCGCGATGTGCGCCAGCTCATTGAGGTGCAAAACTTGAGCCTGTTCCAGCGCTTTCTAAAGATGTGCGCAGCGCGTTGTGGTCAGTTACTCAATCAGTCAACCATGGCCAACGATTGCGGCGTGAGCCACAAAACCGTTGCGGCCTGGTTGTCGGTGCTGGAAGCGGGCTATGTGGTGTTTTTGCTGCAACCCCACCACCGCAATTTTGGCAAACGCCTGGTGAAAACTCCCAAACTGTATTTTCATGACACCGGGCTTGCGGCTTATTTGATGGGCATTGCCAATGCAGGGCATCTGGCTATCCACTCGGCACGCGGTGCGCTGTTTGAAAACTGGGTGATCAGCGAGCTGCTCAAACACCGCTACAACCAGGGTCTGGCATCCAATCTGTATTTCTGGCGCAACAACACCGGTGAAGAAGTCGATGTGGTGGTCGAGCAAGGCGACAAGCTGCAACCTGTCGAAATCAAGTCCGGCCAGACCTTTCATGCTGATTTCTTGAGTGGACTGAATAAGTGGGCGCGTTATGCCGGTGATGCGGCCATGCCGCCCCATTTGGTTTACGGTGGTGATGACACCATGCTGCGCAGCGGCGTAGCGATACATTCATGGCGCGATTTGCAAGCTCTTTTTGGCCTTTAACCTGCAAGCTCAAGAGCGCCAGGCCAAATTTCCGATGCAGCCTATCAACTACAATAAATATAGCTGCCAGCGCACGTCCCGTAAGGGCTACAGGTCAAAAAGCCTTATAAATCCAAAGAAACCCAAGGCTAAAACTTGACCAGCACGTCCTCGTCGCGCAACACCATCTGGCAAGCCAGGCGCCAGGGTGGCGGAATGTCGTTGGTTTCGGCATCGGCGATTTGTTCGGCGGTGATCTTGCCGGCCAGTCGCAGCACGGTTTTCTCTTTTTCGGTCATGGCGGTGCCAATTTTGCGGTAGTTGGAGAGCAGCGAGACCTCAACCTGGCAGGAGCCGCATTCGCCGTTTTCGCATTCAAAGGCGACTGGCACCTTGTTGGCTTTGGCCACGCCGAGCAGTGTTTTGGTATCACCGGCAACGGCATACACCGTCAGGTCCTTCTTCATTTGCGGTGAGCTAAAGGTTACGTTGGGCATGATGTTCTCGAATGTTCTGTGATGTTCTGGATTAAAAGCAATGTTCAGGCAAAAAGAATGCTCAGGCGGGTGACAGAAGGCAAGGCCTGCCGCCCCCGCCTGGGTGTGTCAGCGAATGATGTCGAAGCTGTAATCGGTCTTGCCGATTTCCGAGGTGTTGGCATCCTGCGCTTCAAAGAACTCGTCGAGCAAGGTCACCAGCACCCGCATTGCGCCGTCGTAACCCCAGGTCGGGAAACGGTGGTAATGGTGCCGGTCAAAAATCGGGAACACCATGCGCACCAGCGGGGTCTTGGTATCTCGCTCCAGAAACTTGCCATAGGTGTTGCCAATCAGAAAGTCCACCGGCTCGGTAAACAGCAGCGAGCGCAGATGCCACAAGTCACGCTTCGGATAGACTTTGCAGCCCTTGCCATAAGGCGTGGAGTCAAATAGCGCCTGCACCCGGGCGGCCCAGTCTTTGCCGCCATTGGTCGCCAGAACGTGGGCCGGTTCGGCACCGAGTTCCAGCAAAAAGGCGGCATAACCCAGCATCTGATCCGGGTCGCCATACAGGGCAAAGCGTTTGCCGTGCAAATGGGCCTGGCTGTCGGCCATGGCATCAACCACCTGGCCGCGTTCTTTTTCGAGCTGTGCCGGAATCGGCTTGCCTGTGAGGCGCGAGATTTCCATCAGAAACTTGTCGGTGCCAGCCACACCTACCGGAGCGTTCAGCGCCACCACTTCCTGGCCATGCTCGGCAATGAATTTGCTGGTTTTCTCGCAGCAGAATTCCTGAAACACGATGGTGGCCTTGGCGTGCAGAGCGGCTTCGACCTCGGCCTTGGTGGTGCCGCCGGCGTACATGCGGAACTCGCCATCGGTCGGCGTGTTCCAGTTTTCCGACGGATCACACAGGATGTTGACCTTGACATCAAACAGTTCAAAGATACGGCGGATTTCCTTCATGTTGCCGACCACATAGCCGTCAAAGCCGCCAATGAAGTTGATGCTGTCATCGGGCACCCGCAGCATCGGCTCGGTGGTCTTGGCCTTGCCGTCCCAGAAGTGGCGCAGCACGCCGAGCAGGGCATTGTCATAGCCGGTGATGTGGCTGCCGACAAACGCCGGGGTATGGGCAAACGGAACATCAAAGTCGGCCGGAATGCTGCCTTTTTGTTTGCTGGTCTTGATGAAGGCGTCGATATCGTCGCCAATCACTTCGGCCATGCAGGTGGTTGACACCGCAATCATGTCGGGCTTGTACAGGCTGTAGGCATTGGCCAGACCGTCAACCATGTTGTTGAGGCCGCCAAACACGGCAGCATCTTCGGTCATTGACGATGACACGCAACTGGTCGGCTCCTTGAAGTGGCGCGTGAAGTGCGAGCGGTAATAAGCGACACAGCCTTGGCTGCCATGAACGAAACTGAGCGTCTTGGCAAAGCCGTTGGCGACAAATACCGCGCCCAGCGGCTGGCAGGCCTTGGCCGGGTTGATGGTCAGAGAATCGCGGGCAAAGTTTTTTTGCTGGTAGTCTTCGGTCTTGGTCCACTCGACGACCTGCGCAATGGCTGCGTCATCGTGTTTGAACTCGAAGGTTTTTTTCTTGTCGAAGAGTTCTTTGTATTCAGGTTCACGAAACAGCATTTCGTGGTCGATGATTTTTTCGGCTAGTTGCGGCATGGCAGGCTCCAGAAGTTTGCAGGTGATGCAAGAACCCTCTGGCTCGTGCACCGTTGATCAATAAACGTGGCCGGAGCACACCGGCCACCGACAGGTTCAGGCAGCTTTTTTCCAGGGCGCCTGGGTCAGACCCCAGACCGGGCTGGAAATCGCCATGTCCATGTCACGCGCAAAGATGGCAAAGCCGTCATAGCCGTGGTACGGGCCGGAGTAGTCCCAACTGTGCATCTGGCGAAATGGCACACCCATTTTTTGAAACACATACTTTTCCTTGATGCCCGAACCCACCAGGTCCGGCTTGACCTTGTCAACAAAGTGCTCGAACTCGTAGCCGGTCACGTCGTCATAGATCAGCGTGCTGTCTTTGATGTAGTGGGTGGTGCGCTGGTAGTCGTCGTTGTGGCCAAACTCGTAGCCGGTGCCGACCACCACCATGCCCAAATCTTCATAGGCGCCAATCACATGGCGCGGGCGCAGGCCGCCGACATACAGCATGACGGTCTTGCCTTGCAGACGCGGCTTGTACTTGTCAATCACCGCCTGCATCAGCGGCTTGTACTTGGCAATTACCTCTTCGGTCTTGGCTTTGATGACGTCGTCAAAATGGCTGGCGATTTCACGCAGGCTGGACTCGATCTTGGTCGGGCCAAAGAAGTTGTACTCGACCCAGGGTGTGCCATATTTTTCTTCCATGTGGCGGCTGATGTAGTTCATCGAGCGGTAGCAGTGCAGCACATTGAGTTTGGCCTTGGGCGTGTTTTCAATCTCGGCAATGGTGCCATCGCCCGACCATTGCGAAATCACCCGCAGACCCATTTCTTCAAGCAGGATGCGGCTTGACCAGGCATCGCCGCCAATGTTGTAGTCGCCGATGATCGCCACGTCATAAGGGGTCGAGACAAATTCGGCATATTTGCTGGGGTCGGTTTTGTCAAACACCCAGTCGCGGATCGCATCGTTGGCCAGGTGGTGGCCGAGCGACTGGCTGACCCCGCGAAAACCTTCGCAGCGCACCGGCACGATGGTTTTGCCTGCGTATTGCTTGCTTTTCTTTTTCGAGATGGCTTCGATATCGTCTCCAATCAGGCCAATCGGGCACTCGGACTGGATCGAGATGCCCTTGTTCAGCGGGAACAGTTCCTGAATTTCGTCAATGATCTTGTCGAGTTTTTTGTCGCCGCCAAAAACGATGTCTTTTTCCTGGAAATCCGAGGTGAAC
>CAIQOO010000182.1 GCA_903873485.1 uncultured beta proteobacterium | reverse complement strand
GCGTGAGGCCACTGAAGGTGACCTGTGGCTGCACCTGCGCATGACGCTGGGGCGAGTGGCCTTGAGTTTTACGCTGGCCATGCTGATCGGCAGCGCGCTGGGCATTTTGATGGGACTGAACAAAACCATCGACACCGCGCTTGACAGTTTTCTGATCATCGGCATGAACATCCCGGCGCTGGTGGTCATCATCATTTGCTACATCTGGCTGGGACTGACCGAGGCTGCGGCCATTACCGCCGTCACCATCAACAAAGCCCCCATGGTGGCGGTGACCCTGCGCGAAGGCACCCGGGCACTTGATGCGCAGCTTTTTCAGGTGGCCCGGGTGTACCGTGTGTCAGCCTGGAACACCTTGTGGCGCATCATCATGCCGCAGCTGTTGCCCTACCTGTTTGGCGCAGTGCGCAACGGCCTGTCGATCATCTGGAAAATTGTGCTGGTGGTGGAGCTGCTGGGGTGCAGCAACGGTTTTGGCTTTCAGATTGGCAGCTACTTTCACTTCTTTGACCTGGCCGGTGTGCTGGCCTACACCCTGGCGTTCACGCTGGTAGTGTTTGCCATTGAGTACCTGGCCATTCGCCCGATTGAGCACCGCTTGCTGCGCTGGCGCACCCCATGATGCTCAACATCAACCTGCGCGCCAAGCGCTTTGACAACGGCTGTCTGGCCATCAAAGACCTGCAGTTTTCCGCCAGGGCGGGTGAGTTCATTGCCATCGTCGGGCCATCTGGTGCGGGAAAATCAACCTTGCTGAACCTGATTGCCGGGTTGGATGCAGCTTTTGAGGGCGACATCGAGTGGCAGCCACCGGTGACCAGCACAGCGGCGAACCCCAACAAACCACCCCAAGCGCCCCGGCTGGGCTACTTGTTTCAGGAATCACGCCTGATGCCGTGGCTGACCGTGCGGCAAAACCTGACCCTGGTCTGCCCGACGCTTGGCGAAGCCGCGCTGGCGCAATGGCTTGACAAAGTAGGTTTAAGTGGCAGCGCCCATCTGTTTCCTGGTCAGCTCTCGGGCGGCATGCAACGCCGGGTGGCGCTGTTGCGGGCCTTTATTGTGGAGCCCGAGTTGCTGCTGATGGACGAGCCATTTCAGTCGCTGGACGCGCCCACCGCACAACAACTGCGCGGCCTGTTGTTTGAGCTGTGGTCACAGCGCCAGCCCACCGTGCTGTTTGTCACCCACGACCTGCGCGAAGCCCTGAGCCTGGCTCAGCGCATCTTGTTTTTGTCCCCCTCCCCAGCCCGCATCGTTTCGGAACACAAGGTGTCCCGTCGCGGCCTGTGCAGCACCGACGACCCGCAGGTGAATGCCGACTACGCTGCCTTGCTAAATCAGTACCCGCAACTGCTGCAGGGTTTGCACAGTCCTCCTAAGCTGTAAATAAGTGAGCATTTTGCGCATACTGCGTAAGGGCTAGAGGTTGATTTACCACTAAAGTCCAATTTGTGGCCATGTTGTTACGACTCACCACACTAGACTCCAACCCAATAAACCCACTAAGCCCGCAAGCCCGGGCTGGCCAGCCACTGCCCTGCCTTATCCACCAGCAACACATCCACGCCCCAGGCTTTGGCAGCTTGCAGAGCGTGTGCTTTCCCCGCGACAAATATCACCTTGGTCAGCGCATCAGCCAAAGCCGCACTGTCGGCCAACACGGTGACGCTGGCGACATCTGCGGGGGAGTACCCGGTATGCGGGTCAAAAATATGGTGATGCTTGAAGTCTGGCGAAAAAAACGTTTGGTTGTCGGCCGAGGTAGCCACACATTTGCCGCTGAGCGCAATGGCCCTGATGAGTTTGGCTACATCACGCGGGTCGGCAATACCCAGGTGCCAGGGTTCGCCGCCTTGCGCTGATCCCAGCGCTGACCATTCGCCGGTGTTGATCAAGCCATGCTGGATCCCCATAGCCTGCCAGCGTGCCTTGACCACATCGGCAGCAAAGCCCTGCGCAATGCCGTTGAGCGTGACCGCCATGTGGGGCCGGGTGAAACGAATCACATCGGGTTGCACCCGCAGCGCCTGCCAGCCGGTATGTGCCTGTGCAGCGGTCACTTCATCCGCAGTGGGCAAACGATTCTGTTGCTGAGCCTGTTCGTACACCCGCCACAGCGGCTGCACCGTGACATCAAAGGCGCCATGACTTCGGCGTGCCACCTTTTGCGCCAGCGTCAACACCTGCACCAGCAGCGGATGTGGCTGACGCAACTCACCTTGCCTGTTGAGCTGGCTGAGTGCGCTGGCCGGGTTGAACAGGCTCATCTGCGCTTCCACCAA
Organism: uncultured beta proteobacterium; assembly: GCA_903873485.1. Classification (GTDB taxonomy): domain Bacteria; phylum Pseudomonadota; class Gammaproteobacteria; order Burkholderiales; family Burkholderiaceae_C; genus Rhodoferax. The sequence goes on along the minus strand of CAIQOO010000182.1, from coordinate 9,785 downwards.
ACGAATGTCTGCCACTGCCATGTCAAGTGCCTGCTCGGCCAGACGCGGGTCATCTGTGCCCACTGTCAACGCCAGGTTAGTGCCAAAACCAAGCAGTGGCCGGGTCTGCCAATGGCGCGGTTGAGTGGGTAAATTCTCGCCCTGTGGCGCGCGGCCTGCATGCAATGACGGCACAAGCAGCCCGGCCCCCAGGCCAATGCAAGCCCTCAGAATCTGACGACGCCCCAGGTGAGTGGATGGTGTGTTCATAAGCTCAAGCGCCCTTCACCGGGTGAATTGGGATAAGAACAGTGCTGCGTTTTTTGTCCAGGATTTTGGGTACACACAAGTCGCTGGACTGCTCAATAGCCACGCAGTCCAGGCATTGAAAACACTCCACATAGTCCACCGCGCCCGACTTTTCGATGGACTGGTAGCGGCAGTCACTGGCACAACGCTGGCAGGGCTGGCCGCATTCGACCCGCCTTGGAATCCAGTTTTTCAGGCGCAACCGTCCCAGCAGTGCCATGCCCGCGCCCAAAGGACACAGGTAGCGGCAAAAGCTCTTAAAAATCACCGCATTCACCACCAGCAGCGCCACCGCCCAGGCCACAAACGGCCAGGAGCGCACAAACAACAAGGTGATGCTGGTCTTGAACGGCTCCACTTCCACCAACCGGTCGGTCCAGGTGACTGACACCAGTGCACTGACCATGATGACGGCCAACACCAGGTACTTGAGTTTCTTAAGCCGCTGATCGGTCTGCAGCGACAGGCGAATTTGCGGCACTTTTAACGCCCGGGCGGCATTACCGATAAGTTCTTGCAAGGCGCCAAAGGGGCACAACCAGCCGCAAAACGTGGCCCGGCCCCAAGCAAAAAAGGTGACTGCCGTGAATGCCCACAGCAGCACTGTCATGGGGTCGTACAAAAAGAAGCCCAGGCTGCGCTGCTCCACCAGCGCACGCACCACCCCAGTGAGGTTGACGATGGACAACTGCCCTTGGGCGTACCAGCCAATGAACCCGAGCGTGAACAGCATGTAGGCGGTGCGAAACCGGTTCAGGCGGCGCATGGACTGGGTTAACCATGTGGGTTTGCGCAGCGCCCAGGTCAGCACCACCAAGCCAGCGGCCAGCACCACCAGTTCCCACCAGCGGTCCATCCATAGGGAGTGCCAGGTTTTGTTGTCAGACTGAGCAGCTTCAAAGTATCGATCGGGCAACTCGGTCTTGACCATGAAGTCTTTGCCGACCCGTTCGCCATACATCTCCCCCTTGGTGCGGATGACCCGCAGGCTGAATTCAAGCGGCAGTGACGGGTCCAGCCCGGCAGGTGCAATCACCCTGAATATCTTCCATTCGGCATCTTTCAAGGCCTCGGGCACACGCAGCGGCTCATAAAGGTCAATGTCAAGGTCTCGCAACTCCAGCGGCAATTCGCCTTGGCGCAGAGTGATGCGACTGGGCACCGCGCCACGGGTAAATTCATCGCCCAACATCGAGTAACGCCCTTTGGCCATCACCAGCAGGGCGCTGTCGCCAGGCTCCAGGCGGCCTTGCAAATAGTCCCAATCGCGCTGGGACAGCAGGTTGCGCCCCACGGTAGGCACATGCAAGGGTGTGGCGTAAAGGGTTTCAAACACCGCGTCAGGGGCAGCGCGGCCTTCGGCATCGCTGTCTTCGGCGGCGGTACCGGCAAAGGCCATGTTGACTTCCCGGTTGCTAAAGGTTTTCTGGCTGACCAGGCCTTTGCTGAGCAACTTGTCCCAGTCCAGGATATCCATCACCTCGGGCTTGATGCGGGCAATCAGGTCCGGGTCACGGCCTTGCGCATAACCCATCTTGGCGCGGGCCACCTTGAGTGACGACGACAACAGGCTCTGGTTCAGTATGCGCACCGACGCGGTGGCCTTGGCCACGCCCTGAATGACCACATTCGCATTGCCCCCGTTGTTCTGCCCGCCGCCTATTTTGATGTTTTGCTTGAGCGACAAACCTTTGTATTGCTCCACAAAACGCAGCATGGGCTCGGGGCCCAGCCCTTCCAGAAACACCGGCTCGTGCTGCGAGAGCACCTGCACATCCATGAAATCACCGTTGGCATTCAAGGCTACCAACAGGTTGAACGGGGTGCCTGAAAAACCGGGAATGGGTGCCAGGTCTATCGACTCAAACGCATACCCAATCAGGGGCGTGGAGGTGAGTTCCTGCTTGAAGATCGGCCACACGGGCAAGGCGGTGTCCTTGTCACCGATGATCAAGGGGGCTGGAAAGGCTTGCGCCAGGGTCTCCTTGGTCATCACGCCCGCACAGGCTATTGAGCTGACAAACAAGGACAGTACCGCACCCACCAACCATCGCCCAAAAGGACAACGTATCACTTGCACCGTAGCCACTCTGCCCCAGACCATGTGTTACCCCTTACAGCGGCACGTTCAAGCGCAGACCCAGCGACCAGTTGCGCCCTGGTGCGGGCTCGTAAAAGCGCGATGCAGCTTGGTTGACGATGACCGAGCCCACATACTTTTCGTCGGCCAGGTTGTCAATGCGGGCAAAGGCGGTCAACAAGCTGCCGGCCACTTTCCAGGTGTTGCTGGCCTTCAGGTTCCAGTTGGTGTAACCATCTGCCGAAGCCGTGTTGGTGTCGTTGGCATACAGCCGGCCAGCACGGGTGAGCTCCATCCCCACTTGGCTGCCCAGGGCACGCCCCTTGCGCGACACGTTCATGGGTGCCTGCGTCCACAGCAACTCCGAGAACATGAAAAATTGCGGAATGCCGGGAAGGGCATTACCCGAGGCCACCGCTGTGGTGCCCGCCGTAAAGGCCTCGGAATAGGTCGCATCAATTTGCGAAGCCGACAAGGTCAAGCTGACTTTTTCAGCCAACAGGGTTTTGCCAGCCAACTCCCAACCATTACGCAGGGTGCCGGGGGCATTTTTGTAAAGCGTATTGCCGCCTGCACTGCTGGCGACCACAATTTCATCGCTTGACTGGATTTGATACACCGAAAAGTCCACCCGGCTGCTGGAGTTGGGCTGCCATTTGGCGCCCAACTCAAGATGTTTGCTGCTGGAGGCGCGAATGCCGGTGTTAAAACCAGGGATGCCTGCCCCGCTATAGGCCACCTCGTTCAGGGTGGGGCTCTCGAAGCCTTTGCCGTAGGTTGCAAACAAGTTCAGGTTTTCACCGGCGTGGTAGGTCAAGCCCAGCACCGGGCTGGTTTGCCCAAATGAAACTGCGCCAGAGCCGTCGATCCCGTCCTTGAAGTAGTGGTCATCGCTTTTTAAATTGACTTGGTTGCGGCGCAACCCGGCCACGGCAGACCAATGCTCTGAAAGCATGGCGGTTCCCTGCAAAAACAAGTCGCTGTTTTGCGCCTGGTTGTCTTCGTTACGGGTGGTGCTGGTTTTTTCGCCCAAGGCTGCGGCACCCGCCTGGCGCAGTTCGCTTGACAAGTCATAGTCGTAACCGGCAACCCAGTTGATGGGCACCGTGCCCAGCTTGGACTGGGCTTTGTACTGCAAGCCCACACCGTAGTAGCTGCGCTCCAGCCCAACCCAGGCGCCGGTGGGGGTCACCCCAAAAACCCCAGCTTGGTACTGCAGGTTGTCACGCGTGCCGGTGTAGGCACGTACCAACACCGAGCGGCTGGCATCCACCTGTGTCTCAAGCGTCGCACCCAGCTGGTTTTGCAACACAATTTTGCGCACACCCCGCGAAATGGCGTTCTGGCCAGCCTGGGCGGGGTCGGTCTGCCATTCAGCCTGCGTCAGCCCCAGGGGGTCGCGCGCCATGGGCATGTCAAAGCGGTTGAACACCACATTCACCTGGGTTTTTTCGTTGGCATCAAAACTCAATTTGCCATTGAACTGCTTGCGCTCGGTGGCGCTATTTGCACGAAAACCGTCAATATCAAAGGTGCTGTAGTCGGCCACCAGGCCATAGCTGCCAATGCGGCCCGCGTATTGCCAGTCGGTGCGTTGCATGCCAAACGAGCCGGTATACACCGACGCATCAAACTCCGGCGTGGCAGGCGCAGAGCGGGTAAAGGCCTGAATCACGCCACCCGCCGAGTTGCCATACATTTGCGCCAGCGGACCGCGCAGCACCTCGATGCGCTCGGTCGATGTCAGGCTGACGGTGGAGCCCTGCCCTTGACCGTCTGGCGTGGTGGCCGGAATGCCGTCCACCAGCAAACGAATGCCCCGAATGCCAAACGGTGAACGGGCACCAAAACCCCGAATCGACACCTGCAAGTCTTGCGCGTAGTTTTGCCGGTTCAGCACCGTCAAGCCAGGCACCCGGTTCAAGGACTCCGACAAATTGACCTGCGGCCCACCTTGCTCAATCACGGCGCGGTCGACCGACCCAATGGCAGCAGGCGCGTCAAAACTGCGCTGCGCGCTGCGCGAAGCAGACACCACCACATCACCCAGCGTTTGTGCGCCTGCCCACGAGGGACACAAGCTCGCAATGGCAGCAGTGAGGAGTGTTTGTCTGAACAAGAAATGGGGGACGGATGGGTTTCGCATGCTGGCGTGGGTTTGTCTTCTTTGAAATGAATGCTTGCCTCGGCGTGGAGGCAATTCGCTTGCAGGACTGTTTTGCAATATCCGTACCACGGCCCACGCGTTGCGGGCAGCTTGAATTCACCCTGAAAACCGTCTTTTGCGGGCAAAAAGTGTGGCCTTTTGAGGCCATGCACAAACTGGCCCAGATCAGGCTGTACCTTATTGGTACAGCCTGCGGCGCAAGTCTGCAACACTGTTGCGCCAATCAGGCCAATAAACGGGGTCAACCCCCTGCTTGGCGGTGCGCACAAATATTGCTTCGTGTTTGGCTGCAAGCTGCATTCATGCATCCAGGATGAACCCGCCACAGAAATCAACATCACCCCACCCCAACCACCATGACCCACTGCACGACCACAATGCGCGGCAAGCTGACAGCGACCTTGATTGTTTTTGGCCTGTGGCTGCTGCCAGGCTGGTGTTTGGCGTGGCAAATGGACGGCGAAAAAACCATCACCGCCCACACCCGCGACAAGCAGCATATCGTGATCGGGACAGTTCGGTTTACCCCCTTGGGCGACGGCACGACGACTTTTCAGCTGATCATGAACCATGACAAATTGACTGATTATTTTTTGTCAATGAAGGAGTTCAAATGCCTGGGCAACGCCGTGGAAGTAACTTGCCACGTGCCCTACCCGTACCGTCACCCGGCCAAAATAACTGCTGACAACTATGCCTGGCTGGAGCACAACCTGCTTTTTCTCTTCAAGTTGCCCAACGAATTTGGCGCCAAGCTCTGGAATGGCCTGTATTACAAATTCCGTTTGACCGACAACGGTCTGGTGGGTGATCCGATGGCGATTGACCTCAACCACATCAGCGCACCACCCGACGACCTAACCACGCCACCTTATGGCGTAGATGCCAGAGACCCGGTACCACCCGGGGCGCGCTGGCTTGAGTCGATCACGGTGCGCTAACAGCGCAACGCATCATGCCTATTTTTTGGCTTCATTCCAACGTGTGCGCAGCGTTTCGACCCTATGGCGTGAAAGGCATGCTGGCGGCTTGTTTGCTGTCAGGCGTGACCGCCCAGGCGCAAGACAGCACAGTGCAGGACTGGCTGCGCAACCCGGCCATGGGTAACTACAAGGCCTATGCAGAATTCAAGATGGCGCATTACGACGCGGCACGCCACATTTGGGAAACACTGGCAGGCCTGGGCAATGCCGATGCCTTGTTCAACCTGGCCATCCTGGCCGAGGATGGTTTGGGTGAGGCCAAAGACATGACCAAGGCCGAAGCGCTTTACCTGACCGCCGCCAACGCGGGCGGCTTCAAGGCGCAATACCGCCTGGGCATGCTCTACAGCAGCGGCGGTGTGCTGGCCCAAGACCTGCTCAAGGCGCGCCAATACTTGAGCCTGGCAGCCGCCTATGGCGACAAAGATGCAGCCGCCCGGCTCGCCACACTGGCGCAACCCGAGCGTCCGCTGAATGCATTTGAAGAAGCTGAAATTTTGGCCAGCAATGGCCAACATGCGCAGGCCGCAGCGCTTTACCAGCGCAGCGCAGAGGCGGGCAACCTAACTGCCCAAACCCGCCTGGCTTGGATGTACGAAGCGGGCCGAGGCGTGCCACGCGACCTGGACCAAGCTGCCAAATTGTTCATGGCCGCTGCCCAGACTGGCAACGCCGAAGCCCAGTTTGCCGTGGCCGTGATGCACCGCACAGGCCAGGGGCAACCCAAAGACCGTGCGCAATCCATGCGCTGGTTAAAGGAGTCTGCGCAGCAACATTACCCAGCAGCGGTGGCCGCACTCAAGGCCGAAGCGGAACAGCCAGTTGACTGAACCCCATGGTCAATTCATATTCAAAAACATGAACGGCTGGGGCAATGTGTTCCTGACGGTCACCCCCGAGGGCTTGGCCCTGCCCTGCCACACCGCGAAAATGCTCAAAGACATCACGTGTCCCATTGTGGGCGACATCAACATCAGCGACATTTGGTACCAGTCAGACGGGTTCAACCGCTACCGGGCTGACGCTTGGATGAACGACCCGTGCCACACCTGCCCCGACAAGGAAAAAGACCTGGGTGGCTGCCGCTGCCGGGCCCATATGCCACCGGCGATGCCGCAAATACCGACCCGGTCACTGACAAATCGCCCTACACCACCGCGTGCTTGATGCCGTGACCTTCGCACAGACACCCGATGACCAGCGTACCTTGGTCAAGCCGTTGGTGTTTCGTGACCCCAAGAATTAAAAACTGCTGACTACTGCCAGCTGAGACGTTGGGGGCTCAAAAAACACTGATCACCACCCGACGCCGCGTCACACCGTGCCATCATGGGACGCTGAACTTCAGTTTTAAGACAGTTTGCTCCAATCTGACGCAACCCTGTCTCCACTGTCAATTCCAACAAAATCCCCTGTGCAAACGCAGGCATTTCAAAGCATCCGCCACGACAAGCCACGGGCAAGCCAAGCTAATCATTCAAGCAAAGTGGCTGGTTGACTCTCAAATAAATCAGGCACGCATCTTGCCAATCAAGGTTTGTCATTCACAAAAATGACATTTACAAACCCATAACGAGGACACATTCCATGAAGAAAAATTTGATCGCCCTGTCTGCCCTGGCTTTGGCTTGCGGCGCTGTGCAGGCGCAAAGCACGGTCACGCTCTACGGCAATATCGACCTGGGTCTGTTGACCCAAAGCAATGTCAAAGCGAATGAAAGCACCGAGCTTTACAACGGCGGCATCTCGCCGAGCATTTGGGGCATGCGCGGCTCGGAAGATCTGGGCGGTGGGCTGAAGGCGAATTTCAACCTCGAATCGCACTTTTCGGCTGACACGGGTGCAGGTGTGGGGGGCATGTTTCGTCGCCAAGCCAATGTCGGCTTATCGTCTGCCAGCATGGGCACTTTGACGCTTGGCGTGCAGTACAGCCCGGCCGTGTTAGCCTTTGCTGCCACCGACCCACGCGGACTGCGTGAAAACTTCTCAGGCTTGTATCCGTGGGCCTACAACTCGGGGGCGCTGAATGCGGCCAACTCCACCAACAATGATGTCGGTGTTTTCTTGCACAACGCCATTTCTTACAGCAACGCCATCGGCCCGGTCAACTTGGCCATTGGTTACAGCGTGGCTGAGAATAATGCGACTGTTCCCTCGGGTGGTGCCATATTGGCTTTGGGTGCCACCTATTCTGGCCCGCTGACAGTGTCAGGCGCTTACCAAAAAATCAACTATGCCGGCTCGTCAAACGAACTCAGCAGCGTGTATTCCTTGGGTGCGGGCTACACCACAGGTGCGCTGACTGGCAAGGTCAACTACCTGAAGGCGCGTGAAAAGAGCTTGGCTGGCGCCGATATGACGGATGTCGACATCTTGGGCTTGGGCCTGGACTGGAAGCTGGCGGCCAACCACACCGTGGTGCTGGCCGTTTACTCAGGCAAAGACAGTAAAACTGTTGCTGCAAGCAAAACGACATCGTTCGTTTTGAGCGACGAATACGCCTTATCTAAACGCACAACCCTGTACGGGCAAGTCGCCTTTGCCAACGCGGACGCAGGCGCTGGCTTGAGAACTTCAATTGTTGCAGGCGGCACACTCGCAGATAAAAACGCCACCTTGTTCAACGTGGGTGTCAAACATTCGTTCTGATCTTTGGGGGTGAATTTTTCACCTGCACTTTTCCAAACAGAAACAGCGCCAAAGGGCGCTGTTTTTTTGTACTTCACAAACTGGCTTACTTTTAAACGACTTCCGACTGCCATTCACCTGCTTCTTGATTGCTATTCAATGAATAGTAATTTGCGCTTAATTCATAAGGGCTAGAGGTCAATTTTTTATAAATTTAGCCGCCGCCACGCTGCATGTACAAATCAAAACGCTTCATGAACGTGTAGCGCTGCGCATCATCCAGGCCGGCAAACCTGAAGCTCACCTTGAGCACCGGAATGCGAATAAGGCCAATCACCCGTGGCGCGGCCACCTGCCACTTCAAGCCAAGAGCGCCATCGCCAATGCGCACACCTGCAGACTGCGGCTGTTGCTTCCAGTGGTGCGCACCCATCGCCCCTGGCAGCCACATCAGCCATTCGGCCTCGGTACAGCCCATCTCGCGCTCGAACCGTTCAGGGTAATATGCTTGCATATTGATAGCACCTCACGCATACTAAACGGGGGCTAGAGGCCAATTCCATATATAAAAACATCAACCACCGGCAATCGGTGGCCAGATGGCCAGCACATCACCCTCCAGCAGGGTTTGGGTTGGGCGCTTTTCTGGCGCAATGTAGCTGCCATTCACCAGCACCAAGTGCACCAGCTTCTCGGGCAAGCGGTGCAGTTCCACCAATTGCCCGATGGTGGTGTCGGGTGCAATGTCCAGCTCCACAATATTCGTGTACTTGGACGCTGGAGGCAAATAGTCGGTCAACGAGGCAAACAGCTTGAGGGTGATTTTCATGTTGAAAGAGACCATTCAAACGCCTCAGCGCTCATCGGCGACGCTCATCTTGCGCACCCGACCAGTCGCCCTGCCCTTGCGCTGAAGCCAGGTAAGCTTCCATCAGCAGGGTGGGATCCCTTTGCAGGACGTCTTTCCAGCGCCCCAGCTTCACCTGGCCTTCCACCAAGCCACGCATCACGCCGACATGATCGGTCCAGCCCACACTGTTGCAGCCCACCAGCACGTCGTCCTTGAACTGCAGGCTCAAGTGTCGGCCGGCCGGCTTGTCGGTGAGTTCCACATGTTCACCACCCGGCACACCTTGCCAATCACCAAAACTGGTAGAAATCAGCCCCAGCGTATCCAGCACGTTGATTTGGGTGACGCCTTTGAGCTCGGCTGGCCGACAGCAAGGACGGCAAGATCGACAGCAGCGATGCCAACAGCGCCACGCTCAGCAGCGTCAAGCAGCTCGATGCCCCGGTCAATTTGCCGTCTGAGGTGAAGATGCCGCTGGGCCTGATCTCCTTTAGCGCCACGGTGGGCCTGAGTGGTGTGGCCGGTGTCGGCACCACCGAAACCTTCAGCCTGTACGTTGATTCGGACCTGGGAGTCAATGGCTACTGGAAACAAGACAGCAACAAAACCTGGGTCAACCTGGCCAGCGAGGTCTATGGCGGCCAACTGGTCACCGAGGGCGGCAAGACCCGGCTGGACTTCCAGATCACCGATGGCGGGCAGTTTGATGCCGACCACACCGTCAACGGCACCATTGAAGACCCGGGTGCGGCCGGCTTTGTACCGTTGAGCCTGGTGGGCTACGCGCCT
>CAIQOO010000181.1 GCA_903873485.1 uncultured beta proteobacterium | reverse complement strand
GCACCCATCTTGAGCCAGACTTCCATGAGCAAATTCCGTGTCATCGACAACAACGCAGTGTTCCAGCAAATGCTGGACGAAAACGAGTGTCTGCCAGACGGCCATCTTGCCCGGTTCATACTGGGTGCAGTCCAGCAAATGGGCATGGGGCTTTCCAGCAATGCGGCGTGCGCCTGATCCAGACGGATGGTCGTGACATAGTCAAAGATGGACTGCCCAAATTCGGCCTGGAACTCGATGTTCAACTGTTTTGCCGACAGCCCAAAATCTGTGGCCAGGCTGTTCAGCGCGGGCAAGCGTCCATCCAGTGACAGCAAGAACTCCTTGAGTTCACGAATCTTCTGCGTATGACGGCCTTGGCGTGGGATCGTTTCTTTTGCATGCAGAAAATCGACCAACAAGCCCAAATACTCCAGCGTCTTGGTCTGCGCAAACAGCCGCCGCGCCGGGCCGGTGTATTGGTCAGACATAGCCTCTAACAAAGGCGCGTTGAGATGCTGCGGCATCTGCCGGGTCACAGCTTTGGTCGCCTCGTTCAGGCCCAATCGCCCCAGCAATACCGCCTCAAAACTGTCACCCAGCAAGGACTGCAGCAGCGATTGCGACACCGTGACAGAGCGCATCTCGGTCATACCTCCGCCGGCAATCAAAACACGCACATCCCAGTACGTTCTAAACCGGAAGGTGTCCAGCCCAGGGCGCCCCCACACCTCCACGGGTGGTTGGCTTCGGCCTTGCCAGAATTCAAGGTGGCAGCCCATGCCTGAGAGCCAGGTCTGGGCCGAAAAAAACCGGTTCCGGCTCAGCGCTGGTGACCTCAAGCATCGGCACCATGTCGCCAAACGAAGCCTTCTCCAGGTGGTGTACCGTCCGGTACAGCTTGAGTCCCTCGTTGAGCACCAGCGCCTCCAGCCAGGCCTGCCCAATTTCAGGCGGAATTTGGTTGTCCATGCGGTGAATGGTCAGGCTCTCGTCCACCGGCGTAGCGCTTGGCGCACCGGGTGAAATCAGCCAGTGGAGATTCATACTGCCCAGATTTGATTTCATCAATTGAGTTTACCGGGCGATGCCCATTCGTCTCGGGCGGCCATGACCCTACTGCAAAAGTAGTCTGAGCAAGCAAGCCGCACTGGCGGCAGAGCCAGAGCCAGAGCCCAGTCAGGCCACAGGCATGCTAGCCCACAAGGTTTGAATCGGCAATGCAAACAATCGCGGTCCAAAAGGCAGCAAAAGCACGCGCCCTGCCCTGGCGTGCTGACTGCATCAGATGCCAAGTCAGCGACGAAAACGCTCTGTAATTCATAGCTGCTTGCGCATATAGAGCGGGCGCTAGAGGCCAATTTGTTATAAATTTTACAAGCCAAGGCCCAAGGCTTCCTTGACACCGCTCTCCACCCCTTTGAAGTCACTGCGGGACAGTTGTCCGATTCGGTGTAGCAGTCGGGTGGCCTTGTTGATGGTGGTGACCTGATCACACGCCGCCACCGAATCTGCCCCAGCGGACGGAACCGGCACCGCAAATATTTCTACCGGTGTCGGTGCTGTTGATAGTGGCACCACCATCACCGTGCGCCTGGCCCGGTTGATGGCGTTGTGGCTGATGACGACAGCAGGCCGACGCTTCAAGATTTCAGAGCCCACCTTGTATTCCTCGCCCTTGGGTGGGTCAAAGTCCACCAGATAAACGTCGCCACGCAAGATGGGTTGACTCATGACACGGCCTCGCCGGCCACCGCATTGGCATCTACCGATACGGCGCGCAGGTCAGCAAACTCGGGGCCAGACTCCACCAGCGCCGCCAGCGCTTCAATCTGCTGCTGGCGCGCCACGACTCTGCGTTCAACCTCCTCGCGCATCATTGTTTCAATGGTTTTGCTGCGCTCGCGCGAGGGCACAACCGCGCGAAACAACGCCATAACTTCGTCGCTAACGCTGAATAGAACTCGGGTCGTCATGGTGTGATGCTCCGTTAAGTGTCGAAAGTCTCAGTATATACAGTGTGCGTGAGCGCGACTGCCATCCGTGCCATCCGTGCCATCCGTGCCATCCGGCGTTTCGGCAAAATCACGCATACCCAGCCAAACCCAATATCCGCTTTGAAAACGTCTGCGATGTGCCCATGGCGGGCCTGCTCACAGGCTTACCTGCGCTGTGCGCCAACGGATTGCTCAGTGGCGTGGACAAACACTTAAGCCTGCCCAAAGGCTTCTACAGTGCCCTGCACATCTTGCTGCTGCTGGGCTTTATGGCGCTGGGGCGAATCCGTCGCCCCGAAGGCCTCAGAGCACAGTGGCACCGGCACCACCACCGTGCAGACTGGCGCAAGCTTGGGCGGCACCGGCTCCATCGCTGGTGCGGTCACCATCAACTGTGGCGGCACGCTGAGTGCGGGCACCACCACCACGACGGAAAGACCTGGCTACCGGCAACCTGATTTTGAACGGCACTCTGTCGGCACAGATCAACGGCACCACTGCGGGTGCAGCCAGCCGCCGGTGATGATTTCGCCATCACTGCGGTGAATCCGGTAGTCGCGCACATCGCGCACCCCGCACAGCACCATGCTTTGCGGAAAGGCTTCGGGGCGCTGGGCGTAGCCAGCGCGGATCTGGCGCAACAGCGAGATCAGCGTGTCGCCCACTAGCGCATCGACTTCGTCGAAAAAGATGATCAGGGGTTTGTCACTGGCCAGGCTCCAGCGTTGCAGCACTCCGGTCAGGCTGTCCTTGCCTTGCGATGCCGCTTGCTGTGATTCTTGCCAGGCCAGTTGGCTCCAGCTTGGATCTTTCCAGTAAATGTCTGCCGCCCGCCCCATGGCCGAGACGATGGTTGCGATGCCGCTGGCAACATCATTGCGCGCTGCCTGTGCCGCTTCAATGTTGACGCAAAGCGCCCGGTATTGCCCCTGGGTGTTGATAAAGTGCATCAGGTTTATCAGCAGGTTGGTCTTGCTGGTCTGGCGCGGCGCGTGCAGGATGAAGTGTTTGCGCGCCGCAATCAGGCTGGAGAGTTCCGGTCAGTTGACCCGCTCAATGGGTGACCGGGTGTAGTGGATGTCTGGCTGGTTCGGGCCGACGGTGTTGAAGAATTTTTCCATAAAGTCAATCGTACCGCCAACCCCAGCCGGGTTCATGGCTACCAGCCCCTGGCTCAAAATAAAGCATTAAATTGACCTCTAGCCCTTGTTCCGTATGCGCAAGCAGCTATTAATTTAGTAGCATATCGAACTCAAAGCAGACGATGTTGCGGCTCCCAGTAGATCGTATTGACCTTTTTCTGGACGCAGGTGGCCAATGTCGGTGTTAACGCTGACCCAAGGTACGATAGTTGGCATGTATGGCCCTTGAAAACGCAGCCGTCATGCTGGACCTCAACACACTCACACTCTACCTTTTAGCCGGCGGCCTGAGCATCAGCCTGAGCCTGGTGTTGTGGGCTTTTGCCTATTTTCAGCCGGGCACGCGGCTGCTCAAAGGCTGTGCCATGGCCATCCTGATGCTGTCTGCCGGCTTTACCGTGTCTGGTTTTGGGCCGGATCTGCCGCGCTGGATGACCGTGATCGGCACCAACATGCTGCTGATTTCAGCGAGTGTTGTTTTGCACACTGCCTTTGCTGCCTATTGTCAGGATCAGCCCGCTCGACTGGATCCATGGGGCTGGGGCGTGGTGGCACTGACAGCGCTGCCGTTCTGGTACTGGGGTTTGGTCGAACCCGACGGACATTACCGCTCTGCCGTCTTTTCCCTGGCCGCAGCCGTCATCAATGGGCGCACTGCCTTGCTGCTGGCCAAGGCAGCCAGGCAAAAGGCTGGCAACGCAGCAACTTGGGCGCTGGCGCTATTGTTCGGCGTTTTGACCGCCTGGATGGCCGCACGCGGCGTGCTGTCGCTGCTGGCCGAACCTGCCGCGCAAAGCCTGCGTGGTGCCAACCCGACCTCCTGGAAAACCGTCTTCTGGTACATCGTGCTGGTCTCGATGATGACGGTCTGCTTTATCTGGCTGGAACTGAGCCGCCCGGCCACCTCAGCCCAAGAGGCCCGGTTGACTGGCGATGCCGCCTTCAGTTGGGCCGAATTTTTCGGCCATCGCTTACGCCTGCTTTGGGGTACGGTGCTGGTGCTGGTGCTGGGCATTGCCAGCGAGTCCGGGGTCTATTACGCCCAGTCTTATGCCTGGGAAAAGGCCCGCCTGATCCAAGCCACGGCGCAGGCCAACGATGCCTTTGTGCAGCACTCGCTACAGGTGGTCAACCAGATTGATACCTTGCTGTATTCGGTGCGCAGCTTCTACCTGCACACCGGCTCGGTGGCCGAGACTGAAAGCTTTATCAACGCCTTGCCGTTTGACAAATCAACCATCGACAACATCTACCTCATCAGCCCGCAGGCTACGCTGCTGATCTCTCATGACCCGGCTGCCCTGGGCCGAAGTTTGGCCGAGCGCGATTACATCCGGTTTCACCGCACCACACAGGCTGATCAGGCCTTTTTCGCGTCAGTCGAGACTGGCCGTGTTACCGGCGAACTGCACTTTCGCATTTCCCGGCGCATCACCCACCCCGACGGCAGCTTTGCCGGCATCGTGCTGGCCACGGTCAACCCCGAATCTTTTTCGCGCTACTACCGCGATCTGGCTGCCGGGGAACAAAACATTGCTTCCTTGCTGGGTACGCTGGACAAAAAGCTCCGGGCACGCGCACCCGCACCGCTGAAAGATCGCTGGCAAGTGCCCATTGAGTCGCCGATCTGGGCGGCCTTGCAGCTCAACCCCACCGGCAGCTACGCCAGCACCAGCGGGGTGGACAACATTGAACGGATTTTTGTCTACAAAAAAGTCGCCGACCTGCCGCTGGTGATGGTCACCGGGTTCTCGCAATCCGACCTCCAGACCAGTGTCCAGGAGCGGGTGCATTGGCTGCTGGCGGGCGCACTGACGGTGGTGGCAGCGGTGCTGGTTCTGGCCATGTTGCTGACGGTAGAAATCAGACGGCGCAACGAGCAAAACAGCTTTATGTCAATGCTCAGCCATGAGCTTAAAACGCCCCTGTCGGTGCTGCGCATGGCGCTTGACAGCAAGCTTTCGCCGGGCATCCGCCAGCACGCCCAGCAGTCGGTGCTGGACATGGATGCGATTGTCGAGCGCTGCCTGCAGGTTGACCGCTTGCAGCAAAAGCGCTACACGCTCAAAGCCCTGCCCTGCAATCTGGCCGATCTGCTAGACGAATGCCGCAGCGCTTGCCAGGCACCCCAGCGCCTGGTGCTAGAGGCTCCTGGACTACCGGTTTTCAGCACCGATACCCAGTTGCTGCGCATCGCCCTGGGCAACCTGATCGACAACGCCCTGAAATACGCCGCACCGGCAAGCCCGGTGCAGGTCAGCGCCATTGGCCAGGCCCACCGCAAACAGCCAGGGGTGCTGGTCAGCGTGTCAAATGCGCCCGGCAGCGCTGGCATGCCAGATCCCCAGCAGGTGTTTAAAAAATACTACCGCAGCCCTGGCGCGCACAGCAAAACCGGCTCGGGCCTGGGGCTGTATCTGGTACACAGCATCGCCCGGCTGCTGGGCGGCTGGGTGCGCTACAGCCCGAGCGCCAACACCTGCCGGTTTGAACTCTGGCTGCCATGTTGATAACCAGGCTGTCTGTAGGCTTTGGTAGGTTTCGCGCCAGCGGCTGGGGTAAGCTGATGGCATGAGCAAGCCCCTGAACATCATGGTGGTCGAAGACCACGACGCCCTGCGCGACGTCACTGTAGAAGCCTTGAGCGAGCGCGGCCACAATGTGCGCGGCATCGACTGCGCTGAGGCACTGCCCGACGAACCCGGCCTGTTCCCGATTGACCTGCTGGTGATTGACCTCAACCTGCCGGGCGAAGATGGCATCAGCCTGGCTGGGCGCATCCGCGCTGCCCAGCCCGACATTGGCATCATCATGGTCACCGCCCGCAACCAGGTGCGTGACCGCATGGCGGGCTACGACGGCGGAGCCGACATTTACCTGACCAAACCTACCTCGGCCGATGATCTGTGCGCTGCCGTGCGGGCCTTGACCCGGCGCATCCGCCCCAGCGCAGAGGTGAGCAGCGCCTTCTTGCTCAGCCTGAACACGCAGGTGCTGCAGGGGCCGCTGGCCAAAGTCAGCCTGACGGGCCAGGAGGTCGCGCTGCTTGCCGCCTTTACCCGTGCCAAAGACCAGCAGCTTGAAACCTGGCAGCTCATCGCGCTGACCGTCAAGGCGGCCACCGAGTCGAGCAAAAAAGCGCTTGAAGTCCAGATCGTGCGCCTGCGCAAAAAACTGCTGCAAGTCGGCGCAGCCGAGCCTTCGATCAAGTCCATTCGCGGCCAGGGTTACCGGCTGCTGCTGAAACTGGCGCTAAGCGCCGACTGATCCACGCCCCAGGGCTTTGTCCACGACGGCACTATTGCGCCACCTCGCAGCGCCTCCAAATTCCCGGTCGCAGCCGTTAGCGCAATCAGCGGGGTGTCTCAATCATGGGCTTCGATTTTGCCAGCCCACCAAAACGACAGCGGCACAGCCCACAACTTGTCGCCAAACGGCACCACCTCGCGCCCGGCATACAAAACAATGCCATGCTGAAAAATCGCCGCCTCGGTCTCTTGCAAATGGCGCAGGCCCTTGAAGTCTTTGCCGTCCACGCTGGCGCTGGCCTTGACCTCGATTCCGGTGATCTGACCCAGGCGGTTTTCCAGAATGAAATCAACCTCAATCTGGGTTTGGGTTCGGTAGTGCCACAAAGTCAGGCGTTGGCGAGAAAACGCCACATGCTTGAGCAACTCGGCCAGCACCAGGGTCTCAACCACACTGCCAGGCAAGCCGGGCCTGGCCGCAAGAGCATCCAGCGTGGCACCCATCAAATGGCACAGCAGGCCGCTGTCGGGCAAAAATACTTTGGGGGCCTTGACCAGGCGCTTGCCGGGGTTATGTTCCCACGATGGCAAGCGGACTACCAAAAACAGCATCTCCAGCAGTGCAAAGTAACGCTTGAGCGTGCTTTGCGCAATACCGGCGGTACGCGAAAGCTCGGCAAAATTAAGCAGCGTGGCGCTGCGCATGGCCAGCAATTGCAACAAGTTGGGGATTTCTGTGAGCTGCTCAACGCGGGCCAGGTCGCGCACGTCGCGCTGCAACATAGCCTGTATGTAGGCATCAAACCAGGCTGCGCGCCGTGTTTCGCTGGTGCGCGTCACCGCGTCGGGAAACCCGCCGCTGAGCAAATGGGCTATCAAAACGGGCCGCTCGCAAGGCGCAATGCGCAAAGCCTGCCAATTGCCCTGAAACAAGGCATCCGCCCGGTTGATGGCCGGGCTGTCAAGTATTTCAGCGCAAGAAAGCGGCCACAGCGACAGCACCTCCATGCGCCCGGCCAGCGAGTCGGCAATGCCAGGTAGCAGCATCACGTCCGCCGAGCCAGTGAGCAAAAACTGACCCGGCTGACGCTGCCGGTCAACCACCGCCTTGATGGGCAAAAAAAGCTCAGGCGCACGTTGCACCTCGTCGAGCGTCACCGCGCCTTGCAAACCATTGATAAAGCCCGCCGGGTCTGATTTTGCCGCATGGAGTACGGCCAGATCATCCAGAGTGAGGTAGCGGCGCGGCCTTGCATCGGCCCCCAGCAGTGCCTGCACGAGCGTGCTTTTACCGCTTTGGCGGGCACCGTTGATCACCACAACAGGCGTATCAGCCAAGGCCTCGGCGAGCAACGGGGTGATATGTCTGGGATGCATGTTGGCATTCAACTGGTTGAAAATCAGCCATTGTATGGTTGATTTTCTCCAGACCGTATCCACCAAAGCTTGCAACCGATGGGTGTGCAGCCATGGCTTCTGCGCGTTCACTTGGACGGCCAACGACCCAGCAAAAAAATATTTTTGCGCAGTTCAGTGCGTACTCGCCGGGGTGCTGGCATCCAGACAAAGACCCAAAACATCAGTGTTTGCACATTCATTTTTACCATAAAAATAGCCTCTAGCGCCCGCTGCATAAGCGCTTACAGCTATATTAACAATAGCACACAAGCCAGCCGCGCGCATTGCCAGGCCGATACCCAGCCCGCCGCCAAATCACCCTGGCTTGTAGGTATTGGTAGGAATTTTTTGACCGTTCCGCCTAAGCTTTGCATTCGTCTGTGCGCCAACCCACACAGACCCACATTTTCAGCAAACCAAGGCAGCCACCATGCGCAACACCCAAACCGTCCAGACAAGTCTGGTCTTCATCGACACCCGCGTTTCCAACTACCAAACCCTCATCGCCGGTTTGCCGGCAGACAGCGAGGTCATCCTGATTAACGGCGGCAACGGACTACAGCAAATGGCTGACGCGCTGGCCGGGCGCAGCGGCGTTGATGCAATTCATGTGTTCAGCCACGGCAGCGCCGGGGCTTTGCAACTGGGCGACACCCTGCTTAACAGCGACACCCTCAACACCTATGCCCCGCTGCTGGCGCAGATTGGCCAGAGTTTGACGGCTGAAGGCGATTTGCTGCTCTACGGCTGCAATGTGGCGCAGGGCGAGGCGGGGCAGGCGTTTGTCGAATCCATCGCGAAGATTACGCAGGCGGATGTGGCGGCGTCCAGTGATTTGACCGGGGCTGCAGATAAGGGCGGTGATTGGGCACTGGAGGCGAAGACCGGGGATATTGAGACTCAGTCAATAAATGAAAGTGCTTTTGAAAATACACTTGCATTTACATATATTAACTTTACAGCATTAACTCCCAATATATTCGGTGGATATATTACTCCCGGAACAAATGGTAGTACCGCTGTGCCGAATGTAAACATCTTTTTTATCAGTCCATCCGCACCTGATGCAGACGGAACACAAAGTCTGCTAGCAAACGGTAGTTCTTATGGCTTGACTGCTGGTCTATATGCTATCGATAAATCCGCTCTATTGGATGCTTTTAATATCGGAAGCTCGAATAATGCTTATGATATTAGTAAATTTAGCGCATATAACGCAACATCAGCGGATGTAACATTAACCATTTCAGGATATTCGAGTTTTGATTGGGCTCAAAAAAGTGGAGGCGTTTCTACTGGTTTGGCGATTCAAACGACGGCAACGGCAACCGCAAATAGTTGGACGACGATTAATTTGACATCATTTACAAACCTTAAAAATGTAAACATTAATTTCACAGATGACACAAAACTTTATTTCAATGAGTTTTATATTCAGAAATATGCCCCCAACACTGCGCCCAGCATTGGCGGCACCTTTACCACTGCCGGCACAGTCAACGATAACGCCACAGTGACACCTTTTTCAGGCGTTACCTACTCTGATGCGGACGGGACAAGCTACACGGTCAACATTGGCTACACAGCCGCTAATGGCACGCTGGCAGGCGATGGCTTGACCGGTACAGCCGGTGCCTACACGGTGACAGGCAGCAGCGCGGCCGATGTTCAAAGCAAATTGCAGGCCTTGGTGTTTACCCCGACGGCCAACCAGGTTGCTGTGAACAGCACAGTTCAAACGACGTTTACCCTGACACCGAATGATGGTGCGGTCGGTGGCACCGCCAATGCGACTACCCTGGTGACGGCCACGTCAAGGAACGATGCGCCGACCAACATCGCCTTGTCTGCCAGTAGCGTCACGACGTTTGACGCAGCCAACGCCACGGTAGGCGCCTTATCCACCACGGATGTGGACACCGGCGACACCTACACCTACACCCTGGTCGCCGGTACGGGCGCTACCAACAATGCGCTGTTCAACATTTTGGGCGGCAACCTGCGGGCCACCGACCCCACAGCGCTGACTGCGGGCACCTACAGCGTGCGTGTTCGCACGACTGACGCGGCTAACACCACTTTTGAAAAAGAGTTTTCCATCACGGTCTCGGATGCCTTGACCATCACCACCAACCTGGACTCTGGCGATGACTTCACTACAGGTGGCAGTTACGCGGCTGAACTGGCCGATGGCGGTGGCCTGAGTTTGCGTGAAGCGCTGGCGCTTGCATCCGCTGGCGGCAAGACCATCAGCTTTCCTGCGGGGTTGAATGGTCAGACCATCGTGATTAAGGAACAAACAATCCTGACCGTGCCTGCCAATACTACGCTGGATGCCGATGTAGTCAACAATCTGACGATTCGCTACGACTCGTCGATTAGTCCAAATACCGCCCGAATCGAACTGGCTGGCGACTTGACTGTCTTTAACGGCACTGGCGACATATTCACTTTGGGCTCGTTTAGCGGGCTGGTGGGCAGCGGCACCTTAACCAAGGCCGGTGCCGGCACGCTGGTTTTTGGCGGTGCGGCCAGCGGCAGTTTGGCTGGCTACACCGGGCAGACGGTTATCTCGGACGGCACCCTTAAATTGGGTAAATCAAACGACCTGTCCCCAACCGCGCTGACGATTGCCGCCGGGGGTACGCTGGATATCAATGGCTTTGATCAGACCTTCACCAGCCTTAGCGGTGCGGGTGCAATTGGAAATTCACAAACCACAGACTGGCGCACGCTTACTTTTGAACTTGCATCCGGGGCGCGCAGCACCTTTACCGGAAGCCTGTCTGGCACCAAAATAAGCCTAGCTGTGAAAGGCAGCGGCATCCTGGAGTTGGGGGGAACAACGACCGACACGATCGGCGGTGACTTTCAGGTTTACTCAGGTGCAGCCATCGAACTCAATAAGACATCAGCCACAGTCAGTACAGGTGGTGCAGGTCGTATCCAAATTGACCCAGCTAATGGGACAACCCCAGACTCTGCGGTGCTGCGGTGGCTTGCCAATGACCAGATAAATGCCAATCAAAGTTATTCGATAGGTACGGCCGGTTTGCTTGACTTGAACGGACATAACCAAACCGCATCTTCGTCATTCCAAGTCTTCGGCGGTGAGATCAGAACGGGTGCGGGCACGTTGACCCTCAGCAATGCCCAAATCCAAAAGTACTCAACCGGCACCTTCGAAATCAATGGTCTTTTGAGCTTGGCGGGTAGCACCAACACCTTCAACACCGGTAACGCTTCAACCGTTGGTCCAATTAATGTCAGCGCCAATATCAGTGGCACGGGCGGTCTGGCCGTATCGGGAAGTGGTGTTCTTCAACTGGGGGGAACGGCAAGTTACACGGGCCAGACTATTGTCGACACGGGTAGCACCCTTCGTATTGCTGGCGACAGCAACATCGGTGCTGGCGCGCTCAATTTGGGGGGCGGTACCTTGCTGGTGACGGGCACCGGCGAGACCATCGACAACGCCATCACGCTAACCAGCACCTCCACCGTGTCAGATGCCAATGCATTGACGCTCTCCGGGGTCATCAGCGGCACAGGCAGTATCGTCAAGGCGGGTGCGGGCACCCTGACCATGACGAACGCCAATATCTACCAAGGCACCACGACCGTTTCGGCTGGCACCTTGCTGGTCAATGGCAGCAACAGCAGCACTGTCCCCACAACCGTTCAGACCGGCGCAACCTTGGGCGGCACCGGGTCGATTGCCGGTAACGTCATAGTCTCCGCTGGCGGCACGCTTGATGTTGGCACCACCACTACCACCGAGGGTCTGGCCACGGGCGGCCTGGTGATGATGGGCAAGCTGGCGGCACAAATCAACGGTGCCACCGCAGGTGCTGCCAGCAATGGCTACGACCAGGTCAATGTAACTGGGCTGGTTTACTTGTCTGGCACCTTGGAACTGAGTGGCAGTACCTACACCGCAGCCCTGGGTGACGTCTTTGTGCTGGTGAATAACGACGGCACGGATGCCGTTGCCGATGCCAATACCGGTACCGGAGCCGGCACGTTCACCGGCCTGGCCGAAGGGGCCATTGTTACGGTGAACGGCGTGCCGATGAAACTGAGTTATGCGGGCGGCACGGACAGCAACGACATCACGCTAACGGCGCAGATGGCGATCACTGGTCTGGCACTCAGTGCTGACACCGGAACGCCCACTACCGACTTCATCACCAACACCGCCAGCCAGACCATTACCGCCACACTCAATAGCGCGCTGGACTCAACCGGCATCACTGTTTGGGGTTCGGTGGACAACGGGACGAGTTATACCGAAGTCACCAGCATGGTGTCGGGCACCACGCTGACCTGGACACCGGTCACGCTGGGCAGCAGCAACATGACGATCAAGCTCGAAGCGCGCAACGGTGCCTCAGTCGTTGGTAGTGCATCGCAAGCCTATGAGCTCGACACCGCCGCGCCGACCACCACCATCGTCAGCCCGATATTCAGCGCCGACACCGGCACACTCGACGACGACTGCATTACCAAAACCGCAACTCAAACCATCAGCGGCTCGCTCAGTGCCGTCACCGCTACCGGTGAGAAGGTGCAGGTCTCGCTGGATGGCAGCACCTGGGTGGATGCCACCAACGAGTTTGGCGCCAAACCGTGGAGCCTGGCCACCACGCTGACGCTGGCCTCTGGCACGCTCAAAGTGCGGGTGATAGATACCGCAGGCAATGCCGGCCCGGAGTTCAGCCACGCCTACCAGTTGGATACCTCATTGCCCACGACCACTATCGCAACCATAGCATTCAGCGCAGATACAGGAACGGCTCCAAGCGATTTCATTACCAAAACGGAGCAGCAAACCATCAGCGGCACGCTCAGTGCGCCTCTGGCGGCCAATGAAATCGTCGAATTCCAACTCTTTAGTACTGGCGAATGGGTACCAGCAACGATAGCCACCGGGGAAACCAGTTGGAGTGTGACCGGCATCGACGCAACCCTGGAAGGCAGCGAAACGCTCAAGGTGCGCGTGACCGACACCGCTGGCAACAGCGGCACCGAACGCAGCCAGGCTTGGGTGTGTGACACTGAAGTCCCCACTGCCTCGGTGACCACCGCCAATGTGGGCATCGGCAGCAACGTCACCACCAGTCAAAGCACTGAAGCTGGACTGATCTATTTGGTGCCGTCCGGCCAAACACCTGCCGACTACGCCGCGCTGGAAACATTGGTAACCGGCAACACTGCCACCAAAGCCACTGTCACCACCGGTGCCAGCAACACGCCGCTGGGCACCACCGGCCTGACCGCTGGCACCTACAAGGTCTATGCCGTCGATGCCGCAGGCAACGTCAGCGCAGCATCCACCGGCATCATCACCCTTGGCACGGCACCAACGACGACCGTGCTGAGCGCGACTTTCTCAGCCGACACGGGCACCAGCACCACCGACCTGATCACCCAAACCGCTTCGCAGACCATCAGCGGCACCCTGAGCGCCAACACCGTCACCGGTGAGACGGTTGAAGTGTCACTGGACAATGGGGCCAACTGGGTAACCGCCAGCAACACCGTAGGCCAAAGCACCTGGTCGCTGGCGCAGACCATCAGTGGCAGCAGCACCCTGCAAGTGCGCGTCACCAGCGCCGGATTCAGCAGCACAGCCTACAGCCACAGCTACGCGCTGGACAACACTGCACCCACAGCAACCATCGGCACCAAGGCGCTAAGCAACGATACCGGCACAAGCAGCACCGACTTCATCACCTCTGCCATCAGCCAGACCATCAGCGGCACCGTCAGCGCCAACATGGTGGCCGGTGAGATTGTTCAGGTCTCGCTGGACAATGGCCAGACCTGGGCAGCAGCCTCGACCACCACCGGTTCAAACGCCTGGAGCCTGGCTGGCTTGACGCTCAGTGGCAGCGACACGCTCAAGGTGCGCGTATCAGACACAGCAGGAAATGTCGCGCAGGAAGCCAGCCAAGCCTATGTGCTCGACACCACGGCCCCGACAACCACGGTCGATTCAGTCGTGTTCAGCAACGACACAGGCACGTCCAGCACCGATCTGATCACGAAACTTGCGACTCAAAACATCAGCGGCACACTCAGCACCGCACTGCTTGAGGGCGAGATTTTGCAGGTCAGTCTGAACGGTGGTAGCACCTGGGTCACAGCCAGTACCAGCACCAACACCTGGAGCCTGGCTGCTCAGACACTCAGCGGCAGCGATACCATCAAGGTGCGCGTGACCGACGAAGCCGGCAACAGCGGCCCAGTGGCCAGCCACACCTATGCCATCGACACCACCGCGCCGGTGTTCAGCCCAGACACCAGCACACCGGCTGACGGTGCCACGTCTGCCTCAAGTAGCGCCGACATCGTGGTGCGCTTTGCCGAGCCGCTGAACGCATCGTCTGACGACCTGACCCACGTTTATCTCAAAACCGTGCCCGACGGCGTGCTGGTGCTCGCCACCATCACCATCAACAGCAGTGGCCAGATCGTCATCAACCCGACCACCGACCTGGGCTACTCGGCCTCGTATTGCGTGAGCTGGGATGCCAACGCGCTCAAGGACACCGCCGGCAACAGCGCAGTGGCCGTCAGCGACCAGACCAGCTACAACTTCACCACCGCAGCCGCGCCGCCCCCGGCACCCGCACCTGACCCGACCCCAACCCCGACCCCGCCGCCAGTGACCACCATCACCAACCCCGACGGCACCAGCACCGTCATTACCACCGTGCCAGGTGGCAACACCACCATCCCAAATCCGGGCAGTGGCAGCACCGTCACAGCCACCGGCAGCGGTGACACCAGCGTCACAAATCCCGGCGGCACGGTCACGCTCGACAACACCGGCAGCGGCAGCGTCAACACCAGTGGTTTGACGGGCGACACCACGCTCAATGTCACCGGCACCGGCCAGCAAAACGTTGACATCAGCGGCCTGCAGCCCGGCGATGTGCTGACCATCAACAACGACGGCAGCGGCACGGTTGACCTCAGCAACCTGCCCGACGGCGTGATCGTCAACCTGACCGGCACTGGCCCGGTCAGCCTCAACGACAGCGACGGCGCCACCGCCAGCATTGAGAACAACGTACCGCCACCCACCCCGGGCGGCAGGACGGGCGACGGCAATGGCGACGGCACGCCCGATGCGTTGCAATCCAACGTGGCCTCGGTGTCGTTTTTGAAGACCCCGGCCGTCAGCACCACCCCGACTGCCCCACCGGTGTATGTCAGCCTGGTGGCCGACTCCGCCGGCGGCCATATCGACACCGGTGACAGCAACAGCGCCGGCCTGCACGATGTGCGCCAGCTTGATGCCCCCGCCGATCTGCCCGCCAATGTCAGCATGCCACTGGGCCTGATCTCGTTTTCTGCCACGGTCAGCGGGGCTGCCGGCAGCAACGAATCTTTCAGCCTGTATGTCGATTCGACGCTGGGCTTCAATGCCTACTGGAAGCAAAACACCGCCGGCAACTGGGTCAACCTGGCCAGCCCGGAGTACGGCGGCCAAATCGTCACCGAGGGCAGCAAGACCCGGCTTGACTTCCAGATCACCGATGGCGGCCAGTTTGACTCCAACCCCGCACCAGGCACCATCACCGACCCCGGCGCGCTCGGCTTCAGCGTCAACACCATGCCGACCCTGACCGGCGTGCCCGCCACCGCGCAAGCCGTAACGGTTGGCATCGCCGCGACGCTGGCCGACTTCACGGTGGCCGATGCAGAGCAAGGCAGCACCGGGCTGAGCGTGACGCTGACCCCGGTGAACGGTGTCATCAATGGCCTGACCGACACCGACCTTGTCGCGCCTGGCATTCAACTGGTTGGCACGGCAGCTGCCATCAACACGGCAATCGCCGCCGCCACCTTCACCGCCACCGCCGCTGGTGCTGCCAGCATCGCCATCAACGTCAGCGACGGCGTGGTAACCACCCCGGTAACTGCCAGCTACAGCCTGACGGTGACCAACGCCAACGCCGCCCCCAGCGCCGTGGCACTAGTCAACAGCACCACCAGCCTGCCTGAGAACACGGCCACCACCAGCCGCATCAAGGTGGCCGACATCACCGTCACCGACGATGCCCTGGGCAGCAACAACATCACCCTCAGCGGCGCAGATGCCGCCCGCTTTGAAGTTGACGGCACCGCGCTGTACCTCAAAGTCGGCACCGTGCTCGACTTTGAGACCCAAACCAGCTACACGCTCACCGTCAACGTGCAAGACAGCAGCGTCAATGGCAGCAGCGCAGTGAGCACCAGCTACACCCTGAGCCTCATCGATGTCGATGAAACCCCGGTTCCGCCACCACCACCTCCGCCACCCGAGCCACCTACACCACCCGAGCCACCTACGCCGGTCAACCATTACCCCGTCATCACCAGCAACGCCAGCGCCGATGCCGCCAGCCTGAGCCTGGCAGAAAACACCCCCGCCATCCTCACCATGGCAGCCAGCGATGCCGACGGCGACACCTTGCGCTGGAGCCTGGGCGGGGCCGATGCAGCCCAATTCAGCATCAACCCCAGCACCGGCGCACTTAGCTTTGCCAGCGCCCCCAACTTTGAAGCCCCGGGCGATGCAGACGCCAACAACATCTATGAAGTCACCGTGCAGGTCAGCGACAGCCAGGGCACCAGCGACAGCCAGAGCCTCACCATCACCGTCAGCAACGCCAATGAGGCTCCAAGCGGCAGCGTCACCCTCAGCGGCACTCCCACCCAGGGCCAGACCCTCACCGTCAGCCACACCCTGGCTGACCCTGATGGCCCCAGCCCGCTGACCGGCATCAGCTACCAGTGGTTTGCCGACAACACCGCCATTGCCGGTGCCACCGGGGGCACCCTGCTGCTGACGCAAGCACAAGTGGGCCAAACCATCACGGTCAAAGCCAGCTACACCGACGGCGGCGGCACTGCCGAGAGTGTCAGCAGCAGTCCGACGGCAGCGGTCAGCAACACCAACGATGCCCCCACCGGCGCCGTCACGATCAGCGGCACGGCAGCTCAGGGGCAGACCCTGACAGCCAGCAACACCCTGGCCGACCCAGACGGCCCGGGCACCCTGGTCATGAGCTACCAGTGGCAAGCCAATGGCGTTGCCATCAGCGGTGCGACCTCCAGCGCCCTGGTGCTTGGAGCCGATCAGGTCGGCCAAACCATTACCGTCATTGCCAGCTACACCGACGGCGGCGGCACTGCCGAGGGCGTGACCTCCGGCGCCACGGCTCCGGTTGCCAACACCAACACCAACGATGCCCCCACCGGCGCCGTCACGATCAGCGGCACTCCAATCCTGGGCCAGACCCTGACAGCGGCCAACACCTTAAGCGATGCCGATGGTCCCGCCGCCCTGACGATCAGTTACCAATGGCAAGCCAACGGGGTGGACATCAGCGGTGCAACATCTGGCACCCTCCTGCTTGGGGCAACTCAGTTCGGCAAGACCATTACCGTGGTGGCCCGCTACACCGATGCTGGAGGAACGTCCGAGCACGTCAGCAGTGCGGCCAGCGCTGCCGTTGTTGATGTCACCGTGACCAACACCGCCCCGACACTGACCCTGAGCAGTGTGCTCACCGACAGCCGCATCCTGGAAAACACCAACACCAGCAGCCACATCCTGGTGGCCAACATCGTCATCACCGATGACGCCCAGGGTAACAACACCCTGAGCCTGACCGGAGCCGATGCTGCCAGCTTTGAGATCGTTGGCAATGCGCTTTTCCTCAAGGCCGGTGTGGTGCTGGACTTCGAAACCCAGACAAGTTACCAATTGGCAGTTCAGGTCGCTGACTCATCTCTGCCCGCCAGCACACCAGCGACTGCCAGCTACACACTGAACCTGATCAATGTGGAAGAAGGTACACCGGTTAACCCGCAACCCGACCCGATACCCGTGTTACCCCCGGTCACCGAATGGCCAGATTTGCCCGATGACGATGGCGACGGCACACCAGAAGTGTTAGAGGAATTTGTCAAGCCACTTGATGTCAATGGTGCGGTGGCAGGCGACGGCAACGGCGACGGTGTGGCCGATGCCGTACAGCAAAGCGTGGCCTCGGTACCGTTCCTCAAAACCCCCACTGCCATCTCAAGCCCGGGCGATGCACTACCGGTGTTTGTCAGCCTGGTGGCCGATTCAAACGCTGGCAAGCCTGACAGCAGCGATGGCAATACGGCGCAGTTGCAAAACGTGGTTCAAAAAGATGCACCAGCCAACCTGCCCGCTGAGGTCAAGATGCCGCTGGGGCTGATCTCCTTTGACGCCGTTGTTGGATTGAGCGGCATCAGTGGTGTGGGTGTGACTGAGACCTTCAGCCTGTATGTCGACCCGACGCTGGGCATCAATGGCTACTGGAAGTTGGATGCCAGCAATACCTGGGTGAATCTGGCCAGTGTTGCCTATGGCGGTGCCATCGTCACCGAGGGCGGCAAGACCCGGCTGGACTTCCAGATCACCGATGGCGGGCAGTTTGATGCCGACCACACCGTCAACGGCACCATTGAAGACCCGGGTGCGGCCGGCTTTGTACCGTTGAGCCTGGTGGGCTACGCGCCT